>CAVBRV010000304.1:0-2112 GCA_963597965.1 Paludibacteraceae bacterium | reverse complement strand
AACTAACAACAGTGAGTGCACAGGAATTTGCACAATAGCCCGTATTTCTTTGCATTTGAATACCAAAATTTCACTGCATATGTTTAGGGAACATCGGGCGTATGAATTATTGCGCAGCCACTACTTAATAACATTGCTTAAAACTGCCCGCTCAACACAAAATGTACTCTCATCGGGCTCACCCGTTCGGCTTGAAAATTTCGTTTCATGGGGAAGCCGCACGTGAGGTTGGCGGAATAATTTTGCCCTATTTGCTGGCGAATGCCAAATCCTATGCTACTCAAGTAGCGATCCGCATTGGCACTCTGTCCGCTCTGGTAAATCCGTCCATAATCAAAGAATGTAAAACCATAGGTTTGTCGGTGGCCCAAAGGCATTTGGTATTCCGCACTGACGGAAAAACCGCTATCTCCACCCAGGTAATTTTCTTTATAGCCCCGCACGCTATACATTCCGCCGATATAATATTGGCGAGCACTGACCATGCCGTCTATCGGGCTCCACTGGGCATCGGTGCGAAGAGAAAGCACTCGTCCCGGTGTATAGGATTTCTGGTACAACCCGTTCCATTTATAGAAATGATAGTGCTGACTGGTAGATGCAGAAAGCTCTGGTCGGCTATCACTTTTTCCTAGCACGAAACTATGTTTCTGATACCATACATGGGTATTTCCATACTGGGTTACGGCCAAGCCCAACGTCACATCTTGCACCGAATCATTGACAATGTTGAATCGGGTATTTTTCACCAGGAAATCACTTTTAGAATTTTGGTCATTGTAATCCAAAGACAATTCTATTCGTTTCTTTTCATTCACCACCAAAGGATGGGTAACGCCCAAGGCAAAAGAATGGGCATGGCCTTTCACCATATCCTTGTATGCTCCATCCACGGTTTTCACCGCATTGGTACTATAAAGGAAATTCATTTTCGTACCGCGCCGTCCCAAGTCGTGGCTATAGGTGGCATTGGCGGCTTTGGTTCCTCGGCTGATGACTGTACCCACCCCAAAAGCATCGCCTACACCGGACAGACTTTTATTGTTATAAAACAATCCGGTGCGATAAAGACCACTGGTATCACTGCCTCCATTGTCTTCAAATAGAGACCAGGTGGTGCGTTTCGGTTCATAGGCCACAATTTCATAATCTGTAGTGCCTGGTGTTTTTCCTGCTTTCATGACAATCCGAAGTTGAGTAGTATGGGTGCCATTGAACCGAAGCAATTCCTGATTGAGCTGTTTCACGTTCACCACTTCTCCTGTGGGAAGAGGCAATCGTTTCTTGATATACGACTCTTTAAGCTGGTGATTATTGACAACCGACGTGTCCTCTGTCTTTCCTTCTACCAGAAGAATATGTATGGTTCCCTCTTCCACCGTCTGTGGCGGCAAAAAAGCCCGGCAAGTGGCATAGCCTTTTTGGTAATACAGCTCATTGATGGCCTCTACCACGCGGTACACATCTTGCAAGGTCACCGTTTTCCCTTCATAAGGAGCGGTGATTGCCGTGATTTCCTTCTCCGTCAATACCGCCGATGGGTCCACCAAAATTTGCTTTAAAGGAAATTGAATGTCTCCTTCCGGCCGATTTTCATCCTTCTGCTTCTGATCCAGTTGCTTTTGCTGGGCAGCTCGATCCTCCGCAATCTGGCGATTCACCCGCTCACGCTCCAAATATTGCTGCATCTGATTCATTTGAAGTGTTCCTGCATGTCTGACTGAGTCGGGCGGCAACGATTCAGCGCTGGCTATCGTGCCATAACAAAAACATCCTATCCATACCGCTGTCATCAGTTCTAGCTTTTTGATTTTCATGTTATCCCTCTGAAGTAGTGGCTACTTACTCCATTTGTTAGAAACCGGATGAGCGATTGTTGTTGGTTGTTAGTTGTTGGTTGTTTGGCTTCACATTTGCGACTAACAACAATTATCAATCCCGCTTCTTGCTATTGAAAAAATGAATGAACGAACAGTCATTACATAAACTATTTTATTGTACTTGTTTATAAATTACATTATACCAAATGGACGTACGACTGGCGATAGTCATTCTAAAAAAAGCCGTTGTCAAGTTGTTAGTTTGTTGATTGTTAGTTGTTTGACCTTATCC
>CAVBRV010000303.1:0-2142 GCA_963597965.1 Paludibacteraceae bacterium | reverse complement strand
ATACCGCTAGTGCAGCCCCCTCTGCCTTCGGCATCTCCCCCAATGGGGGCGATAATGTGCAAAGAATTCTTCTTTTCAATACTAGCGTCATTCTCCCCAATGACAATCACAAATACTGCCAACTGCCTACTGCTTACGTACAGCAAAAACGCCATTCTCCTCACGAGAATGGCGTTTTTATGTATCTAGTGAATGTTCGATAATTCGTTTTTTCAATAGAAAGAACTCGGATTAGTGATTGTTGCTTGTTGTTAGTTGTCGGTTGTTTGCCCCAACAACTAACAACAAACAACCAACAACAATTACTAATCTGGTTTCTTGCTATTAAAAAATAAATTAACAAGCAGCCACTATTTATAAAATTATTTCTTCAAATGATGGCTGCCGCGTTCGGTCAGAGGTTTGCCTTCTTTGCAAAGCGGGCATTCTTCTGGTTTATAGGTTGGTACGGTGAGGTGGAGCAGTGGGAATACTTTTTCTGCTGGTACGCCGAAGTCGGCTTTGCCGCCGCTTCTGTCTACCAGAAGACCAATGCCTACGATGTCGCCTTTGGCCTGGTTCACTACGTCCACCACTTCTTTGATGGATCCACCGGTGGTAACGATGTCTTCTACGATGAGGACTTTTTCGCCAGGTGCTACTTTGAATCCACGGCGCAGGGTCATTTTACCATTTTCTCTTTCGGTGAAAATGGAACGAACGCCCAGAAGACGAGCGGTGACCTGGGAAAGGATGATGCCGCCAGTTGCTGGTCCGATGACGGTTTCGATGCCTTTATCTTTGAAGTGTTCTGCAAACTGTTCGCAGAGTTTTTCGGTGTATTCTGGGTGCTGCAGTACGTTAAATTTTTCTACGTAGAGCGGGCTATGGAGGCCGCTGGTCAGCAGGAAGTGGCCTTCCAGAATGGCTTTGGTGTCTTTCAATAGGGATTCAATTTCTTTCTCGGTCATCATGATTATGCATTCTCCTTTATTTCTTTCAAAATTAAACGGGCAGCCGCACAGGGATCAATGGCCTGTGTGATCGGTCGTCCAATAACAAGCATGGAAGAGCCATCTTTGAAGGCTTCCGATGGGGTGGCGATACGTTTCTGGTCATCGGTCTGTGCGAAGGAGGGGCGGATGCCTGGGGTGACAATGAGGAAATCATCGTTGCCCGCCATTTCGCGAATGGATGCGGCTTCTCGTGGGGAAGCGACCACACCATCGACACCAGAGTCTTTCGCCAGTTGGGCCAATTCCAATACATGATCCTGGATGGGCAAATGGCCGCCCACTTCTTGCCAGCCCTGGTCATCAAAGCTGGTCAGAACGGTGACGGCTAGAATTTTCGGACGTTCTACGCCCAATTCATCGGCGGTTATTTTCGCATAGCGAGAAGCGGCCTGCATCATAGCCCGCCCGCCAGCGGCATGGACGGTGATGAGGTTCACACCAAGACGGGTGACGGAAGCCACGCTATGCCCTACGGTATTGGGGATGTCGTGCAATTTCAGGTCAAGAAATACTTTCTTTCCGTGTTCTTTCAGGTATTTGATGGTGTCGCTGCCGGCGCTGTAGTACAGTTCCATTCCCACTTTGTAGTAAGAAACCAGGTCCCCCAGTTCGTCCACTAGGTTTTTCATTTTGTCAAAGTTGTCCACATCCAGTGCAACAATCAGTCGGTCATCGGCTGTGTACATTTCGTTTTCTTCCATGTCCGCTCTCCTTTTTGCTAAAAATAGTAGCTAGGGATTAGGGATTAGGGATTAGGGATTAGGAAAATAGTAATCTAATCCCTAATCCCTAGCTACTATATGCACTATCAATTTCGCTCTTATATGACAGATGCCTCTTCTCATCTATCCATATTTGGTCTATTATACCATTTCATGGAAATTCTAGCACGGACTTTTTGAAAAACCTGCGGTTTTTAGTGAGGAATGAGGAGTTAGGAGTGAGGAGTGAGGAGTGATGGTGGCGGCGCATAATAATTTAGAAGCGCCGCAAATATATATTATATAAGGTTATATAGTGAGTACTCGTTAATTCGGTTTTCGATAGAAAAACTTGGATTGATGATTGTTGCTGGTTGTTAGTTGTTTGTTGTTGGAGTCAAACAACCGACAACAAACAACTAACAACAGTGAGTGCACAGGAATCT
>CAVBRV010000302.1:0-2160 GCA_963597965.1 Paludibacteraceae bacterium | reverse complement strand
AGAACCCTTAGAACCCTTAGAACCCTTAGAACCCTTAGAACCCTTAGAACCCTGTAATCGTTATCGAAATCTTTCCTATTGCCTCAATCGTATTTATACAGGAGATTACCATGTTTCATTACGCCAAAGAAAAAGAAATCATGTATCACACCGGGCTGACGAAAGACATGCTGCAAGGCGCCACCTACGCCATTGTGCCTGGTGATCCGGGACGGGTGGAAGGACTGGCGAAAGTATTGGACGAGGACGCCTCTTTCCTGACTTCCCATCGAGACTACACTTCCTGGCTAGCCTATTTCCACCAGAAACCGGTTCTCGTCATGTCTACTGGCATGGGCGGTCCGTGCGTGACCTTTGCGGTAGAAGAACTGGCCCGATTGGGCGTGACCACTTTCCTTCGCGTCGGAACCACCGGCTCTATCCAAGAACATTTACATCTGGGCGATTTGGTGATCAATAAAGCGGCAGTCCGCATGGATGGGGCCTCCAAAGCCTATGCCCCGCCCGAATACCCGGCCCTGGCGGACTTGAAAGTCACATTGGCCTTAGAACAAGCAGCCAAAGAACTACACATCCCACACCAAGTGGGTATTTCTATTTCTACCGACTCCTTCTGGCCCGGACAAGAACGATACGACAGCTTCTCCGGCTACGTGCGAAAAGCCCTGCAAGGCACCATGGACGACTATCGCCATATGGGATGCACTAATTTTGAAATGGAAAACGCCACACTCTTTACCCTCTGCAGCGTCCTGGGTCTTCGAGCTGGCTCCGTCTGCGGCGTGGTCGCACAGCGACTAGACAGTGAAAGCATTGCGCCCCACGATACCTATGAACTGGCAGAAAAACGGTTCCAACAAGTGGTCAAGCGGGCGTTGGAAATGCTCATGGGTCATTTTATGGTGACGCTGTGAGTGAAAAGTAGGCAGTTAGCAGTTGGCAGTAGGCAGTCTCTACAAACCGCCTACTGCCAACTGCTAACTGCCTACTTACTACAAAAAAGAGGTAATTGTATGACACAAAATCAAGCCACATTATTTTTTCTAGCAGAATACGGCATCACCGCCGTGCTGCTTATTTTTTGCTATTTCCGCCGCAATGCACTGGACGTCCGGAAGACAATTACAAGAAAAACATTTCTGAAACGCCTTCCCTTCGTGCTGCTGGCAGTGATCATCGGCATCGGTGGCATGACCGGCACCTACCTTCTCAGGCTAGATAGGGAAATGACTCTCCTCGCCTTGGGGGGATTGCAACTGTGCATGACTGTTTTTATTGATACACTCCTCTTCGCTTCCTGGATACAGCGTTTTCGGATTTATCCTAGAGGAAAAGAATTGGTCACGGTGATCATTCTCATGTACGCCGTAGCCGACCTTTTCATGCCCAGCGGAATCAAGTACGCTATCCTGGTCGTGGGCACCGCCATGGCAGTGGGACTTCCGAATCAGTGGGGGAAATAGGAAAGGGTTCTCATGGTTCTAAAGGTTTCTCGAATGTCTGCTCGTTAATTTATTTTTTCAATAGCAAGAAACCGGATTAGCGATTGTTGCTGGTTGTTGGTTGTTGGTTGTTGGGGCCAAACAACCGACAACAAACAACTAGCAACCAGTCTATCCGTCATTTCGACCGGTCATATTTTTTGCTTAATGATATAGAAGTTATGAAATGATTTGTGTCCCTGAGTGGAGAAATCTTATCAGCAGTAGCGGTAAGGGCTTAAAGGCAGAGACGGGATTCTGTCATCAAGCCTTTAACGCTGATGCAAAGTGTATTTGACGCTAGAGCAGGACGCCGATGTGTACGGCGTCTTTTATTTTTTATCTCGCTACGATGAATGTGTTTCTAACGAAACACTCTATCCCCCTTGCCCCCTTCTTCAAGGGGGGACGATACTTACCGCTTGTTCAACATGTATTTTTATAGTGGTAAATATCAATGATACAGTACACTAGTTATCAGTCACCATTTATACCAAACTAAATTTCTGGGTATGATTTTGAAGGGCTGATGCAATTTTAATAAGTGAGAAGTTAGAAGTGAGAAGTTAGAAATGGCTATTAGTCCCGTTTTGAATAGAACAACATACTGATTCATACCGCTATAGCAGCCCCCTCTGCCTACGGCATCTCCCCCAATGGGGGCGATAAATACGGTGTA
>CAVBRV010000301.1:0-2175 GCA_963597965.1 Paludibacteraceae bacterium | reverse complement strand
CAATTTAAATACCGCTTGATGTCAGACTGCATCGACGAAAAGTGATATTTCTTAGGTGGGAAGTTTGAGTAATAACCTTTTATATTCCCGGCGCTTCCAAATGATGATGCGCCGCACCACCATTCCTCATTCCTAACTCCTCATTCCTCATTATTTTTCCGCCTGTTTCACCGTCAAATTCTTCTCATCAAAAAGGCTCACATAGAAAACGCCGCCGTGGAAGGAATTGAGGGAATAATGGCCCGCCGCGATGACCCGTTTCAGGTCTCCCGATTTGGTGCGGAGGCGGTAGCCCAGGAAGACGATGTGTTTCTCATCATCGATGCTGGATTGCATCCGTTTCCGTTCTTCCACCAAGTATTTCCAATCCTTCGCCAGCACGATATTTCTATACTCGCCCTGGGAGTAGGCCATGAAATCTTCCCAACTGCTGCAGTCAATCATGTCCACGAAAGAATCGCTGGCAAAGAGAATCTTCGCTTCTGGCGTCGCCCGATAGACCAGAATGGCACCGGGGATGTTGTCGGTGATGTCGGAGAGCTTGAAACCCAGCTGCACCCGTTCTTGCAAGTTCAGCAAACTTTCATCATATTTCCGCCAGCCTGCTTTGCCGTTGATTTTCGCATTGTAGAGAGCAAAGTCTGCTTTGACGCAAAGTTTCTTGTAATCCACATCATTAGCAGGATAGGAAGCACAGCCCATGGAAGTATAGAAATCAATGGGCTTGCCGTGGTAGTTCAGCCGGTGCGGCGTCACGGCGAAGAGACGAATTTTTTCGTAGATCAAGCCTTCTTCTTCGTAAGGCTTCATGATGACAAATTCATCGCCCCCGTTGCGGGTCACCACCATGGGCCCATCGAAGGAGTGCTGAATATCTTCGGTCAATTTCTTCAATGCACAGTCGCCGGCATCGTGGCCGTAGACGTCGTTTAGGAATTTGAAATTATCAATATCCAGGGCCATCACCATGAATTTCTCTGGCTTTTCCTTCTTGATATAATGAGCCACCGCTTCGTCGCCGCCTTTTCGGTTGTACACGCCAGTCAGCGGGTCGATGCTACCCATCCGTTTCAATCGTCTATTCTTTTCGTACATAAAGGACATGATGCCCGAACTCAAGAACCCGCCCCAAAGCGCGAAGAGAACCATTCCTTTATTTTGCCAATTATGAGCGTCACAGAGACGAATGGTCCAAGTGTCATCTTGAATCTGCCGTTTCACTTCGACAGTTTGCGGCCCCAGTTCGCCTTTGAGATACACCACCTGGTCCTTGTCGTGACCCAGCCCATTCCAAGTGAGTTCGTAATTGATGCCCAAAGTTTCCAAAGAAGACACATTCATTTCTTCGATGAAATCATCTTCTGCCACCGTGATAATCGAGTAACCCCAGAAGCGTTCGCCGCCCAGGTCATTGAAAATATAAACGGGATAAATGAAAAGCATGCCCGTGCCGCCGGCTTGCAGTTGGTAGAGCGATTCCACATCGGCGGTATGTTTCTTTCTGGCATTCTCTGCTTGGAATTGGTAAGGACCTTCCATGAGATTGCCCAAGTAATCTTTCCTCACCCTTGCTGGATAAACCACGTCCACGATGCCATCGGGCGCCAATTGTGCGGTCCGAAGAGATCGATTCATGGAGAAATAGGGCAGGGCCCACGTGGAAAAGCCGTCGGTCTTCCCTTGGTTCTTGACCACGAAGGCAGCCATGCGTTCGGAAATATGAATGTATTTATCTACGGAGCGCTGCACTTTTTGCATTTGCAACTGCCCCAGCTGGGTGAGCTGCCGCTGCCGATCCGCGGCGCTTTGATCATACAAAAGGGTCGCCCATATGATGGTCACCAAAATGCCCATCAGCAGGACTGGTATATGGAAATATTGTCTCAAATTGTTGATTCGCTGCAAGGGTGATTCACTCCTATGTTTCGCTATGGGATAACGTTAAGTAGGGATGATACCGCTAGTGATGACAGGGTTCTTAGGGTTCTAAAGGTTCTAAAGGTTCTAAAGGTTTCTCGAATGAGATGATGTCGCTAGCGTAATGTACCACCGATATTTTTTTAACTCATCATTCACGTGAGTGTAGGTTTAAGGTTTATGTTCCGAGCCAGTTACAAGTCACTAGGGAAACACTGATTTAATCGTTATTTGAAATGATTCTTGAATTTTTATTCA
>CAVBRV010000300.1:813-2179 GCA_963597965.1 Paludibacteraceae bacterium | reverse complement strand
CGCCTAACCATTACCCATGTGCTGGTGCGTCACCCAGAAAAATACAAAAATCTAGAAATTTTGAAAGGCGTCGATGTGACAGATTCCTTTGACCATATCATCACCGATCCGAAGGTAGGGATCATCGTAGAGGTTATGGGGGGCATCCATCCAGCGAAAGAATATATTTTTGATGCACTCAATCATCAAAAGAATGTAGTTAGCGCCAATAAAGATTTGGTGGCTCTTTTTGGACCGGAAATTATGAATACCGCCGTAAAGAACAAAGTCAATTTCAGTTGCGAAGCCAGTGTAGGTGGCGGAATTCCGATTCTTCGTCCCCTCCATGATTCGCTGGCAGCCAATGAAATTGAAAGCATTGTCGGTATTGTGAATGGCACCACCAATTTCATTTTATCGAGCATGGATGAAGAAGGTATGAGCTATTCTGATGCTCTACGGTTGGCGCAGAAAAAAGGATTTGCCGAAGCAGATCCTACCAACGATGTATGCGGTTATGATGCAGCAAGAAAACTGGCCATTCTAGCATCTATTGGTTTCCGTGCCAATGTCACCTTTGATGATGTTTTAGTAGAAGGCATTGAAAAAATTTCCCAGAAAGATGTACAATACGCCAGCGAAATGGGCTACACCATTAAACTTCTAGCCGTAGGTACTCGTCAGGAAAATGGCATTGCACTCAATGTGTATCCCGCTTTCGTACCGAGAACCCATCCATTGGCTTCGGTGAAGGGGTCTTATAATGCAATTTACGTGACAGGAAATATTGTAGATGATGTCATGTTCTATGGACGAGGGGCAGGATCCCTTCCGACCGCCAGTGCCGTCATGGCTGATGTGATTAGTACGGCTAAACACATCATGAACCATTCCACCGGTACCGGCATGATGCTGACAGAAACGAAACGGATTCCCTTCTATTCTTCTCTGAAACTCAAAAATTCCTACTATTTCCGTCTCATCGTGGACGATGTAACTGGGGTACTGTCGCAAATTGCCTCTGCCTATGCGGATAACGATATTAGTATCAAAGAAGTGGTCCAGAAGAGTCGTATCGAAGATGCAGCGGAATTGATGATTATCACCCAGGATACACCGAGAGAAAATATCATTCATGTGGAAAAAGCACTGCAGGTTTTGCCATGCATGCGCCAGGTTGCTAATGTGGTGAGGGTTATGGAAGATGACAGAGAATAAAACATACATCGTTCGCGTCCCAGCGACTACAGCTAATATTGGCAGTGGCTTTGATACCTTAGGCATGTCTTTGGGCTTATATAATGTGGTTCAATTTGTGCCAGTAGAAGGTAGAAAACTGGAAGACACAGACATCAAAGCCGAAGGGGAAGGGGCGGACCAAATCACC
>CAVBRV010000300.1:0-803 GCA_963597965.1 Paludibacteraceae bacterium | reverse complement strand
CCTCTGGTATGGATAATATGATTATTCATGCCATGGCAGAAACGGCGAAAAAAGCAGGGAAAGAAATTCCTGGTGGTCATATGTACCTGATCAATCGCATTCCTTTTGCTAGAGGGTTAGGGAGTAGCTCTGCAGCTTTAGCATCTGGCGTATTTCTAGCAAATCTGCTGATGGGAGAGCCCTTTGGCCGGACAGAAATTTTAAATATCACAGCTGAAATGGAAGGTCATCCGGATAATGCGGCTCCTGCCATTCTAGGCGGTTTTTGCATGGCCCTTTTGCAAGATGGAAAAGTAACTGCAGAAAGCATTGATATTCCCTCTCATTGGAAAGCGGTAGTGACCATTCCAGATTTTGAATTACACACAGAAAAAGCCAGAGCCGTCTTGCCACAGACCTATAGCCGTAGTGATGCAGTCCATAATATTGGCGCCGTTTCCTTTCTGATGGCTGCTTTTATGTATCAGAAACCGGAATATTTAAAATTTGGCTTAGATGATTGCATCCATGTACCCTATCGTTTGGGCTTGATTCCTGGTGCCAAACAAGTCATTGCCAATGCCATTTATTCTGGTGCCTATGGTGCGACCATCAGCGGTTCCGGTCCTACCATTATTGCTTTTGCTCCGGCGGATGTAGCAGATAAAGTAGGAAAAGCTATGGTGGATGGTTTTCATTCTGCCAATATGACAGCTAGATACCTGGTTCTTGATTTTGACCAAAATGGGATTTACGAAGTATAAGCTCAAAAACTTCTAAACTGACGATAATTACTTACTTTTTTATATGTCGTCATTGAAAGC
>CAVBRV010000299.1:0-2211 GCA_963597965.1 Paludibacteraceae bacterium | reverse complement strand
TGCCCGATGGGCCTATCATTTCAATTTAAATACCGCTTGATGTCAGACTGCATCGACGAAAAGTGATATTTCTTAGGTGGGAAGTTTAAGTAATAACCTGTCGCCGGTTGCTGGTTGTTGGGGCCAAACAACCGACAACCGACAACCAACAACCAACAACCAACAACTAACAATAGTGACTGCACCGGAATTTGCACAATAGCCCATATTCGACTTCTCTCAATCAAAAAAGTGAATAAACATATTTCATCGATGATGTAAAGACATTATAGAACGTGATGTCTATACTGAATTAGCATAGTCATATAATTTGTGTATACTTTATGGTAAGATGGTAAAGGCTTAGTAAATTCCACGTAAATTTTATGCATCGTGGAGATCGCTATGAATGAAAGTGACTGGTAGACTGGTGACTTGTGACTGGGGATGTTTTTCTAGTCACCAGTCACTAGTCACTAGCTACTAAAATCATTTTCATAGTAGTAACGTACGGTTTTATCAAGAAATGATGATTTGAGAGGAGATGTTTTTCATGAATTGGAAAGCTCTGGCTGCATGTACACTGGCAGGTATGGCATTGGTGACAGCAGGTTGTGGCGGTGGTTCTTCTTCTGATAGCAAACAGGCAGCAGCAGAAGGACAGAGTTTGAAAGGCAAGAAGCTGGTGATGTATGTATCTTTCCATGAAGATACAGCGAAAGAACTGGCTGATTTGTTCAAGAAGAAGACTGGGGCAGACGTCAGCTTCATTCGTTTGCCAACTGGGGAAGCGCTGGCTCGTATTGCTGCAGAAAAAGATGCACCGAAGGCGGATATTTGGCTGGGTG
This sequence comes from Paludibacteraceae bacterium, assembly GCA_963597965.1. Classification (GTDB taxonomy): domain Bacteria; phylum Bacillota; class Negativicutes; order Veillonellales; family Dialisteraceae; genus Dialister. The sequence continues at coordinate 1,384 of CAVBRV010000299.1, read as the reverse complement.
GCACCGCCGATGCCCATGCGAAGGCAGCGGCTGATGGCCTTTTGGAAGCCTATAAATCTCCGAATGCCAATATGATTCTGCCGGAGTACCAGGACAAAGATGGTTTCTGGTATGGCACGTATCTGGAAGTGCTTTCCATTGGGTATAATGAAAAACGTTTTGATGAAGAATTTAAGTCCAAAGGCGTGAAGGCTCCGGAAACGTTGGAAGACCTTCTGAAACCGGAATTTAAGGGCGAAATCATCATGCCAGATCCGAGAAAGTCTGGTACAGGAAATACTTTCATCAGCTCCGTGCTGCAGCAGATGGGCGAAGAAAAGGGCTGGGCTTACTTGAATGCCTTGAAACCGCAGATTGCACAGTTCACTCCTTCTGGTTTCACACCAGGACAGAAGGCTGGCGCTGGGGAATACTTGATTTGCTTGAACTTTATTTCTGATCAGAATTTGGTGAGTGCGAAGGGACAGAAACTTCACAGCACCATTTATGACCAGGCTGGCTGGACCACTTGCCCAGTTGGCAAGATTAAGAACCATGCCAATGATGAAGTGGCGAAGGCATTCATCGATTTCGTACTGACCAAGGAAGCAGGAGAAATTCTGGTGAAGACCACCCACGGCGTGGCATGTAATCCAGATGTAGCTCCGCCAGAAGGTATGAAACCGCTGAAAGATCTGCCGCTCTTCAAGACCTATGATTTGATTAAAGCTGGTGCGGATAAGCAGAAGAATTGCGATACTTTCTTCGGGGAATAAGGCAAGCCGTATAGGCTTATATGGCTTTGAGGCAATTCGCAAAATTTCGCTAGAAGTTACAGGTTGCTCAAATGAACTGATAGACGCTGCCTGTAATCGAATAGCGTTATGAACGTGATTCTATGAATGTGATGAAATAGTGACTAGTGACTGGTGACTCGTGACTGGGAATAGAAATCCTGGTCACCGGTCGCTAGGCACTAGTCACTTTTCGTGATTATGAAATAGTAGGCAGTTAGAGGTTAATAGTAGGCAGTTAGCAGTAGGCAGTGGGCCGTGGCGCTAGTGATGCTAGCGGAGAGGTCACAAGCGGCAAACCTCCTTTCGTTGAAGGGAGGCTAAAAAGAAATATAACGCAAATTTTAGAAATATCTTTTCTATTGACGTAGTTTAGTATTAAGTAGTATTTAAATATAGATGATAGGCCCATCGGGCATCTCCCCCAACGGGGGAGAATTAAAAAAGAGGGGGGCATTTCCCTCGGCCGTAAGGCCGGTTGTATGGTTTTTATAAATACAAAGTGGAATAGAAATATTTTGATACCAATCATAACATTATAATTTTATACCGCCTTGTATTTATAAAAACCATACAACCAGCCTACGGCTGAAAAAATACACCCCCTCTGC
>CAVBRV010000298.1:0-2231 GCA_963597965.1 Paludibacteraceae bacterium | reverse complement strand
TGACCTGCGCTGCTTCTAAAATGGAATTATCTTCTTCACTCAAATTTTCCAATGAATATCCGGCTTTATCTAATAAATCCATCACTGCGGTATACCATTTTTTATCCTCAAACCGACTGCTTTCATCAGATAAACTGTCTTCTTTCATTCTCGTCAGTACCACAATCATGGCTGGTAAGAATAACATAGAGAAAAGAACTTCTCTATATTTTCTGCGGCCTAATGTCCAATAGGAATTGATCAAAGATTCGTCCATTCCTAAAAGAATACAATCCGAACTATCTGTATCTACATAAATAGTGGCTCTCTTTCCCTTCGCATTTCGGATGATTTTGATCAAACTATCTGCATCCTGCATGTCCTGGTTCTTCCGCTCTAGCAAAATTTCCTTTGAAGTGCCAATAGCCATGATATTTCCTTTCGTCAAGGAAATATGTAAGGTCTCATCAATCGCATTAAACAGCGAATTATGATAATCTTCGATATCTTCTGCCGCCACAATAAAAGTACAGATTTCAATAGAATCAGATAAATCATCCTTGTCCAAAGAAATTGTCAACTGGTCTTTTGTCGTATCCACTCGTTTCCGGAAAGAAGTCTGCGGACTCTCGATATGCACCAAGTAGAAGGCTTTCCCAGCTTTGACCAGATCTTTTAACTCTTCATTTTTCAGTTGGAAAGTAACGTTCACCACGACTTTATCCAGCGTATGGCTGCACTGAATATCTGCGGTGAAAGTAGAATCCCGGTAATCATCATTGAAAGAGCACAAAATAGGATAAGGTGTCAGACTATTTCTTAGCTTCATAATATACTGCCTCCATCATGCAATACCGATTGATATTCACATCACACTGAATCCGTACTTTTTCGCCTTTCTTCATATCCTTGAGTATGATTTCATTGTCTTTCCAGGAAGCAATCGTTCCGCTCCCTTCTAATAAAGCAGCCGATTGGATATGCAATGTATTATTGGATTTGCCTCGTTCATTGGTAATCAAAAGCACCAATTTCGCCTTCTTCGTCTTCTTCGGTGTGACATACTCTACGAAGCACCGCCCTTGACGAGGATCCGACGAACGGACACGCGCATCAATGGCCATTTCTTTATACGTATGAATCGGCACATCATCGCCTTCGGGGCCTACTGGGTTCTTTGTCTTTGTTCCCTTACCCTTATGCTTACTTGGCTTCACTTCTGTACCACTGCCGCCACCCGTACTTTCTGTCTTCTCCATAGACCGTGCTTTAGGCTTAGAAATACTGATTTCCTTTTCCTTAATCTCAGCAATATCACCGCCTATGGCTTCCTTGGCGTTTTCCTTATTTTCTTGATTTAAGTCGGATGGTAAAAATTCCGCCATCCCAAAGGCATCAATTTCATCTTTCTCCGTATGTCCAAAAGTCTTTATGACGCAATTTCTTAAATAGGTTTTAAATTCAGAAAGCATCTTTTCTGCTCTCTTCTTTTCCTTGGGATCCTTCAAACGATCCGGCGCCCAGGCATCATGAGAAGGTACTTCCAGTTTTCTGAAAGCCGCATTCATATTATCTCCTATCATCAGCAAAACACCGGTAAATTCGATAGAACCACTAATATTTTTCTGCTCAAAAAGACGCATGCCCGACTTTCGTGTTAATAAAATACGGCTATTCAGTCCCTTCCCTTCTTTTAAGCGAAGTTCACATTCCCCATCTGTAAATCCATACTTCTCACCATATTCCTTAGCTTTTAGCGGAATTTTCACAATTTCTGTATCCGATTTGATTAATAAATCGTAGTACTCCTTCAAATCATGAATTTCCTTACTATCCTGCCCATTCAACTCCCAAATGTACTTTTGTAAATTTTCTTTTTGGATGACTTCCCCATTGATGGTAACGGACAGCATGCCTTTCCAAATAGAAACCAGGAAATTCAGCAGAACATACTTTTTCACCTCTGAAACAAAATTATCCATCGGAATGAACCCCATGATGTAAATATCAGTTCCCGGTTCTTCCCGCTTAAAATTAGGATCAAAATCCGCCATCCGTAAAATCGCATTCAATTTATCGTTGTCCGAATAAAATCCCATGCCCGTTGTCCAGCCATCTTCTGTAGCAGTAGCAAAAGATTCGTCCTTAAAAGAAATCAATCTAGCCACCCCTACTTGAGAGGCAATCTGCTCTCCATCTAGTGTTAAATTGCAAAAGTCATAGATATTATTGAATACAATATCGCTCAGTGA
>CAVBRV010000297.1:0-2235 GCA_963597965.1 Paludibacteraceae bacterium | reverse complement strand
CTACAATATCACCATTCCCCAGTGTTACTTTGCCATCGTTTTCAGCATAAATGGCATCCTGTTTGGCAGTAATATTCGTAATTCCTTCAGATTCCACACTCCCACCATTGGCTACTATGCCATTCTTTGCATTTTTATTGCTAGTTCCAATATGTAGTTCCTTAGCCTCAATCGTTACTGCATTTCCATTTGTATGAATGCCATCTTCTGCTTCTAGTGATAAAGTTACATCTTCCGCTTTTATTGTTACTTTACTAATTGCATCAATAGCATTCCCACCATCCACAACAATGGAGCTTGGATTCATTGTAAATTTATAATCACCATTATCTTGTCTAATATTGTTAGTCAGATAATCTGTATCTAGCATCGTACCAGAAATACTACTCTTTATTTGATCAACTTGTTGCTCGCCTTCTTTAGGTGCTTCATATCCACCAACACCAGTAGTTTCATCAAATTGAATTAACCCACTAATATCAGCCTTAAAGCTAGAAGCAGTCAATCCTGAAGCGATAACAACAGTTCCTCTTAAATTAGCTTCTTCTCTATCAACGCCAATTTTAGCGTACCCCTCATAAATTAACTTACTAGCTAAAGTATTTAAAACTTTGGAGACCGCCGCTTTATCACTTATATCAATACCATTCATCCCTGTTGCCAAAGTAATGTTTGAACCGGATTCTGCATGGGTAATCGTTACGTCTCCGCCAAGATAATTTTCTTTTTGTGTACCATCACCAACGTGCTGATAAATAACGGTACTATAGCCACTATAATTATTAATATGAAGGCCTATGTTACCCTCTATTTCTTTCCCATTACGGTAATAGCCACCACTCTTCATAGTAATAAAGCCAGTGGTTTCTTCATTACTCCCACCGATAAATCGATTAACATGGGAAACACCATCGAAGTAACCATAATCTGGTTTACTGTAATCTGGCATTGCACCATAATCTAATCCATCCGTACGAGAAGTGGATTCATGAATCCACTGAGCACCATTACTCAGCCATACATTGACTTCGCCTACATGTTCATGGTCTTTCCCATCCTCTCCTATCGTGGCATTATCAATGACCCCTTTCCAAGAGGAATCAGCCGTAGTCAAACCAATATTCACACGACCATCCTGATAAGTATCACCATGAGTCGAGTACTCTTTTTTTTCAGACCGTTTCAATGCAATCACGTTACCTACCAGTTCCGTCTTACCCCCAGTGGCTTCCATATCTTTCACATTGACATTGACCGTACCGCCATAACTAGCCAGAGAATAATAGGCTTCTACGAATTGTCCAGCATATTTACCAGTGGTATATTTTTCATCGTCCGGTGTAATAATACGAACAGAATCGCCAATAAGAGAAATAGTAGCCAAATCATAGGGGTCTACTCCTGTTTTCCCACTATAGGCATCGGTCTTGACCGCTGTACCACGGACAGCTACATCTACATTGCCATTGACCGTAATATTACCATAGGTATATCCCACACTGAAGGCAGAAGGCTGCCAACGGGCACCGGTGTAATTTTCAGAACCAGGCATCTGTGTGTACCCGCCAGGTCCTACATTGCCGTGTACATTTTTAGTAATAATTCCCCAAGGACTCTTTGGGTTATCTTTTTTCATGGTCACATCCCCATTGATGACCAAGTTCGCATCATTTCCTGCAGACACCCCTACGGAAGCATACGCAGAATAGGCAGTAATATCCAAATTACTATTGACCGTCACATCACCACCGGAAGCAGAAAAGCCGGTGACGCCAGCAAAATCATTGCTTCTGTCATTGGTCTGGTAGATATGCAATGTGCCTTTATTGCCATCACTATCTACGTTGTTGAATACATAATCATACTCATGTTTATCCGTATTGGTGCCGATCCCATCTTTATTCAAGACGGTAAAGGTATGATCCTGCCCTTGGAAGTCATAGGTGATGGTATTTCCGTTTTTCTTAACCGTATTTCCATCACCACCAATAGTTTTTCTATCCGTGCTGACTACACCAACCAGTCCTTTTGTGTAATTTGCTGCCATAGATGGAACTGCGAAGGAACCAGCCAGGCCTACAGACATCAGTACAATGGCTGATAAGCGTTTCCATTCTTTCCGACTTACATGTTTTTGCATCTCTCTACTCCTCTTTCTGTAATTCTGGTAGACATTGACTTGGTTAGTTGTTAGTTGCATGTTGTTGGCTGTCGGTTTCTAAGTAAATTTCCAAC
>CAVBRV010000296.1:0-2278 GCA_963597965.1 Paludibacteraceae bacterium | reverse complement strand
GTGTGGACTAAATCAACATTTATTCAAAGTTACATCTAATAAATTTGATAAGTGGTTTTATTATTCTTGGACAAATTATCACTTACGTAAGTTTATAGCAATAGCAGCTGATATGGCTACAACAATGGGACATATCAAGCGAGAAGAACTTGCTAAATCCAAGGTACTTATTCCTAATAACAATGACTATAATCGGATTGGTGAGATTCTTGCTCCAATGTATAATACTATGATCACAAATCGTATTGAAAACCATAAATTAACTAAAATTCGCGACTCAATTTTACCGAAGATTATGTCTGGAAAAATCGATTTATCTTATATTGATACTTAAATACTGAAAATTCTTGTTTATAGCTCTGTTATTCCTAATTTTAGCATCCATATTAGATAAAAATGTAGCAATTCTTTTTTGTAGCAATTTATCAGCAGGATACTTGATAACTATTTCGTTCATCAATCTATTACGATTGATTTCTGTTTGGCCAGTTGATCCTTCAGCCAATCCTTCAATTTGACGTTGATACGCTTTAACGGCATAGCCATAGTAAATAGGATCGATTTCATCTGTAGGACGTAACAATATCATATGACCATCTATTGTCGTTGGATAAGGCAAGTTTGTTATTTGTGCAATACGCCCAGCAGTTCCTGTTCCCGTCGAATTAACCAGAACATCTCCATCTTTAAGCAACTTATCTTCCGGCACTTTTTTCTTAGTGCAGTCATTCAACCTTGCCTCATTATATGAAATTTCAAAATTACGGTTACATTTCTGATTCAATACATACACCGTATGTTCATTCCAATGCTATATATATTTCGGTGGAATCCCCTTGCACATAAAAAAAGTAACTTCTCCTAATGTTTTTTCACGCCACTCTACCATAACATTTCCTTTCTATCCTATAAATTTTCTATGAGCCTGCTTTACATTGCTCTGTTTCACCATCGCATATTGCAAGGTCGTATCAATGCGCTTATGACCCAAGAGTTGCTGCAACTGCTCAATGGGCATGCCCTTATCTATCGCCATAGTAGCCAAGGTCCTTCTGAATTTATGGGGATGTACTTTTTCGATACCCAGGGCTCGCCCCATATCCCGAAGGCGACTTTCTATCCCGCCGATTTGGATTCTTTCATAAGGAGCCCGCAAAGAAACAAAGAGGGCAGGATTATCATCTACTCGGCTATCTAAGTAATTTTGCAAATGAATCTTGGCCCGTGCATCGAAGTACACCACCCGTTCTTTATCCCCTTTCCCGAAAACCACACACTCCCGCTCATGGAAATTGATATCTGCCCGATTCAAGAGAACCATTTCCCCGATACGCATACCCGTAGAGGCCAGCATATCGATCATGGCAAGGTCTCGCAGCTCGGTACAACTATCCCGCATCTTTTCCAATTCTTCATCGGTGTAGGTGCCTTTGATATTGGTGGCAGTCTTCACCTTATGTATGCGGCGCACCGGACTTTTCAGGATATAGTCTTCATCCTCTAGCCAAGAAAAGAAACTGGATAAAATCCGCCGGATATTATCGATGGTCACCCGTCCCGCTTGTTTCCGACTTTGGTACTCCGTCAAATAGGCCCGTAAATCTTCAGTCTTCATATGGCGAATCCCTTTATCCACAGAAGCCACCATTGTTTCGATAGTGGTCCGATAATATTTCAAGGTCTTCTCCGAGCATCCCTCGATCCGTTTCGCCGCAATAAACGCCTGAATCAGCTCTGGATTGTCATGGCCCTGTTCCTTTTCTTTGGGCCGTACCACTTCACAATCAAATAAGACACCATAGAGTACCTTTTGAAGTTGTTGCAGCTGGGCATTATCTAAATGATGCATCATTTGTTGTACCACTTCTGTAATAATCTGTTGTTTCATAGGTCGTACTCCTTTCCAAAGGGTCCAGAGAACGATACAACGGCAGTTCCATTGGTTACGATTCCCGCCGTTGTTGGGAAAAGGTGAGGGGTAAACAAGAATTTAGAACAAGAAGCTAATATATTTTTTGAGCAAGAACTTTTAAAGTTTGATGATATTCCTAAACAATGGGAAATTAGCAACTTACTTGATATTGCTGACTATTTAAATGGTCTTGCAATGCAAAAGTATCGCCCTACAGATGGTGAACAAAGCATTCCTGTTCTTAAGATTAGAGAACTTCGTCAAGGAAATTGTGATGCCAATAGTGATTTATGTTCTGCAAAAATAAAAGACGAATATATTGTCCACAATGGCGATGTAATTTTTTCATGGTCTGGGAGTCTTCTC
>CAVBRV010000295.1:0-2293 GCA_963597965.1 Paludibacteraceae bacterium | reverse complement strand
GGGTATTGGGGCGCCCTATACATATGATGCGCCCCTTCCATCATTCCTCACTCCTAACTCCTCACTCCTAACTATTCCTCTCTCCCGTTTCCTTGCATAAAAAATATTCCCCACGCAAACACCTCAATGTGCTATAATGGTCCAAGCGACTATTGAACGGCTTTTTATTTTTGACATATATTTTTTCAAAAATACTTACAACTACATAGGAGGTTTTTTAATCTTGGCAAAAGCTAGATTACAAATCATTCCCCTGGGTGGCCTGGGGGAAATCGGGAAGAACATGACTGTGTTCCGTTACGGCGACGAAATTATCGTAATCGATGCAGGCATGGCATTCCCGGAAGAAGACATGCTGGGGATTGATATTGTCATCCCCGATTTCAGTTACCTGATTGAAAATAAAGATAAGATCAAAGCCATTTTGATTACCCATGGTCACGAAGACCATATCGGTTCCTTGTCTTACCTGCTTCGTGATGTGTCCGCACCGGTTTACGCTACCCGGCTCACTTGCGGCCTCATCGAAGGAAAACTCAAAGAAGCTCATATTACCAATTATGATTTGCACGTGGTCAAGTCCGGTGACGAATTCAAAGCCGGTTTGTTCAAATTCGGATTCTTCCACGTTTGCCATTCCATTCCAGATTCCTGTGGTATTTACTTGCGTACCCCAGTGGGCACCGTCGTTCATACCGGGGATTTCAAGTTCGACCATTCTCCTGTGGATGGGGAACTGACGGATATGTACAAATTGGCCGAACTGGGTCACAAAGGGGTACTCGTGCTTTGCGCCGACTCCACCAATGCTCAGAATCCTGGCTATACCCCATCGGAAGCGGTGGTGGGCAAGTCCCTCATGTCTGCTTACAGCGAAGCCAGAGGTCGTATCATTCTGGCTACCTTCGCATCCAATGTGTCCCGCATCCAGATGGCCGTCGATGCAGCAGTCGCTCATAAAAGAAAAGTCTGCGTCTTCGGTCGTTCCATGGTAAACGTGGTAAACATTGCGTTGGACATGGGCTACCTCAAAGCCCCAGATGGCACCTTCATCGAACCGGAAGAACTGAATCGCTACCGGGACGATCGCCTTTGCATCCTGACCACAGGCAGCCAGGGCGAACCCATGGCAGGGCTCTCTCGTATGGCCGATGGCAGCCATCGCCAGGTACAGATTCACGCCGGAGACACGGTCATTATTTCCGCTTCTCCGATTCCAGGAAATGAAACCAGCGTGGGCCGCACCATCGACAACCTCATGCGTCTCGGCGCTCACGTGGTCAGCAGTGCCTCCACCAGAGTACACGTGTCTGGTCACGGTTCTCAGGAAGATTTGAAAACCATGCTCTCCCTGGTACGACCGAAATATTTCATCCCGGTTCACGGCGAACATCGCATGCTCTGCCGTCACGCGGAACTGGCTGAAAGCTTGGGCGTAGAGAAACAAAACATCCTCATCGGGGAAAATGGTACGCTCTTTGAATTTACCAACCGCAGCGGGAAAATCAATCCACAGCGCATTCAGGCCGGTCCGGTCTTCGTCGATGGCCTCGGCGTAGGGGATGTAGGAAATATCGTCATCCGCGACCGCCAGCAACTGGCGCAAGATGGGGTGGTCATCGTGGTGGTGGCTCTCGAAAAAGGCAGCAACCAGGTTCTCGCTGGTCCAGACATCGTCTCCCGCGGTTTCGTTTACGTCCGCGATAGTGAAGCCCTCCTCACGGAAGCCAGAGAACGACTAGAATCGGTCCTCGACCGCTGCGAAGCGGGGAATGTGACCGAATGGAATGCTATCAAAACTCAGATCCGCGATACATTGGGCAAGTATTTCTATGAACGGACAAAACGCAGACCGATGATTCTTCCGATTATTCAAGAAGTAAAGTAGCTAGGGATTAGGGATTAGGCTCCAAGTCCTTTTTCCTTGAATGATAAAACAACTTTATCAAAAAATAGAAAAGCAGTATGTAATAAAAGCCAAGTGGCATTATCACATACTGCTTTTTTTATTTTCTAATCCCTAGGGAAACACTGATTTAATCGTTATTTGAAATGATTCTTGAATTTTTATTCAAAGCGAGGAAAGAAAATCCGCGAATAGCGAGCTATTTAAGGATTTCCTTGACGATGCTTTGGATAAAAATTCATATCATTTCAAATTCTTTGATTAAATCAGCGTTTCCCTAGCTACTAATCCCTAATCCCCATAAACTTTGCGGCGCTTCCAAATTTGATGCATAAATAAGTTTACACCTTATTTATCGCCCCCATTGGGGGAGATGCCGTAGGCAGA
>CAVBRV010000294.1:0-2302 GCA_963597965.1 Paludibacteraceae bacterium | reverse complement strand
AACGATGGATTTGAACAGCTTCAAATATTCATCGAACCCAAAGGATCGCAGCTCCTAGAAAAAGATGCATGGAAAGAAAAATTTCTTTTACAAATGAAGGAAAAAGCCATTCCGGTCACTACCTATGTCGATGACAACAAGTATAAGATTTGGGGATTGCATTTCTTCAATCAAGAGGAACAAATGAAAGAATTTGATGCGGACTTTACATCCTTATGGAATGACTAACGACCTTCTTCTACCATAGTGTCACCCTGTGCCAGTCATTTCCGTAACTTTCCTATATATATTCTCTATTTTTATACTTTTTATGTTTTCCTATAGAAATTAATGGAAGAGACTGACACAGAACGACACACCTTATTTCCTATAGAATGCGTTCTTCGTTTTTTCACATGTATTCCATTTAAAAAATCCATTTTACTCAGATACTATCGAGCAAAATGGATTTTTTAATTTCTGATAGATGAAATAAAAGGTGTAAAAAATACGATAACTGACCTTCTCCCAGTATGTCATTTTTGTGTCAATCTGTGCTGATATCCATGTTATATATAGTACTAATTCATAGAGAACTTTTATGATTTAGTGTCATTCATAGTTTTTATGCGTCATATATCAGCACAAAAACGACACTCTTTTTCTTGCTATTTTTCCATGCCATGTCATTCAGTGAAGAGAAAATATGCGATGATTTCTGCTGGTGGAAAAGGATTCTAAAGGTACAAAGGGTACTAAAGGTTTCTCGAATGAGCTAATAACGCTAACGTTTATTTGATACATTCGAGAAACCTGTAAGTAGCACAAACAAAAGCCCCCTTCCTTTGGAAGGGGGTAGCGTATGAGCGTAGCGAATAAAGCGGGGGATAGCTCGCTGTAGCAGTATAAATCTCATGAGATCACTATCCATTCAGGCGTCCATCTAGCGCGCTCCCACTTGCACTGGACGCCTTATACCGCTATGTACCACCTATCATTTATATCGCTAAAGCGAGCTATCCCCCCTTCCCCCCTTCCAAAGGAAGGGGGCTTGCCGCTACTGCTTCTTTCGTTATTATCACTAGCACCAAGCAAAAAAGGTTATATCAAGTGATGAGACTTACAAATAAGCCCATCCCCTGATATAACCTTTTCAGTAAGCAGTAGGCAGTTGGCAGTTAGCGGTTGGCATACTGCCAACTGCCTACTGCTTACTGCCTACTGCCTACCATTTCCTAATCCCTAGCTACTAATCCCCAGCTACTAGTCACCAGTCACTAGTCACTAGTCACTTAGTCCCCCTGGGACAGCTCATAGCTATTCACCAGACGCACCCCGGAAAGCGGATTTGCCTGGAGATTGCCGATTGCCTGACCAGCGGCGAGAAGCTCTTCATCGGTAGCGGTGAGTTTCACCTGAGTCACGTTGATATTTTTGTACTGGGTAGCCCCGGAAGAGGTGCTCCCATTTTCGACTCTGACCTGAAGTTTTACATCATAAATAGATTTTTCTGCTGCCATAATTTTGGCCTCCTTTTTAATACAATAGATTCATTTTTCCTGTTTTGGATAGTGGTAATAGTGAGGAGTGAGGAATTAGGAGTGAGGAGTGACGGAAGGGGCGCATCAAATTTATATAGCGCCCCAATACCCCTTTTTATAAATCGGCGAGTATATAAAAAGGTCTCTGCCCTCAGTGAGACAATCCATATAAGAGTAATACGGGGCACTCGCCGGCCATCACTCCTAACTCCTCACTCCTAACTCCTCACTTTCCATATATCCTTACATACCTAATAATACATGCGATCCATCTGAGAATAGCAAGAATGTGCCTGATTTCAATCCCGCAGATAGTCTCCTGTGTCTGGCTCTTTCGCGCCAGGTTCTTACGCAAGCGGTTCATCGGTGGTGGTAGAAATCACGGCGCTGACGAATTCTTTCACTTCCGCGCCGGAGCGAGTCACCAGCACAGGCACCAGCTTGGCCGCTTCCTGTTTTGCTTCATCCAGGGTCAGTCCGTCCTTCGGATTGTCGATGGAAAAGACCATATTGGACTTTCCGGCAGTGCTAAAGGTGAGTTTCAGTGTTTTCATGTGTATACCTCGATTCTGTTGAAATAGTTGGCAGTAGGCAGTTTGCAGTGGGCAGTTTGCTGAAGTAGGTAATATATAAAAGAGGGGTATTGGGGCGCCCTATAAATATGATGCGCCCCTTCCTTCATTACGCACTACGCACTTCGCATTACGCATTAAAAACCGCTTACCTGCCAAGTAGATAAAAAAGCCCGGCCAGGCAGGAGGGCTTTCTTGCCCTTCCAATGA
>CAVBRV010000293.1:0-2317 GCA_963597965.1 Paludibacteraceae bacterium | reverse complement strand
GAATTAGGAGTGAGGAATGGTGGTGGCGGCGCACAAAATTTAAAAGCGCCGCAAATATATGAAAAGTTATTATTCTGCCATGCTCTTTTATTCTAAAAAATCAAAAATACCGTATGATGCAAGGTTATAAAAGGTTATAAAAAGGTTATGGGAATAGCGTAGATTCATAACCTTTAATAACCTTTTCATTACTGATATATGCACAAGTGAAGCACAGAAGGTTTAAAGAAATATATACCCTGCCCGTAGGGCTAACCTATGAGAAACGGCCATTGACATATTATTTGAGAAAAAGGAAAGGAAAATATATGAAATACGCATTAATCGCTTCCGCCATCGCCCTGGTCCTTTACAGTCACGCACTCATGGTGCCGGCTGGGTTCTTTGGTTACTTGGCGGGGATCTTTTATTTATATACCTATAGAAACCATCCCACCATGTTGGCGATCGGTTGCATCGCTACCATGATTCTCACCATCATGTACTTGGATTGGACATTTTCCCTGGAAGGTTACATGCAAGTGGGGGTAGCCTGGTCCATGACCATCGTGGCGCTGACTGTGGTGCTGACACTGGTGACAATTCTGCATAAATTGATCAAGCGAGATTAATAGCTAGGGATTAGGGATTAGGGATTAGGGTTATTATTCTGCTGATTCTTATAGTAGTGAGTGCTCGTTAATTCGTTTTTTCAATAGAAAGAAATCGGAATGATGATTGTTGCTGGTTGTTAGTTGTTTGTTGTTGGGATCAAACAACCGACAACAAACAACTAACAACAATGAGTACACAGAAATCTGCAAAATAGCCCGTATTTCTATGCATTCGAGTAGCCTGAGCAACCTTAGAACCTTTAGAACCTTTAGAACCTTGTAACCATTAGCGAAGTCAACTCTACTGAAGCAAACTTTTAACGAAATAGCAAAAAATACCAAAAGCACCGGGAGCGGTTCGTCCGACTCTCGGTGCTTTTGGCATCCTAGATTCTATAGCGTGTCTTGGTATTCTTTTTTATAAGTAGGCGGTTGGCAGTTCGCAGTAGGCAGTCATGCGCTTTTATTTTTAACTCCTGTGGCAAAGGTTCTAATGGTTCTAAAGAGAGCTCAAATGAATGGAATAGAGTTATCGACTATCATCATATTCGAGAAACCTGAGCAACCTGTAGCCACTAACGGAATTATACCTACTCACTCCAACGTCTAACGTAATAGCCGCTAGCTATTTCACCAACGTTACAGGGCAGGTGACGCGGTGGATGACGTACTGACTGACGCTACCCATAACGAATGTCGAAATAGCACCTTTGCCGCTATTTCCCATAACCACCGCATCCACTTTTTCTTTTTCGATGAGGTCCACCAGCGTCGGACCGGGAACACCGATTTCCGTTTTCGTCTGGATAGTGAGGTTTTCATCATGAACAGAAGCGATGAGCTTTTCCAAAATTTCCTTGGCCGATTCCTGGGCGGCTTGAATCACTTCTCCCATCATAGCCAGTTGCAAACGAGGATAGAGGGTATCTCCAGAATCAATGACATAGGTGACGAGCAGCTCTGCACCGGTGTGTTTTGCCAAATCCACAGCGTAAGCAAAAGCGTGTTCAGCAGGAGCAGAACCATCGACAGGGATCAGAATTTTTTTCATTGCCATAGTAAAAACCTCATTTCTTCATAAGACATCCGATACACCTAAGGTGTATATGTTTGAATGAAATTGGAAACGGTGATTGTTGTTGGTTGTTCGTTGTTTGAATCCAGATAACTAACAACTAACAACAATCGCTATTCCGTTTTCTTACCAGTTGAAAAATGAATGAATGACTACCCAACAAATAAAGGATTCCTTTTTGTGATTTCATTATATCATAGGGGAATACTAATGGATATGGAATATTCCTAACTGGTATATGTTGGGAGGTTTTAGTTGGCAGTTGATGGTTAACTACTTAGTCGGTGATCATTCATTCGCTTTTTTAGAAATAATGCGTAATGCGAAGTGCGTAGTGCGTAATGGTGGCCGGCGAGCGCTTCGAATTACTCTTATTGGAATAGAGTCTTACTTCTTGATATCCGTTTCTATATGCTCGCCGATTTTTAATTAGTGGCTGGTCAATAATTTATATGCTCGATATTTGCTGAATAAATGCAGTGAAATTTTAGTATTCAAGTGCATAGAAACACGAGCTGTTCTGTAAATATCTGTGCACTCACTGTTGTTAGTTGTTTGTTGTTTGGCCCCAACAACAAGCAACTAACAACTAGTATTAAATTGCAAAAGTCATAGATATTATTGAATACAATATCGCTCAGTGATATAA
>CAVBRV010000292.1:0-2322 GCA_963597965.1 Paludibacteraceae bacterium | reverse complement strand
ACACCTTATTTATCGCCCCCATTGGGGGAGATGCCGTAGGCAGAGGGGGCTGCACTAGCGTCATGAATACAAATGTTATTCAAATCATAATGGCACAACTTCCTTCATTACGCACTACGCACTTCGCATTACGCACTCATCTTGCACTTCCGAAATACCCTCCCAAAGATCCATGCGGTAGCACCAGTAAATACCATCCCCGGTGCGGCAGCGATAAGCATGAGTGTTAATCCTTTTCCTAAAAGGAAATACATCACCACTCGCGCGAGGGCTGTGCCGATGGGGCCGGAGAAGATATAGAAAAGTTTATTGGAACCCGAAAGGAGCCAAAAGGCACCGACACCTAAACGGAAGGACATTTGAATGGCAACGTTCAGAATCGTAGCGGTCCCCATTCCAAGACCGATGAGAGACGCAATGATGCCGGCGGTGATGTATTTCTTAAAGCCAAAGACGCCACAAATGGCGACCGCAATGGGCGCGGAGAGCTGAAACTCCGTTCCCGGCAGGATGCCAGGAATGCGGAATGTGCCCGATACCGCAATGAGCACCGCCAAAAGGGCAGTTTCGGTGCAATCCACGATGAGTTTGCGTTCTTTTGTGAGGCTGTTGGTCATGGTTGTGTCCTTTCGTATACTTTGGTTGTTGGTGACTAGTGACTCGTGACTGGTGACTGGTGACTAGGGATTAGTAGCTAGGGATTAGGGATTAGGGATTAGGGTTGAGAATTGAGAATTGAGAATTGAGGTTTAAGGTTTAGGGTTTGGGATTATAAACGTTTCACGTGAAATATGAGCCAAAAGGCCCCTGCACTAGCGGCATACTTCACTTTGTTTATAACAAGCGGTAAGTTTCGTCCCCCCTTGAAGAAGGGGGTTAGGGGGATAGAGTGTTTCGTTAGAAACACATTCACCGTAGCGGTATAACTCTTCATGTTAGACTATCTCAAATAAGCACACTCCGCTTTTCTGAAATATGTCCCTTCGGGCCATTCTATCCCCGGCTTCGCCGCCCCTTCTCCAAGGGGCCACATGCTAGTGCTAATTCCGCCAACATCACACATTCTAATCCCTAGCTACTAATCCCTAGTCCCTCAAATCACCAATGTTTCTTCATAACCCAAACCGCCCGATCCAATTCTGCTATCGTATGGGCCGCGGTCACGGTGAGGCGAATGCGGCTGGTGCCTACGGGCACCGTAGGCGGACGAATAGCAGAGAGGAGAACGCCCTCCTCGCGGCAGGCTTTCGCATAAGCCAAAGTTTTCGCTTCGTCTCCCATGACGATAGGAAGAATGGACGTGTCCCCCGGCAGGACAGGAATCCCTGCTTCTGCCAATTTCTTTTTCATGTAAGCCGTATTGGTCTGAAGTCGTCCCATGTAGACCTCTGGTTTGGCTTCCAAAAGGCGAAGGGCTGCCAGGGCTGTCGCGCCGGTGACGGCGGAAATGGAGGTGGAAAAGATGAAGGGACGGGATGTATTTCTCAAGAAATCCGCAATTTCTTGAGACGTTGCCGCATAGCCCCCTTCGGCGCCTAAAGATTTAGAAAGCGTCCCCACTTGCACATCGATGCCTGACGTATGGAAATATTCTGCCGTGCCCCGGCCGGTTTCTCCAATGACCCCCACGCTATGGGCATCGTCTACGATGAGACAGGCATCGTATTTCTTTTTCAGTTTCAGCAAATCTGGCAAAGGCACCACATCGCCATCCATGGAGAAGACACCGTCGGTCACAATGAACCGCTGGCCCGCACAAGGGGTTTCCATCAGTTTCTTTTCCAAATCTGCCATATCCGAATGGACATAGACCACCACATGAGCCCGGGAAATCCGGCAACCATCTACGATACTAGCGTGATTCAAAGCATCGGAGAAAATTACATCATTTTTATTTGCCAACGCATAAAGCACGCCCAAGTTCGTCATGTAGCCTGTATTGAAAATCACCGCGTCCTCGGCGTGTTTAAATTTCGCCAATTCCTGTTCCAAATCGGATAATTCAAACACCGCCCCCGAAGTGAGCCGCGCCCCGCCGGAACCAGTGCCATAGGAAACCGCCTCCCGCGCCGCTTCCATCACCTCTGGTTCGTGGGTCATGCCGAGGTAATCGTTGGAGTTGAAAACAATATACTCCTTCCTGGACCGATCAATCCCCTTAGAAGCAGTCACCATTCGCAGGTCCGATACCTGACGGAAACGGGACTCTTCCGCTATGTTTTTTAATTGATTGGATATTTCATTGAGTTTCATAGGGTTCTCCTCATCTAGTGTTTAATTGCATAAATTTTCGATAGTATCTTTTAATTCTGCTCCGTGTAC
>CAVBRV010000291.1:0-2324 GCA_963597965.1 Paludibacteraceae bacterium | reverse complement strand
CACGGAGCAGAATTAAAAGATACTATCGAAAATTTATGCAATTAAACACTAGATTTAGCGGTGTCTAAAGCTAAATGAATAACAGATTTCGTACCATCAGAAGTACCATCTGTTGCAGCTACATTCCCTTTCAGTACTACGTCTTTTCCAAGACCGCCTGTCATATTTCCATCTTTGTCAAATGCTGCATTCAGATTGACTGTACCATTGTTTGCACGAATAGCCGCAAATCCTAGACCTGGAGTGTCAGTGGTGACGATGGTACCGCCGCCATTAACTGTCAATGTAGCACCATTGCCATTGGAAATTAATCCATTCCCATTGGCAGTAATATCTACATCTCCGTTAATAGTGATTTTACCAGAATAACCGGTGTATTTTGCACCATAGGCCATAATAGCACCTACGGATGTATTATCATATCCACCTTTTCCACCATCTACATTGGCTTTGACATTACCATTGATGGTGATAATGCCTCTCTTGGCCTGGATAGCATAAGCCTCCCCGCCATTAGCCGCTGTATTTTTAGCAGTCGCTTCTACATCACCGGTGATATTTAGGATTTTAGTATCTCCCTGTACCACACCTGCATCAATAGCTGTTACTTGGCTAGCATCACCATTAGAATCTACACTGGCAATCAATTTGCCCGCTTCGATATCAAGCTGTGTGCCTTTATCACCTACAAAAACAGTATTGGCCTTAGCCCCTTTACTACTAACAGTCAAAGTTTTGTCTGCTTTGATTGTCACTTTTCCATTGGCATCAATCGCATTGCTACCATTGGTGGTAATAGTGGTCGCTTTATCGAAGGTATAGCTTCCATCTTCTCCGATAACGCCTGCTTTCGCATAGGCTGTATCGGTATCTTTATTTCCTGTCAGTGTAGCGGTGAAATCGGTGACAGTCTGTCCACCACTGGATGTGGTCGTGCCCTGGCCTGTAGTTTCATCGAAGAAAAGCTGGCTGGTCTTCAAGTATTTGCTAGAAGAGGTCAGTCCGTCTGCAATGGCTACAGTACCATCCAGTGCATTTTCACCGGTCTTAGCACCATTGTAGTACAGCTTTCCAGCCAGCGCATTTAGTGCGGCTTTCACTGTATCTTCATTATTGGTGTCTACATTGCTGGTGACCAAGGTGATATTGCTGCCACCTTTGGCTGTATTGATAGTCACATCGCCTGCGGTATAGTCAGAAGTCTTTGTGCCATCATTGTCATGTTCATAGAAAATGGTGGTAAATCCGCTATAATTTCCCAGATTCAGCTTGCTGCTATCTTTCTGGAAAATATAGCCGGTCTGTGCCTGGCTATCTCCGCCCATGAACTGGGTCAGATCGCTCACATGACTGCTTCCAGCTGCTTTATTGGTCCAAGTGGCCCCATTCTTCACAGCCACATAGGTATCAGCCCGATAGGACTTCC
The DNA here is from genome assembly GCA_963597965.1 of Paludibacteraceae bacterium. Taxonomy (GTDB): domain Bacteria; phylum Bacillota; class Negativicutes; order Veillonellales; family Dialisteraceae; genus Dialister. Next base: position 898 of record CAVBRV010000291.1, on the reverse strand, counting down.
CAACGGCAGACTCACCAGAATGATTGTAAATGGTACCATTCAAATAGGAGTCCTTGGTGTTTAATGCCAAGGTAAGACGCCCATTATCTACAGGGCTATATCCCTGAACGGCATTCTTTACATCGATATCGCCATCGATTTGCACATCCTGCTTAGAATCATTTTCTACCAGAGTGGAACCATTGTAGCGGGAGTTAATCGATGTATAGCCCCCAACCAAAGACAAAGCGGTACCGGTAGATTTGAATCGGCCGCCGCCAATAGTGACATTGGTTTCAGCACTACCAGAATAGCCAGAGCTTTCTGGACCACCGTAACCAGCCAAGACAGTCAATGCGGGTGTGCTACCGGTATCAATATCCACCAAGCCAGTAATGCTCAGATTGGCGGTTCCTGTACTTTTCCATACATAAATACCACCATTTCCAATTTGGGCAGCACCAGAATCACTGGCATGGAATTTGATGGCATTATCCCAGCCTTCTTTATTTTCGATGGTCAGTTTGGCATACCCTTCATCGGGGTTCTTCAATCCTGCTACATAAATACCAGTGATCTTGGACGTGTTGGTCATGTAGGAACCATTGCCGCTTAGGTCCATGCCGCCTACATTTTTAATAACCAAATTCCCGCTGGTGACACCGATACCATACAAATTGAGGTAAGCGGGACGAGTGCCACCCGGATTGTCATAGTTCATTTCCACATCCAGGCGATGACCATTCATATCAATGGTGGTCGTAGTGTCTTCCGGACTGGATTTGAAAATCCCACTGAAGTTATATGTCTGACTTCCAGAAGTATGATAAGTCCCCTCGGAAGCATTCGGCTTGATGACTGTATCTTCCTGGAAGGTATAGGTATTTTCATCGCTTCCCTTGCCATTGGAAATCCCTTT
>CAVBRV010000290.1:0-2334 GCA_963597965.1 Paludibacteraceae bacterium | reverse complement strand
TACTCCTACCGCTGGTGCAGCCCCCTCTGCCTACGGCATCTCCCCCAATGGGGGCGATAAATAAGGTGTAAACTTATTTACGCACAAAATTTGAAAGCGCCGCATTATTATATAAGGTTACTATTTTGCTGATTTCTTCTGTAGAACATTTCCTGTTATCGCAAGCGTCAAGGTTATAAAAGGTTATGGAAATGACGGTTTCCTTATAACCTTTATCTCTATTGTTTTTAACTTCGGCGAGCTTATAGAAACGGATTTTATCATAGGTGAAACTATCCGTGTAAGAGTAATTCGAGGCGCTCGCCGGCCACCACTCCTCATTCCTAACTCCTCACTCCTAACTATAAGAAAAGCCCATACCAACTAGCATGGGCTCTTTCATCTTATAAGTGACTGGTAGACTCGTGACTGGTGACTAGTAGCTGGGAAAATATCCAGTCACCAGTCACGAGTCACCAATTACAAGAAAATATATTTCAGAATAAATACAACCGTCAGTCCCATCATGAGGAGGCTCACTTTTTCTCTCTTGCCTGCGATGAGGTTGATGATGGTGTAGGAAATGACGCCGAATGCGATGCCTTCTGCGATGGAGTAGGCAAATGGCATAGCGATGACTGCCAGGTAGCAGGGAATGGCTTCGGTCATGTCGGTGAAGTCAATGCCAGCTACGGCGGTGAACATCAAGAATCCTACGATGATCAGGGCGGGAGCGGTTGCGAATGCCGGAATCGCCATGAAGAAAGGAGAAAGGAAAAGGGAGAGCAGGAAGAGAATAGCTACGGTCACAGCGGTGAGACCGGTGCGGCCCCCTTCGGAAACGCCGGATGCACTTTCTACATAAGTGGTGGTGGTGGAAACGCCCAGGACGGCACCAATGGAAGTCGCTACGGCGTCGGCCATGAGAGCTCCTTTGATGCAAGGCAGTTTGCCATCAGCGTCAAGCATGTTGGCTTTGGAAGAAACGCCAATCAAAGTTCCTAAGGTATCAAAAATATCGACGAAGAGGAATGCCAGAAGCACGACGACGAAATCAAAAGTAGCGACTTTGGAGAAATCCAGTTCCATTACCAAGGGAGAAATACTAGCTGGCGTGAAAGAGGCAAGACCGGCGGACAGGTTCGGTAAGGTGCTGAATGCGCCTTTGGAAGGATCCGGTACGTAGAGACCAGAAAGTTCACAAAGGATACCGAGGATCCAGGTGAAGAGAATGCCCCAGAGGATATTTCCCTTCACTTTCTTCACCATCAGAATGCCGGTGAAAAGAACGCCCAGGATTGCCAGTACCACGGTGATGCCGGTGGTCTGGAAGGTGCCAGCAAGCAGTGCTTGTTTGAAGGAAAACAGGGAAATCTTGGTGGCGGGATTTGCCACGATGATTTGGGCCCCGCAAAGACCGATGAAGGCAATGAAAAGACCAATGCCTGCTGAAACAGCTCGTTTCAGGTTGAGAGGAATTGCATTGAAAATGGCTTCACGCACATTGGTGAGGGAGAGCACGATGAAAATGATGCCTTCCACAAAAACCGCAGCCAATGCCATTTCCCAGGTGTAGCCCATCTGTTGCACCACGGTGAACGCAAAGAAAGCGTTCAGCCCCATGCCCGGTGCCAGGGCAAATGGATAATTCGCAAAGGCAGCCATGAGCAAGGTGCCGATGAAACCAGCGATGGCGGTGGCGGTGAGAACAGCTCCCTTATCCATGCCGGTGGTGCTCATGATGCTGGGGTTGACGGCCAAAATGTACGCCATGGTCATAAATGTAGTTAAGCCGGCCATTATTTCCGTTTTCACGGAAGTACCGTTTTCGCTAAGGTGGAAAACTCGCTCCAAAAGACCCGAATCCTTTTCCATAACAAACTCCTTTCAAATAATGAAATACGAAACGATAGGAATCGTTTTTATTATATGATTTTTGGAAATCCGTCGCAAGGGAAAAGCAATTAGGAATGAGGAATTAGAAATGAGGAATGGTGGAAGGGGCGCATCAAATTTATATAGTGGATGCTCGATAATTCATACGCCCGATGTTTACTGAATATATACAGTGAAATTTTATCATTTAAGTGCATAGAAATACGGGCTATTGTGCAGATTCCTTTGCACTCACTGTTGTTAGTTGTTTGTTGTCGGTTGTTTGGCCCCAACAACAAACAACAAACAACTAACAACCAGCAACAATCGCCAATCCGGTTTCTTGCTATTGAAAAATGAATTAACGAGCAACCACTATATAGCGCTCCAATACCCTTTTTTATAAAGGTTATGATTTTGCTACTTTCGATTGTTTCACAAAGAATAAAAAATGCTAGCGACAAGGTTATAAAGGGTTAC
>CAVBRV010000289.1:0-2378 GCA_963597965.1 Paludibacteraceae bacterium | reverse complement strand
TGACCTTCTTCAGAAAGCATCCACCGTGGGAAGTGTAAGCGGCAATGTGTCGATCGAATCGGGCAACAAGACGGAAATCGGCGCATCAGCCGTACTCGCAGGGAAGGACATTTCTATCACAGGCGAGAATGTACAGATTTCCAGCAAAGACAATATTTATCACAGCGAGGAAAAGCACGAATACAAGAAGAGCGGGCTCACTGTCTCTGTAGGCGGTGCTGGTATCGAAGCTATAGAGTCGGTGGCAGCGCCGGCTACACGGATGACAGAAGTTTCCGATCATCGTCTGAAAGCTCTCTATGGGTATGAGACAGCAGAAAAGATAAAGAAAAATGGAGATGCATTAAAAGCTGCGGCCAAGGGGAATTTTTCTCCTACGGTTTCTATCGGTATCAGTAGCAGCTCCAGTAAGTCAGAAAGCCATAGCACTATGACAGAAGCGCAAGGCAGTTCATTGCAGGCAGGGCAAGACATGACCATTAAGACGAAAGAAGATTTGAATGTCAAAGGCTCTGATATCGTAGGAAACCATATCCACTTAGAAGCTGATAACGATATACATATTGGGGCTACAGAAGAAAAAGAAACCCAGAAGAGTAGCCAAAGCAGCAAAGGCGGTAGTCTTGGCGTCAGTCTTTCTGCCGGTTCAGTAGTTTCTGTAGATGGTAAATTCTATGCTGGTAAAGGCAAAGAAAACGGCAGCACTACCAGCTATAAAGCAAGTACCGTGAATGCAAATGATACACTGACCATGAAGAGCGGAAAAGACACCGATCTCATCGGCAGTACGGTCAGCGGAAACAAAGTGAAGGCCGATGTATACGGTAATCTAAACATCGAAAGTTTGCAGACCAAGAAAGAGTATAGCGAAGAAAACATATCGGCAGGCATGAGCTTTAGTACAGCAGCCGGTAAAACCAGCTATGGCGGTAGTGCGTCCAAAGGGAACATGAAGAGTCACTATGAAAGCGTCATCAATCAGGCAGGCATCCATGCGGGCGGTGAAGGCTTTGATATCTCTGTCAAAGAAAATACCGATCTGAAAGGTGGAGTGATTGATAGTGCTGCAAGCAAGGATAAAAATACTCTGACTACTGGCACTTTACGCTGGGAAGATAAGGAAAACAAAGCGGATTATAAAGCAGGCGGTATGGGTGTATCTTATTTGCCAAATAATAAGAGCAGCAAACTGAACCAGAGAGGATTGACTCCCAATCTGACACCTACGGTAAAAGATAACGCTGATAGTACAACGAAATCGGCAGTGGCAGAAGGAACTATTCATATCACGAATAAAGAAAAGCAGAAACAGGACATTGCAAGTCTCAATCGAGATACCAAGAATAGCTTGAACCAGCTACAGGAAATCTTTGATAAGACCAAGGTAGAAGAAAAACAAGAACTGGTAGGCATGCTGGAAAAGTACGGCAATCAGGCAATCCATACATATGCCGAAAGCAAGGGCTGGAAAGATGGATCTACGGAAAAGATGCTCCTCCACGGCGCTTTCGGGGCGCTCATGGGAGACATGGCAGGTGGAAGTGCGGCTTCCGGTGCATTGTCAGGTGGCGTAAATGAATATGTGATGGGGTATCTGACCAAAACCAAAGGCAAAGAATGGGTACAAAAACATCCAGATACAGTACAGTGGCTTAGTGCTGGCGTAGGTGCGGCAATTGGAAATTTATCGAAAGATGTATTGACGAGTACTATGGTCTCTTTAAATGCAGCAAAGTGGAATTATTTGGGGTTCGATTTGACAACAGAACCGCTACTGAAGCGGACGCTGAAAAAAGATGATGGTCAAACTCTTACTGATCAGGAATGGCACCAGCTAAGCAATGCTTTGATGGATATAGCAGATCAGGCTGATCCATTCGGTTCAGATTCAGACTCCCTAGAAGTTGGAAATGAATTTGCTAAAGAAACGGTACGCCAATATCTTATTGAGCATGGCTTTACCACTGATAGTACTGAAAAATTTATGGACAGTTACGAATTTTGGGCAAGTGATTTACAAGAACGACAGAATCATGATAATTTTTATGATTTGCCATTGGTAAGAGCTACAGCAGATTCGATAAAGGATGCTTCAGATTCAAAATATATAAAGTATGCCATTAATGGTGTCGATTATGTTATAGATGGGCTTCATATTATAGAGAGTGACTATCCGGGGGATGCCGCATATGCATGGGTGGTTGGTGCAGAGACGGCATATATTGTTGGAAATACATTGCTTTTAGGCGGGAAAGGGTTGGGGCTTCCTTCAGGCATAGCAATAATTGGAAGTGGTGCTTTTGGTGGATACATTGGAGGTGAATTGCAAGGAAGACTGGAAGATGAATTGAGGGAACAACGCCAAAGTGAGAAAAAAC
>CAVBRV010000288.1:0-2384 GCA_963597965.1 Paludibacteraceae bacterium | reverse complement strand
GACCGAAGCTGCCGAATACGGTAGCAAAAGCCTGACCCACCAGAGCGGAACCGGAAGCATCGCTTAACACGGCACCGGTATCCAGGTCGATCAGTCCGGAGGACAGAACCGCGAAAGCAGTCAGGGTACATACGACCATGGTATCGGCAAATACTTCGAAGATACCCCACATGCCCTGACGCACAGGCTCCTTAACGTTGGAACTGGAATGTACCATGACGGAAGAACCAAGACCAGCTTCGTTGGAAAATACGCCACGCTTCATGCCCCAGGTGAGAGCCAGCTTCACGCCGGATCCTACGATGCCGCCGCCTACAGCCCGCAGACCGAAAGCACCCTTGAAGATGGCAGTGAACACGGCACCGGCATGACCGATATTAGCGAAGAAGATCACCAGCGCGCCGATAATATAGACGATTGCCATGAAAGGAACCAGTTTCTCGGCTACGGATGCAATTCTTTTTAAACCTCCGACAATGACAAGGGCGCCCACGATGACCAGAACAATACCGGTTGCGGTAGCGGGAATGGAAAAGGCAGAGGACATATTGGCAGCGATGGAGTTGACCTGGCTCATGTTGCCGATACCAAAGGAAGCTAACAGGCAGAACGCAGAGAACAGCACTGCCAGTACGGCACCGATCTGTTTGCAGCCTTTATAGGAACCCAGGCCGTCCTTCAGATAGTACATGGCACCGCCGCTCCATTCGCCCCTTGCGTTCCTGCGGCGGTAGTAGATACCCAGTACATTTTCGGAGTAGTTCGTCATCATGCCGAAGAAGGCCACGATCCACATCCAGAAGATGGCGCCGGGACCACCGGCTACCAGAGCACTTGCCACGCCTACGATATTACCGGTGCCGATGGTGGCAGCCAGTGCGGTACACAGAGACTGGAACTGGGAAATGGACTGATCCCCTTCCTCGGTGTGCTTCGTTACATGCTTGTCGTGAAAAATACCGCCCACCGTATTTTTGAACCAGTGTCCAAAATGCGACAGCTGGAAAACTCTGGTCAGGACCGTCATCAGAATGCCGGTTCCCACCAACAGCACCAGCATGGGGACACCCCATACGAAACCATTGATGGCGCTGTTCACATTGGTTATGAGTTCTACCATATACATTTCCTCCTTTGTCTTATCAGGCAAAAGAAAAAGCGCAGACATCCAAGGATGTCCACGCTGACATAGTTACCTGATTAATATTACGTTTTCGCTTTTCCCAGTATAACATATAGAAAAGGATGCCGCAAGAGATAATTTTTCAGAAGGTACTTTGGTATGCTTTTGATAAGTGTCAACTGTGCAGATATAAACTTTGCAGTGCAAAAGAACATATGTTTGCTAAACGGCGTTGAAAAAGGTAGTAAGTTATAGTATAATAGCAAGAAATAGAAAGCTTGTAGGTAGGTGGAATATGCTAGAAAAAATTATAGAACTTACAAACGAATATATACAGAGTATGCCGAAAAAGGAACGTAAAAAATATGGGCAGTTTTTTACCAGTATGGAAACTGCTCGGTTTATGGCAGGATTATATAATGTGGATGAGAAAATAGGAAAAGTAAGTGTTCTTGACGCAGGAGCTGGTTCAGGCATATTATCATGTGCCTTTATTGAGCGATTGGGAACAATAGATTCTATTCAGGAAATTGAACTTACTTGTTATGAGAACGATAATAATGTATTACCCTTGTTGAAGCGTAGTTTGGAATATTGTAGAGAAGAGACAAAGAAAAAACTCACAGTTAATATAATTGAAGAGAACTATATTTTGAGTCAGTATCTGGATTTTAATCATATGTTGGGGGGAAGTACAGAGCCTAAGAAATATGATTTTGTGATTGGAAATCCGCCATATATGAAAATACCCAAAGATGCACCAGAAGCCACAGCAATGCCAGAGGTATGTTATGGTGCACCGAATTTATATTTTATTTTTGCATCTATGGGATTGTTTAATTTATGTGAAAATGGAGAGATGGTGTACATCATTCCTAGGTCATGGACATCAGGAGCGTATTTTAAACGTTTTCGAGTATATTTTTTGACAGAGGGGAAATTGGAACATATTCATCTTTTTGTCAGCAGAAATAAAGTATTTGACAAGGAAAGTGTGTTACAGGAAACAATTATTATTAAAGTAAGGAAAGCAACTGAAAAACCAGAAACAGTTACGATTACATCTTCGAAAACAAATAGTGATTTTGGAGAGTTAACATCATTGACAGTTCCGTATGATCTGGTTGTAGCGGGTTCAGACTATTATGTTTACCTTGTGACAGATGAGAATGAAGTGGAAGTATTAAGGAAGCTACATAAGTTTGATAAGACGCTTCCGGCAATAGGTGTAAAAATGAAAACGGGATTGACCGTAGATTTC
>CAVBRV010000287.1:0-2410 GCA_963597965.1 Paludibacteraceae bacterium | reverse complement strand
TTGGATAAAAATTCATATCATTTCAAATTCTTTGATTAAATCAGCGTTTCCCTAGAACTAAGCGACTATGTTAGACAAAAGTGGAGAAATCTTGAGCCATTTTTATCTAATATAGTAAATCGTCACTCACATTTTAACCAGCAAAAAGCCGAATGAGCGATTGTTGTTGGTTGTTAGTTGTCGGTTGTTTGAACCCAATTCTTGCTAATGGCGAAGCACATTTACGGCCAACCGTTTACTGCCTACTGCTAACCGCTAACTGCCTACTATTCCCTTCCCATTTGATGTATAATAAGGTATAAGGAAATATGAGAAGTCAATGAAAGCAAACCGGCCAGGGGTAAGCACGTTCAAAGGAGGAATCTCTATGACTATTACCTACATTTTACAAGTTTTGCGTCAAATCGAAGCGGGGCATACGGAAGATGCCTCTCATATCGTTGACATCAATGGAGAACTGCAGAAAGCCATTCGCCGTGTCAAGAGAAGCGTCATCCGCCTTCGGAATAGAGCCCAATACGAACTAGGCGAAATGGATCGGGCCAAAGTCGCCTCCACCTCAGGCCATATGGAACACTTCACCAAGGCCTGCGAAAAAATCCAGCACTTCAACCTTTCTGAATGCAAAGGACTTGTGGGCATCGAAAAATTCCTAGAAGAAGGCTTCCAAGTGGATGAAATGATTGCCCGCGCCGACAAAATCGCCAGTCTCAGCAGCATTAGTGCCGGTGCCTACTCCCCCATGGAACTGGGCTTCGGCATTTTGGAACCCTTCGCCACCCTGCCAAGCCTTTCCATTGACAACAAACGATTCCATGAAATGGACAAAGTCTACGCCCGTGAATTGATTACCGCCATCACCGATTACCAAAACAAAGTCAGAGATTTGACAGAAAATCTCATTGAAATCGCAGAAAACGCCCGCGAAGAAGCAGATTGCCTCTCCGCCCTGACCGATTACTTCGTCGATGGCATTGATGACCTGGAAGCCATTCTGGATAGAAAAGGCATTGACTGGACCTTCTACTCCATGCCAGAAAAAATGCAAATCGCCAGAGCCGTACAAGTGGCCCAGCTGATTACCCTACTCTTCCCTCATCTGCTAGATGAAAGCGGTCACGTTAGCCCCGCCAGCAAAGAAGCCATTCGTATCGCTAAGCAAGAACTCTCTTTCCGCGATGCATAATGTGCATGTAAAAAAGGACCCACCAGGGTCCTTTTTTATTGTTGTTAGTTGTTTGTTGTTGGTTGTTGGAGCCAAACAACCGACAACAAACAACTAACAACAATCACTAATCCGATTTCTTGCTATTGAAAAATGAATTAACATTAAAACACCGAATGCGTTCCTCGAATCACCGGAATCTGATGCTCCTTCAAAATCGCACAAACCGCTTCCACTTCCTCACACAATTCTTTCGACCGTCCATCATGACAGCAGCAAATCCCCAAATGCACCGCGTCCGGCTTCATACGCAAGATACATTCGATTTTTTCATCCAGTCCTTTATCTTTCCCAGGGAAATGTCCGCAACCACTGCATTTCATATAAGCCCCGACTTGTACCTCTTCCCCTGCATAGCGAGCAAATTGCTGGGTTCTGCGATTGAGAGCAGAGAAACATCCTGCTCCAGTGCACACATTTTCCGAACGAGGACAAGTAATCATCACAATCGTTTTCATTTTGATATGCTCCTTGTAATAGTAAGCAGTAGGCAGTTAGCAGTTAGCAGCAGACATTCTAACTGCCTACTGCCTACTGCCTACTGCTTACTGCTAACCGCCTACGGTTTCTTCCAATGCTGCGGAATGTACATGATATTCATCCGCCCATCATTCATATAATGAATCTCACAATCCACATCATACAAATCCTTGATAAACTTCGCGGTCAGCAGCTCCCGTGGCGTGCCCATGCCCACTACTTCCCCACTGCGGATAGCAATGAGGCGATCGCAATACATGGCAGCGATATTCAAATCATGGACAGCAGCCACCACGGTACGATTGAGAGACTTCACAATGTCCATGATTTGCAGCTGATACTTGATATCCAAATGATTTGTCGGTTCATCCAGCACCAGACACTCGGACCCCTGGGTCAGCGCACGGGCCAGAATGACACGCTGCTGTTCCCCACCGGATAAAGTAGAAAAATTTCTTTCCTCAAAACCTTTCAGCCCCACGATTTCCAGTGCCTCATGGGCCAGGCGATAATCCTCTTCGTTGTCTCGCTCCATCATCTTTTTATGGGGAGACCGCCCCATGAGGACCACATCGAGTACAGAGAAGTCAAAGTTATAATAATTGTGCTGCGCCACCACGGCCAGCATGAGCGCCGACTGGCGATAAGAGAGTTCATCCAGTGGCTTTCCATTGAAAAGAATCTTCCCTTCCGTCGGCTTCTGCA
>CAVBRV010000286.1:0-2444 GCA_963597965.1 Paludibacteraceae bacterium | reverse complement strand
TGGCCCTTCGGGCCATTCTATCCCCGGCTTCGCCGCCCCTTCTCCAAGGGGCCACGCGCTAGTGCTACTATCATTTTTATTCATAGTGATATGATTTAGCTAAATATCATCGATACAGCACACTAGCAACCAACAATAATGCAACACCAATCGTTTTATAATCCTGTAAATCTCCCATATATCCGATATTTCCGAATAAAAAACGGAGGTGGTTAAGCTTGAAAAGCCTGTACCCCCCCCGCGAATTTTTGTTCACTCCTTCTATTTTATTAGAGGAGAAATTATTTTTAGACTCACAGTCGAATAATTTCCAGAAAATCTATTCTTAATTTATAAGGTTATTATAACATAGTCATTTATCCAATAAAAGCACTTTTTTGTAAAAGTTAGCGTGTAAGTTAGCAGTTAGCAGTAGGCGGTTGGCAGTAAACCGTTTACTGCCAACTGCCTACTGCTAACTGCCTACTTATACTCATTCACACCGGTCCCAAATGAATCGCTGTCGCATAGGTGAGGAAGCAGAACGCCACGAACCACCACACGCCGATCAAGGGCAGAATGAAGCGAAGCCATTTCTTATAAGGCACATTCGCCATAGCCAGGTAGGACATGGTGGCACCGGAGGCTGGAGAAATGCAATTCGTGAAGGCATCACCGAAGGTGAAAGCGAAGACAGAGGTCTGACGAGTGAGACCTACGATGTCTGCTAAGGGCGCCATGATGGGCATGGAAATTGCCGCTTGTCCGGAGCTAGAGGGGACCAGAATATTGAAGAAGTCTTGGATGATGAACATGCCGAAAGCAATGATGGAGGATGGGAAAATATCCAGCAAGCCTGCCAGGAAGTGAATGATGGTATCCATGACGCTGGCATTATCCAAAAGGAGTGTAGCGGATTTACACATAGCCACCGCCAGGCAAGGGAGCATCATGTTTTTGCAACCTTCCAGGAAGGCGTCGCAAATGTCATTGGGAGAAAGTTTGCAGATAATGCCGGAAAGGGTTCCCATGATGAGGAAGAGGGCGGAAATTTCATTCATGTAGAAATCAAATTTCAAAACACCAACAATGATACCTGCAAAGTTTAAGCCCAAAAGAACCAGGGAAATGGCCTGCCTGGTGCTGAGCTGTTCCGTTTCTTCTAAATTGATGGTGTCTGTCTTCTGTCGATCGATTTCGTAGACCGGGCTACTTTTCGGATTCTTTTTCACTTTGTGGGCGTGATACATGACGAAGGAAATATTCGTAATGAGAAGCACGATGAAAATGCCCACACGATACGGAAGGCCAGAGAAAATCGGCACCCCTGCAATCCCTTGGGCCACGCCGACGGAGAATGGCTGGGTGCACCCTGCCCCATAGCCGGCCGCCACGGAGCAGAAGAGCATGCCAAGAGCAGTCAGGGAGTCAAAGCCTAAGGCCAGAGCCACACTGACGACCAGGGGCGTGAAGGCTAGGTATTCTTCATTCGTCCCCGCCAGGGTCGAAAAGGTGGCTAAGGTGGTCATGAGAACAGGAATCAGGAGAACACTGTGATTTTTCATTTTCTTCACCAGCGCACTGAGGCCTGCCACGATGGCGCCGGTTTTCGCCAAGATATTCAACGAACCGCCTACCACAAAGAGGAAGGCAATGATGGTGATGCCCCCTTTGAAGCCTTGGTTGATAGAAGTAAAGAAATCAAAAAATCCAGTCGGTTTCTGGGCTACATAGTGGAAGGTGGACGGATCCACCACCATTTTCCCAGTGTGAATGTCTTTCACACGTTCATACACGCCAGCGGGAATGATGTAGCTGGCAATGGCACAAAATAGGATGACACAGACCAGGATGATAATGGGACTGGGTGCTTTGAAGGCTTTGATGGGTTCTTTGGACATGGAAATAACTCCTTTGACTCTGTTGTTGGTTGATAGTTGTTGGTTGTTTGGTTTAGGTGCCAAGCTCAGTAGTGACAATTTGCACGAAACTCTGAACATGATTTAAAGAAAATGTTTCTATCAGACTCCGTCATTTCGACCGATGGGATTTGTGCTTGTTGATTATATCGCTTTTCTGCGACTATGTTGGACAAAAGTGGAGAAATCTTGTGAAATTAGCGATGCTTCGATAGTGCCTCAAGATTTCTCCACTTCTGTCTAACATAGTCGCTTAGTACGATAGAATCTTCCTTGCACGAATCCCATCGGTCGAAATGACGCTAGTGATGAAATACGCTTAAACTTAGTGACATTACCCCAACGGAGGAAATTAGTGTACCGTATCGATGATAAACGCTACGGATATATCACTATGAATAAAAACAATAGTAACACTAGGGAAACACTGATTTAATCATGGTTTGAAATGATTCTTGAATTTTTATTCAAAGCGAGGAAAGAAAATCCGCGAATAGCGAGCTATTTAAGGATTTCCTTGACGATGCTTTGGATAAAAATTCATAT
>CAVBRV010000285.1:0-2466 GCA_963597965.1 Paludibacteraceae bacterium | reverse complement strand
TCAGGGCATCGCTGGAGTTGATGGCGGTGCCTTTCCAGTAGGAGTCAGCGGTGCCAAGGCCGATGTTGAAGGTGGAGGAGCCTTTGCCCTGGTTGTTGATGTCCCCTTCCAGCATGGCATAGCAGCTGCCTACGCCGGTGACGTTGCCTTTGGTGTCGGTTTTGACATCGAAGTCGACACGGCTATTGAAATCTTCAGCCCTCACATCTATCAAATTCTTAACATTGGTTACTTTACCGCCGCCAATCGCTACCTTAGCCTCCAGTGTACTATCTTTCATCCCGTTTCTTAAATATATCCCATTCTCGAATCCAGTAATATCGACAGTACCATCAATTTGTAACGTCCCTTGAGTAGAAACTTCAATGCCATTATGCTTTAATTTTGTATTTTTATCTGATCCAATTAATGTCACTGGATTTTCCACAGAGTTCAAAATATGAAGAGAAACCGTAGAATCCGTAGACTCAACCGAAATTCCAGAGCCCCAACCTTCTACTGTCATTTTCCCTATGTTCTTGATTACGCCATCTATCGGTCCATCTGACGAACAAATATCAATACCAACAGTTCCCATTCCATCCGATGAATTTAATACTAAATCATGATTGGTTAAGTCCAAAATGAAATGTGAAGTGGGATCTTCGCTATAACTTTGTACTGCCCAATAAGCATCCGTGTCTATTTTTGTATTCTTTTTTAAGGTATACGTTCTCGTACCAGTATCTTCATCATATGATTCAATACCATTTTCCATCCAGTAGTCATCATTTTCAAATGCATCTAAGTCTACATTGTGGATATCCCAATCTTCCTCATTTGTGCCTATACCGATGGTATTGGTATACACGTCAGGAACCTGAGTAGAAAAAGCAGCCAATACAGATGCTGAAGTCAGCCCTTCATTGATTTTTGCATAGGTTGTTAAATTGGTATCGGATGCAGAATAGAGAATCTTGCTCTTTAGTGCATTTAGTACAGCATTTACCACAGAGGTATCACTCGTATCAATTCCTGTACTATCCGTAGATGCTGTTACTTTTGCTCCACTCTTCGCTGCTGCGATGGTTACATTACCACCATAAATGGTAGATGGCGCAACTGAATCATGAGCATATCTGACTGTGGCATCCCCAGTAAATGAAGAAATGGTAACGTTGCCAGTCTTTACCGATGAATCCGTTACTTTTACAAAATGAGAGGGATCAGATGCTGTAGTTTCTCCATCCAGGCTCTTTCCATCGGCTGTATATACGCCGTTATTCCCAGTCATATCGATGATACCTTTATTACTGGTCAGGTACGCAATCTTGGCTTCTACGGCATTGCCACTTTGGTCCTTCTGTGTAGGAGTAATGGCATTGTACCAAGTAGCTCCATTATTTAAGGTGAGCTGCAAGCTATTCCCCATGCCAAAACCGGTCCAGTAGGTTTCTGCCCCATCCATCTGAATGTTCATAGAACCATTGCCAAAGCCAAGCCAATGGGATCCATTTTTCATGAAGAGGTTCACCGCGCCAAATTCCCCTTGTGTTTCGCCATAACCACGAGTGTCGGCATAGTTGCCTTCCCACCAGGAATCTTTACCATTCATCCCTACATTGATACGGCCTTTGGTACCCATACCGCCATTGGTGACCAGGTCCCCTGTAATCTGGGCAATGTGATTCCCTGCCCCGGTAGGATTACCGTCATCATCTTTGTCCACATTGAAATTCACTACACCATAATTGGAGGTCACAAATTCTCCATAAGCACGGATAGCTGCCCAAGCGCCATTGATAGCTTTCAGATAACCACCGCCCAGGTCAATGGTAGAGGCTACCGCACTAACCGCTTCATTGGCAGAGTAGCCATCTTTATCTGCCTCCCCATCGGCGGTCACATCGACCAATCCGGTGACGGTGATTTTACTGGTACCAGTGACGCCATTCATGGTTTTGATACCTACACCATTGCTCTTGACTTTAGACTTGCTATCCACAGATAAAATACCACCCGTGGTGTCATTATCTACATAAATTTCCCCACTGCTATTGGCAAATAGACCTGCAGTCACCGTGCTTCCTCTTGCTTTTACTGAAATATCTCCTACATTTTTGATTGTCACTTTTCCCAAATTGGCCGTGTCTTCGCTTCCATTGCCAATAGCAGCAATGCCAGTAGAAGCGCCGTTACTATTAGACCCATCAATAGTCAATGATTTTTTATTGACCGTAATATTGACTTGTTTCCCCTGTGCACCTGACACAGCAGCAACGATATTGCCTAGCCATTTTCCACCAGCAATTTCTGCATTCCCATCTTTCGGCTTAATGGTAGTATCCGTAGAAAATGTATAAGTATTTGGATCTGGATGAATACGACCACCGAAGTTATCACTTGCTGATCCTGTAATCGGTAATTCATACTCCTGTGCTCCTACCACCCCAGTCGGCAGTAAAATACCGGCACTGAGAGCCAGTG
>CAVBRV010000284.1:0-2467 GCA_963597965.1 Paludibacteraceae bacterium | reverse complement strand
TTCACTGCATATATTCAGTAAACATCGGGCGTATGAATTATCGAGCATCCACTATTTACGCCAGCGAGAGCATCGCACCAGAACCTTTTGACAGTGGGCTGGTAGAAATGAACCACTACCGAATTTCCCACCAACAAAACTTTCCTTTCTCATTTTTATCAAAAAATACTAAAACTTCACTAATATTCTATTTGACTTGTAGCCGATAAAATGGTAATCTTAAATTAATGTAGGAACACCCTGGTGCGATTACACTGGGGTGTTATTTTTATGGCTAGGAGGCCTTTGCGAATGGATTTGCTTCACTTATTTCACGCCGGCGGATTTATGATGTATCCACTGCTCATTGCATCAGTCATTGTTGTGGCTATTTTTATCGAACGACTTAAGTTCTATCATTCTTCCAAAACGAATGTAGATAAACTGGCTAAAGAAATACCAGAATATCTGCAGAACAACGACATGGAAGGCTTGAAAGTCGCTCTGAAGAAAGACGGTGGTCTTCCAGCGTCTGTGGTTTTGGCAGGGGCAGAACACCTGAACATGAAGACCAACCAGACCGCTATCATTGAAGGTGCTGCGGCTCATGCTTCTGGCCTTCTCAAAGCGTATCTGAACTACCTGGATGTGATTGTCACCCTGTCTCCATTGATGGGACTTCTTGGTACCGTTATTGGGATGATTGGTTCTTTCAATGTCCTCTCTGTAGCAGAAGGCCAGCCATTTGCTATCACTGGCGGTGTCGCAGAAGCACTGGTCTGCACCGCAGCAGGTCTGTTTGTGGCTATCATTGCCCTCATTACGTACACATACCTGTCCCAGCAGGTCAGCAACTTTGTTTCCCAGATGGAAAAACTGGGCTCCCTCTATTTGTCTATCGTTGAGGCTAAATAGTTATGAAACTTGAACCAATGAATGTGGAGAAGAAACCAAAACTGATGATCATCCCTATGATTGATATCATCTTCTTCTTATTGGTTTTCTTCATGATGAGCATGCTGACCATGGTGGTGCAGAAGTCCATCAATCTGAATTTGCCTCAAAGCGCATCGTCTCAGATTGATTTACAGAAAACACTGCCGATCAGCGTCACGGAAGACGGCTCCATCTACGTAGAACAGGAAAAAATTTCCAAAGATACCTTCCGTAAACGTATGGAAATTGAAAAGAATAGAAATCCAGAAGTAGCCATTGTGCTTCGTGCTGATGAAAAATCAGAACACGGGGATTTCGTATTCGTTTTGGATCAGTTGAAATCAGTAGGTATTAGTAGAATCGGGATTGCAACGACATCTAAAGGTCAAGAAAACTAAAGGGGTGGTGGAATGTCAAGGTATAAATACCGGTGGACATCTGCCTTTGGCACGTCCCTTATATGTCATGCCGTGGTGCTGGGCGCCATTACAGCACTGATGATTATGTTTCCACCGGCTCCCGTGCAGAAAGGACCAATCGAAGTGGATTTGGTCACCATGAGCGGCGGCGGTGGTGGCGGCGGTGGATCTGACGCCAAATCGGTAGAAGATTCCCTGCCAAAGATCAAAGCGGCCCAGGCTACGCCGACCGCACCGCCTCCTGTTCCAACAGAACCAGATCCAGAAGCGGAAAATGATGTACATGAAATTGCGGATCGCCCCGATCCCAATGCTTCTCAAGAAACCAATACTAGCACCAGTGCGACAGGTACTTCTGATGGGAGTGCTGACTCTAGTGGTGGTAGCGGTGGCGGTACTGGTGGTGGCACCGGTACAGGAAATGGGACTGGCACTGGTAGCGGGGAAGGTTCTGGTAGCGGTTCTGGATCCGGTGGTGGCACTGGTTCTGGTTACGGTGATGGTATGGGCGACGGGGCCGGCTCTGGTGAAACCATGGGTCCGCAGCTTCTCTCCGCTCCCTCTCCTGCTTATCCAGAATCTGCTAGAAGAGCCAATATTTCTGGCACCACAGTAGTAGGTCTCACCATCAGCACCGATGGAAGCGTTTCGAGTGCTTGGGTGGTCAGCTCTTCTGGTAACGGAGAATTGGATAGTGCAGCTGTGAATGCAGTTTATAGCTGGCAATTCGTCCCTGCTAAACAAAATGGAACGCCTGTGGTATGTAATTCACAGGTTCCGGTTACATTCAATCTGAGAGGTTGATTCTCTTTGTGAGAATTATGCTTCTTGTTTGAATGGGTTATAGGAAATAATAAAAACGGTATGTATGCTAAGGATACTTAGTGTGCATACCGTTTTTATTGGCATATAACGCATGGGATTTTTTAGTGAGAAGTTAGAAGTTAGAAGTGAGAAATGGTGGTGCGGCGCATAAAATTGGGAAGCGCCGCAGGACTATTATTTACTTAAACTTTCCATTTATAAAAGCGGTTTATTCTTCGATAGAATGGATTAAATATCCTATGTAAATTAAAGTTATTCCCGTATCGTCATCTTGAGCCGCCCGAAGGGCGTGTCGAAAGATCTTTGTG
>CAVBRV010000283.1:1017-2472 GCA_963597965.1 Paludibacteraceae bacterium | reverse complement strand
CTTCCAGACTATATCTTAAGAATTTTGATGCAATAGGCGTATTTGCCATCTTTTCAGCAACCTCGGCTCCAACAAATCCAACAATCTTCAACCCACCATAATTTTCGTTTGCCCACGCTGGTGATTCTGCTGCTATCTTTGTTCCTAATTCCCGCCTGGATTCAATTAAATCCGCATCCAAATTTCGCTCTAAATCTCTTTGCGCTTCATACATGTCAGAATGTTCACATTCTTCTAACAATGGATGATTTCTGTTTGCGGTAACTAAAAGTCCAGGCAACTCAAAAGTACCTTTCCTGACACTAGAATCAATTAAGTGTTTTGCTAAATCAATACCAGTTCTCTTTTTGAATAGCTCTATATCTTTTTTGACCGCTTCACGATATACCTTTTTATACTTGTTCATAAAAGAGGTTATATTTTCATCTGAAATACCATGTTCCTTCAAACACTCTTTGACTGCATTTACAGCTTCGGCATTACCATATTCATAATATTTTGATTGTGCTGCTTCGGGATCAATCTTGTTTACTATGCTAATAATGTCAGTTAACAATCCTTCTATCTCCTTATCAGACATCTGATTGCCATTGGCTTTGCGCAACAAGTCTTTAATATCAGCTTTTGTCATACTTTCGTAAGCTAACTTATTCCATTTTGTGGCAGCCAAAGCGGTGTTTACTGCTTCGGCCATATCTCCGTCGGTCAAATTTCCTAATGCTGCACCTACACCGGCAGCGATCCACTGTACTGTATCCGGATGTTTCTGTACCCAGTCTTCGCCTTTTTCCTTCGTCAGATATCCCATCACATATTCATTTACGCCACCTGACAATGCACCGGTTGCTGCACTTCCGCCTGCCATGTCTCCCATGAGCGCCCCGAAAGCGCCGTGGAGGAGCATCTTTTCCGTAGATCCATCTTTCCAGCCTTTGCTTTCGGCGTATGTATGGATTGCCTGATTGCCGTACTTTTCCAGCATGCCGACGAGCTCTTGCTTTTCTTCGACTTTGGTTTTATCAAAGATGTCTTCCAGTTGATTCAATGCATTCTTGGTATCTCGATTGAGAGTGAATACATCTTGTTTCTGGTGTTCTTTATCTGTAATCGTAATAGTTCCATCTGCTACAGCCGACTTGGTCGTACTATCTGCTTTTCCTTTGACGGTAGGTGTCATCGAGGGGGGAGTCCTTTCTGGTTCAATTCTTTGGTATCATCTTTGGAGATATAGGAAATCCCTGCTCCGCCTGCTTTATAATCTGCTTTGTTGTCTATGTCTTCCCAGGTTAAGGTGCCTGTGGTGAGGGTATTTTTCTCTTTGGTTGCGTCACTGTCGATGAGACTACCTTTGAGATGGGTGTTATCTTTCACAGTAATGTCATAGCCTTCTTTTCCTGCTCGGATACCTGCCTGGTCTTTGGCACTTTCGTAGTTGCTCTTGGTATTGCCTTGGCT
>CAVBRV010000283.1:368-1007 GCA_963597965.1 Paludibacteraceae bacterium | reverse complement strand
AGGCTTGTTTTTTTATCTTTTACACCATAATTCATAGACACGCCGGCGGAGGTGTTCTTTTCTTCGTAGGTATTTCTTTCTTGCTTGGTTTCGATGGAGAGATTACCACCCACATTGCCGATGACTCTATTTCCCGCCATAGTGCTTCCTGTGATGGTGGTGACCTTTCCACTGGTAAAGGTCAGGTCTTTATTCGTCTAGATTCCACTCTTCTCATAGGTCGTGGCATTTTCTTTTACATTTCCGGAAGAATCTTATAGAAAAAAATCACCCCTAAAAGCATAATGGCTTCTATTAAGATATATAGGTTTCTCCGTATTAGATTATTTCTATATTCACTATCAAACGGTTTATTTTTAAACTTATAGTCTAGTTCTGCTCTTTCTCTTAAACTGTCAGAAATACCAATAGCAAAAAAGCCAATTGCCAAACAAATACCTGCAAATAAATCAGCTTCATCAATATACAAGAATTGCGAAATTTTTTCAATAAACACAAAGACTAATAATGTAATCATAAATCCAGAATAGGAGAAAATATATTTGGCCATAAATGCCGTTTCCTTGAAGTATTCTTGAGGAAAATTTTTTAAGCATTTCAGCGACATACGACAAATCTCAAAAAAAAGCAATACCTTTA
>CAVBRV010000283.1:0-358 GCA_963597965.1 Paludibacteraceae bacterium | reverse complement strand
GCAATTGACAGTCCTATAGTAGTAATACCACCGCCAAGTGATATCGTTCCCACAACAACTCCACCTAACAGTCCCACGGAATCTATACCAATAGCCCAATATCTATCTTTTCCACTATAATCTCTAAAATCCTGGGTAATATTCATAGTTCCGTTTGCAACAGAACCTATAACACTATATTTCCCAAGTGCCTTTGCCCATGCAGGTGCATATCGCTGATCTTTAACAAATTCCCATGGTAATCCAGCACTTTCCGCAATTCCCCAATTTCGTACAGAGGCCCATCCATCAAAAGCCCCTATTCCTTTATAGTCATAATAATCTTTTCCCATTACTTCATTTACTTTATCCCGTGCTT
>CAVBRV010000282.1:0-2474 GCA_963597965.1 Paludibacteraceae bacterium | reverse complement strand
GAATAGCGAGCTATTTAAGGATTTCCTTGACGATGCTTTGGATAAAAATTCATATCATTTCAAACTCTTTGATTAAATCAGCGTTTCCCTAGCGTGTGGCCCCTTGGAGAAGGGGCGGCGAAGCCGGGGATAGAATGGCCCGAAGGGACATATTTTATAACCATAGCGGTATGTGCTTACTTGCGATAGGCAAATATTAGCATTTCATATCGCTATAATGAAATGTGTTTCTAACGAAACACTCTATCCCCCCTGCCCCCCCTTCTTCAAGGGGGAACGATACTTACCGCTTGTTCAACATGTATTTTCATAGTAGTAAATATCAATGCTACAGTACACTAAGCACTAAGAGATCTTCGCTTTACTGCCTACTGCTAACTGCATACTGCCTACTATTTTCCTGCAAACTTATTTGCTTCCATCGCCGCTACGGTCACAATAAGCCAGCGGTCTAGGAAACTTTGCACAGAGGCTTTTTCTTCTTTGGTATGAGCACCGGAACCAGCGGCGCCCATGGAGCAGACGGTGGGCACGCCGACACTGGAAATATAGGAAGCATCGGACATGCCACCTACGTAAATGGGCTGAAACGGTTTGAAACCGCATTGGGTAGCGGCTTCGTTGATGAAAGCGAGCAGCTCGTGGTTGGCCTCTGTTTCTTCAAAGGCTGGCATGGGGGCCACAAATTCGACTTCTGTGGTGGTGCCTTCGATGAAGGTTTTCTCGCAAATGGCACGGATTTCTTTTTGAATTTCATCCATGTGTTCCAATTTCTTATAGCGCACATCCAGTTCCGCATAGCAATAGTCTGGCACGGCATTGGATACCATGCCACCTTTGATGGTTCCTACGCTGACGGTGAGTCCTTCTTCATAGCGAGTGAGGCCCTGAATGAGAGGCAATTTGTGAGACATTTCGATGATTGCATTTCTGCCTTTCAAATAGTCATTTCCCGCATGAGCGGCTACGCCGTGTACGGTGATGTGGCAATCCATACCGCCTTTTCGCCCTACGGTGAGACAATGGTCGAGGCGTCCGCTTTCCATATTGAAACAAGCCAGGGCCCCTCTCGCTTCTTCCATGAGAATCTTGTCGGCGCGCCCCGGTACGTGACTGATTTCTTCATCCCCCACCAGAACCAGTTTCACCGGCCGTTCGTGGAAACCAAATTCTTTCAGTGCTTTCATCACAAAGAACGCGTCCGCTACGCCGCCTTTCATATCCACCACGCCGGGGCCGTGGGCAAAGCCTTCTTTGTCAATAGTGAAGGCTTCTTCTGGATAGCTGCCTGAAGGAAATACGGTGTCGCAATGGCCTGACAGAAGCAGCGGCTTCTCTGATACATCAGAATTAAGTTCCGCTACCAATACATAGGGACCACCTGGATTTTCTACCAAATGACAGGAAATCTGTTCTTCGTCGAAATGGTCTTTCAGCCATTGCATGACGCCATTCACTTTTTCTATTTCATGAGAACCGGCCTGGTGATTGACAAGGTCTTTCCAAAAGGAAATCATTTCTTCTTTGTGCTGCTCCTGGTACTGCCGGAGTTCTTCTATAGGTGCATTCATTTTTACCTCCGTGGGATATAGTTGTTGGTTGTTGGTTATTGGTCATCGATAGCCCAACAACAAATACTATTCATTTATTTCTTTAGTATGATGCAGTAATTATGGTACTAAAGATGGAAAACATTGTCAATATGAAAAATCTGTTGTTGGATCCCAAACAACCAACAACAGACAACTAACAACAATAAGCATACAGCTATTAAATCGATGAGAGAGCAATAATAGAAATCTTCTATATACCGAACACTAAGTTCTGGGTGTGATTTTACCCCTCTCGTGCAATTTTAATATATGGAAGGGCAAAATCCTCCGCGGACCAAGAAGAGACAATCGGTCTATGGCTACCAGTTCTTTTATCCTAGGTATGAACCAGTAGCTGTGAATATCTGATGTTTCTTCCTGGATGATCATGGATGTTGTCCTCCCCTTCGGGAGCTAGCACCGAAGCATGCAATACAATAGCAAAAACACGGTTCTTTCCTATATATGACCACGAGGAAGGGCTTTGACGACAGGATCCTAAGCAGCCAGCGGGTTCGCCCACTGACCACAGCGTGGGGCGCCGATTCATTGTTCTCCTCTGCTGGCATTCACACGGAATTTCGTTCCGTGTTTTTGTGTTGTCTGGAATGGGTTGTTAGTTAGCAGTTAGCAGTTGGCAGTTGGCGGTTGGCGGTTGGCGGTTCCGAGTACAGTAGTGATAATTAGCAGTAACGGAAAATTTCATTGGTTTAGGGTTTGGACTCCTACATTTAAACTTTAACCCAATGACACTTTCAAAACATGTAACTCAAACTTCCCACCTGTAAAATAGTGATTTATTTCGATTTGATCTAAGTCATTTAGCAGTTTTAAATAGTAATGATAGGTCCGTAGGACCTCGCCCCCTCCGGGGGAGATGCC
>CAVBRV010000281.1:0-2477 GCA_963597965.1 Paludibacteraceae bacterium | reverse complement strand
ATATAAAAAATCTTCATGCATGAAATTAGGAGAATCCCAGGCATGAAGATTTTTTGATTTGAAATTAAATTTATGTATATCCCTAAAATGGGAATGGGAAAAAGTGAAAAAAGAAAGCAATTACATAGATAGCGACATAATCGATATGTTTGTAAAAATTAGAATATGTCCATAATTCCCATTTGCAATTACAAATAGATAGATTACGACATAAACATTTCTAAAAAGGTAGCAAATATGGGGAGAAGTAGAAATCCTTTTTCTTGTAATACAGACTATGTGCAAAGAAAAAGGACAAAATAACCATTTGAATTTTCAAAATATTTATGTAAAATAAACATAGGTGCCTATGGAAATACATTTCATAGATGGAAACCTTTTTCCCTGAGGTTATGGTCAAAGGAGGATAGCAGGTTCATCAAGGGGGATTTCATTTTCCGGAATGGATAGAAGGATTCATGGTCATCTAGCAATTATTATCACAATTATATATGAGTCCTACAATGGTTCCGGAGATTTTCTTCAGCAAGTGCTTGAACGCACCTCATCAGCCCAACTTGAAGATTTTCCATAAGGAAGGTGAATCGTTATGGATCCAGCCATTGTCACATTGTGCGTATTGGCCGTAGCAGCATTTCTGTTCGTTACCGAACTGATTCCGCTGGCTGTTACTGCTATGGCAGCATGTACGGTCCTGGGGATTCTAGGTATTCTCCCGTCGAAAGCTGTATATGCAGGTCTTTCCAATTCCACCGTCGTTCTTTTCGGCGGTATGTTTGTTATCGGCGCGGCTATGTTTAAAACAGGCCTCGCTGAAGCGATCGGTGTCGCTGTTGTAAAGAAAGCAGGTACTGGTGAAGTACCGCTGATGGCCGCTATCATGCTGGTTACCATCATCTTGTCTTCTGTATCTTCTAACACTGGTACAGTGGCTTGCTTGATGCCAGTTATCATTGGTATCTGCCAGGCAGCCAAGATTCCTGCTTCTAAACAGTTAATGCCACTGGCTATCGCTGCTAACGTAGGTGGTACCATCACCATGATTGGTACGCCACCAAACGTTATCGTCACTGGTGCACTGACCGCTGCTGGTCTTCCGACTTTCGGATTCTTTGAATTTGCATTCATTGGTATTCCGCTGTCCATCATTATTTTCCTCTACACCATTTTCATTGGTCGTCGTTTCCTGCCAGACAAATCGGCTGGCGATATGGATGAAGAAGCTGTGAAAGCAGCTAGAGAAGAAGCAGGTGCCACCGATGATGATGCACCAAAGAGCAAAGCGAAAATGTGGATTTCCGGTCTCATTCTGATCGGTGTCGTTGTCTGCATGGCTCTGGATCTCAAGACCGTTCCGCTGCACACCGCCGCTGTCACCGGTGCTATCCTCTGCGTTATCACTGGCTGCTTGAAAGAAAAAGAAGCTTATGCTGGTATCGATTGGGTAACCATTTTCCTCTTCGCTGGTATGCTTTCTGTGGCTACGGCTATGGAAAAAACGGGCGCTGGCAAACTGATTGCTGATACTGTCGTTGGTATGATGGGTTCCAACCCGAATCCCTATGTGCTGACTGCTGTCCTGTTCCTGATTTCTAATGTACTCACTCAGTTCATGTCCAACACCGCTTCCGCTGCCCTCTTGGCACCAATCGGTATTTCCATTGCACAGTCCATCGGTGCTGACCCGAAACCGGTTCTGATGGCTCTGGGTATCGCAGCTTCTATGGCATACGCTACTCCAATGGCTACTCCGCCAAACACACTGGTCCTTGGCCCTGGCGGATTCTCTTTCAATGACTATGTGAAAGTCGGCGTACCGCTCTGCCTGATTTCCTGGGTAGCTTGCGTTATCATCATCCCGATTTTCTGGCCATTCTAAAAAGGCAATTAGGAATGAGAAATTAGAAATGAGGAATGAAGGTGGCGGCGCATAAAATTGGGAAGCGCCGCAAGATTTAAGCCTTCCCCCATGGGGAAGGTGGTTCCGAAGGAACCGGATAGGGAATATTTCGGTATAAAAGCTGATGATACTCTATCAAGAAATATTTTGCGGTGCTTTATGAATTGTGCACCGCCACCACCATTCCTCATTCCTCACTCCTAATTCCTCATTATCTTGCTATCGGTATCTTGCTGGTGGTAATGATTGATTTCACTATAATAAAGAAAGGTGGATTTATTCATGGATACTCCAGGCCCACTTTCGATTTGTATCACAAACATGGTGATTGTATTTGCGGTTCTGATTGTTCTGGCTTTTATTATTCAGTTGATTCACGTGGTGGATCCAACCAAGAATAAGAAGAAATAATGTAGGGTGACTGGTGGACTTGTGACTGGTGACTAGGAAATTGAATTGCCCAGTCACGAGTCACCAGTCTACCAGTCACTCAATAAAACTGCATTTACAATCAACCATATGATTAGGAGGATACAAACATGGATGGCTTCATGAGAGCTCTCGTTTCTGTATGGAC
>CAVBRV010000280.1:0-2488 GCA_963597965.1 Paludibacteraceae bacterium | reverse complement strand
ACGTATTGCCAAGGAAAGCATTTTTAGTGGGTTGAATAATTTAGAGGTTGATTCTGTTACTTCAGGACGGTATATGGATGCCTTCGGTTTCACCTTAGAAGAAATTGAAGGAATTTGCCAATCTTTTGATTGTTTAGGAGAGTTGAAGCAACTCAAGTACTGGTATGATGGGTATCACTTTGGTGATAAAGAAATATACAATCCTTGGTCAGTTACCAATTTCATAAACAATCACTTTGAGGCAAGGCCGTATTGGGTAAATACTTCTGGAAATGGGATATTGAAACTCTTATTATCCCATTCAGATGTGAATAAAATTAAAACTTTACAGGATCTACTGCATGATAAACCGGTCAGTGTCACGTTGAATGAAAGTGTCATTTACGACGATATTCAAAGGGATAAGAGTGCTTTATTTACCATGCTATTGACGACGGGATATTTGACTATAGAAAATAGGATTCCCAGTACATATAACCGCTTTTCTTTGTGCATACCTAATCAAGAAATTAGAGAATTGTTCAAAACAGAAGTCTTAAATCATTTACTGGTTGGTACGACACAGAATGAATTTGATGACATGTTTGTGGCTTTATTTTCAGGAGATGTGGAGGCGTTTCATACCAGCCTCGAAAATATCATTGCAAAATCGGCTAGTACTTTTGATACCGCAAACAAGGAGTGTTTTTATCATGGATTTATGTTAGGCATGTCGATTCCCTTTGAGGATCGTGGATATATGGTAAAATCCAATAGAGAAGCTGGTTTGGGACGTTTTGATTTAGCAATTATTCCTAAAAATCCAATGCATACGGCGGTGATTATGGAATTTAAATATGCGGAAAATGAAAGTCTACTGCCGACAGCTGCTCAAGCGGCTATTCAGCAAATTAGAAACAAGAAATATGCCGAAGAATTACATTCGTTAGGAATTTCGAGTATTCTTATGTATGGAATTGCTTTCTGCGGAAAGCATGTATATGTTGTTTCAGAATGAAAGAATTAAGGAAAATGACTGAGTGATGGTTGTCGGTTATCTGGATTCAAACTCTATGATTAAATCAGTGTTTCCTTAGCCAAATTATCAATAATTGAGATATTGGTTTAGGGGTTAGGGTTTATATGTTTGCCATTAAACCTTAACCCAATACATGATACATGGCGAATAGCTAATATCATTGATACAATACACTCGCAACCAATAACAATGAACACAAAGGAGATGATACTACGTCTCAAATAGAAACAAGCACCATTCGCACTCGATTTGCTCCTAGCCCTACGGGCTACATGCATCTTGGAAATATTTGGATTGCTTTTCTGAATTGGCTTTGGACCCGGCAGCAGGGCGGGACGATTGTACTTCGTATCGAAGACATCGACCAACAGCGCTGCAAAGCGGAGTATATCCAGGGTATCGAAGAAGATTTGGATTGGCTAGGATTGGACTATGATGAAGGGCCGGGAAATACATACGACTATGGCGAACCCTTGCAGAGCCATCGATTTTCTCTGTATCAGGAAATATGTGATCGATGGAAAGAGGAGGGAGAAATTTATCCCTGCTATTGCAGTCGCTCTCGGCTCCATAGTATTTCTTCAGCACCCCATGAAGGAGAAGAACTTCCTGTCTATGATGGGCACTGCCGGTATCTGACGGAAGAAGAACGGGCACAAATGACAAAAGGGCCGGCCTGGCGGATTCGGATGGAGGATCAAGTAGAAACATTTCAAGACCTTTTTAGCGGGCCACACAGAAGGAAATTAGAAGCAAAAACCGACGATTTTCTCATTCGACGGGCTGATGGCATGGTGGCATATCAGCTCGCTGTTTCCGTTGATGATGGGGCTATGGAGATCACCCATGTGTTTCGCGGCAATGATCTGCTTCCTTCTACGTACTATCAAACCTATCTCTTAAAGAAACTTGGCTATGCCGTACCCACTTATGCTCATTTGCCGCTGCTAGTGGATGCTCAGGGAGTCCGTCTCTCAAAACGGCAACATGGTATCACGATCCGAGAACTCAAAGAAGCAGGGAAGACTCCAGCAGATATTATTGGTCTCTTGCTTTACTACGGCGGTGCTATTTCCAAACACACTCCAGTGACAGCAGAGGAAGCGAGACGAAATATTTCTTTTGATGAACTGACGAAACTAGGGGAGAGGCATATTGTAGTTGGCGGTTTGCAGTAGGCAGTTGGCGGTATTGTTGTTAGTTGTTGGTTGTTAGTTGTTTGGCCCCAACAACAATTGCCAATCCGAGTTCTTTCATTGAAAAAACGAATTAACGAGCACTCACTAAGTTTAGATGAAGGTCACATCGCAATCGTCATTTCGACCGATGGGATTCGTGCTTAATGGATTCTATAGTATTAAACGACTATGTTGAACAAAAGTGGAGAAATCTTGAGACACTATCAAAAATAATGCTAATCTCACAAGATTTCTCCACTTCTGTCTAACATAGTCGCAGAAAAGCGATAGA
>CAVBRV010000279.1:0-2523 GCA_963597965.1 Paludibacteraceae bacterium | reverse complement strand
TCATTACGCACTACGCACTTCGCATTACGCACTATTTATGATTTCATCGCATATGTCGCTAACTGGTCCATATCCGATGAGAGCGCGTCCCATTCCGAATCAGCGCAGAACGCCCCTAGGAGATAATAATTATTTCCTTTTTTCCAAATGTAACCTTTCACGTAGAAAGGAAGGGTCCAGCCGTCGGCTTCTGTGATGAGGCGGGTGCCGAAGGTGTAGGCTTTTTTATTGAAAGACGCAGCGGGAGTGGTATTTCTTAGAGAAAAAGAGAAAATATCCTCTGGCATGTGGGTTTTATTTTTCTCATTCATAGAAGCCACATAACTTTTCACCATGGCATTGCCGAAGGGGCCGGCTAAGGTGACCAGCTGGTTGAACCCATTGAGGGCATCATTGGCGGATTTCTTTCCCGCAAATAGATCGTGGAAAGGGTCGGTGGAAGCGTCTTTTGGCACTGGATAGGTCCAGTGGAAAACCATGGCAGTGGCATAGTGTCCATCCACTTGTTTCTGAATCTGCCCCATAGGGAGCTGGGCGAGGAATTGTTTCATGTCACTGGTGAGAGTGGCTGCTTCTTCGGCGGGGAGTTGGTCTGCTGAAATGGTGCAAGGCACGTAGTTGCTTTTTTCCAGCGTGATGGATTTCGTCAAGAAAGAAGTGCCGCTGGTGATAAAGGAAGGCATTTTTTCTTGAGGAAGCGCCAGGGCGGTGGTAGAAATAGGAGCTTCTGTGGTAGCTGCTTCGGCGGTGCCCATGGCAGCGGTGCATAAGAGAGCGGACAAGGTAAGGGCGATTACTTTTTTCATTTCAATGCCTCCATAGCTTTCTGAATATAAGGCTGGAAATAGAGACCATCTGTCGAGGTGCTAGCAATGACAGTGAAGCAGACCTGCTGATCACTGGGGGTGATGAGGACTGTCGCATACAGCGGTGTCATGAGGCCGTCTTTTTCCTGGGTGGAGAAAAGAGTGTATTGCATGTAAGGAACGCCAGACTTAGAGCGGCTCTGGCTCCACTGGGCATGGCTCAACAAAATTTGTCCCAACCCATCGCCTAAGGAAATAGCTGCATTCTCCTGGCTGCCCTGGCTGAACGCGGTGGAAGAGAGGAGGGCCTGATAGCCTTCCCAGGTGAGTTTCCCGTCGAAGGGACCAGATTCTGTGTCTTTGGAGATTTTATTAGCAATGGTTTCCCAACGGGCGAAACTTTCTTTCGTCATGGGGCAGGAAATCACGAAGGCTTGGTACACGTGGTCGCCGGTATCAGAAACGATTTGTCCCAGCTGGACATCTTTTAGCAGATGGAGCGTTTCTTTCGCCAGGTCTTCTTTTTCAGAAGCGGAAAATTGGGCGAATTGTTTGTGGTTCTCTACGGCAGAGAGAATTTTCTTTTCCATATCCGGAGAAGAAAGGGTTTCGTTGATTTGTTTCCCATAGTAGGAATCTTTTCCCTGGTGGACGGAAATAGAAGCGTCCAGTGGGAGGATGTGTCCGTCGGCTAGTGGCAAGTCGGCGGCTTGGCAGTTTCCTGCCAGTAGCATGGCGCTGGCAAATGCAGCGTAGAGTAGTTTTTTCATGAGATTCTCCTTTTCTTAAAACAGTTAGAAGTGAGAAGATTGCATCCGGTGGTCGGAGTAACATGGGTATTCATACCGCTGGTGCAGCCCCCTCTGCCTACGGCATCGCTCCCCAAGGGGGCGATAAACAAGGGGTAAACTTACTTAGCGGCGCACAAATTAGAAAGCGCCGCTTTTTATATTTCTTATTATATTGCTTTTATGAGTTGGTGACTAGAGATTAGTTAGGAGTGAGGAGTGGTGGTAGCGGCGCATAAATTATAAATAGTGACAGGGCATTACATCGTTTTTCTGAAATAATACTTAATAAAGGGAAATAGGAGCAGCACTAGCGTATTGCTCCTTGGAGAAGGGGCGGCGAAGCTGGGGATAGAGTAGCCCGAAGGGACACAATCGCTACTAGCAAATAATTATTCTTTGTTGTTCTAAGAGAAAAGTACGTATCATTCCGACCGAAGTGGGGGAATCTTTGTGATATTCCTTGAAGC
Source organism: Paludibacteraceae bacterium (assembly GCA_963597965.1). Classification (GTDB taxonomy): domain Bacteria; phylum Bacillota; class Negativicutes; order Veillonellales; family Dialisteraceae; genus Dialister. The sequence continues at coordinate 459 of CAVBRV010000279.1, read as the reverse complement.
ACTAGATGTGACTAATCGTTTGAAATGAGACTTAGCGTCAGGGGTGTGATGTGTGAGGCTAATAGATAAACCGATAGTAACAAAATACCTTTAATGGCTTTTCTGTTAGCCTTGCATGTAGACGTCACAGACGCTTTAAGACGGATGGTACATCATTAGCATGTATATTGAATAACTCAATCTTTCCACCCTGAAAATTGGCATTAAAACCCATCATAACTAATCAAAATCTAAGTGTAAAATTTTTCTCGGTAAGCAAATTCTACAAAAAATTGGATAAGAAAAAAGAAGAACCCTTATAATTTATTCACCACAAACAAATCACAGAAAGGGTTCTTCTTATGTCAGATATTTTAACAGAAAAGCTTACCGAAATAAATATCCAATTCATCAATGATATTCTCTCGAGGTATTTTCTTATCAAAAATAAACTGGAGATAGAATATGCTATATTTCATC
>CAVBRV010000278.1:0-2538 GCA_963597965.1 Paludibacteraceae bacterium | reverse complement strand
TTCGCATCCTCTCCCACGCCATAGCGCTTCACAATCTTCGCCGCCATCTTCGACAGCGTACTATTTCGGCTTCCCTCTAAAATAGGCCGCCCCTCCACCGGGGGAGAGGCGATGGTTTCTGTAGAAATAGTAGAACTCATGGAAGGAGTGGAAATAACAGCCCCGAAGGGCTCCGGCGGAGCATCTACCACCTCTGCCGGAATTTCACTGTCTTCTTCCCCCGCTGGAAGGAGCAAGGGCTCCTCCATGGCACGGATAAAGGGACTTCTGGTTTTCTCCAAAAACTCTTCGATAGTCATGGTGCCCTCATGCCAAATGACATAAGGAGGATTTGTACCAAAGATGAATCGGGCACCATCCACCGCATTGCTGTCAAAAAAAGGAAATCTTGCCAGAATCTTTCTCTTCAATTCCGATTCCTGCTGGGCCGTCGTAAATTCACGATGGGGAAAGTACACATGAAATCGGGGACGAGGCGATTTATTTCCCTTCTGCTTACCATCATTCCGGCTGGGCACGACAGCAAACGGCACTTCGGGGAAAATGTAGAGCAAATCTTCCGGTCGTACCCAATCCTTCGGGTCGTCGCTGTGATCGTTGTCACAATCCATGATGGATACGTCGCTTTTTTCAAAAGTCTTCAAGCTACGATAACCACCTTCTGTGAAACTTGCTCCTACATGATCGAAGTAAGCCATTTCTTTCAAATGCTGTTCTTCAGAAATCACCGCTAAAAGCGGATAATGGGTATTCTTCGGATTTTGATGGACCTCCGATACGCCGAGCGTAAAATGCATAGACATAGTTGTATTCTCCTTTGTCTTGAAAAAAGTAGGCAGTTAGCAGTGATCAATAGGCAGTATATGGTTTCCAACATACCGCCTACTGATTCCCACAGAAAACCTACGAAATAAGAAACTGAATAGTCCCTCTACTCTATAGCCGCCGGCTAATCAAAAATCTGACGGTTCTTCAAAATCTTTTTCAAATTTCTTTTGGCCCGTTTCAATTTCTGGGTCACATTGTTTTCACTGTCCCCTATACGTGAGGTGTAATCACGGATGCTTTCCCCATCGAGATAGACCGCAATCACCGCTTCTGCCCACTCCGGTTTCTTGGCAAGCCATGTGCGTATCTCAAGGCAAAGGCTCTCATATTCCTCTTTTTCCTCCCACCAATGAGAGAAATTCGTATCTTCCAATTCATCCATGCCATCAGTCCTATCGGCTTCCTGATCCTCTTTCCTACTAGATTTCTTTGGCATACCGCGATGCCGATCCATCCGATGCCAATTATTGTATTCCGGACGATTCAGCAGAATGTCTACCCCTTCCTGCACCGCCTTCTCTCGCTCCATTTCCGTCTCATTGGAAAAAAAGGAAAGATGAAGCCAGCGTTCCATCTCTTCCTTATCGACCTCGATTTCCTGAAATACATTGTCATATCTGATATTGATTTTCATGATGGGCCTCCTTCGCCGGAGGCACGACCATGGCAAGATAGAAGACAAGGCTTCGAGATACAAACCGCCTAAGACGAAAAAAGCACGCGACAAAGGAAGGGTATCTCTCACAGATTTTTTCATGCGATGTTGCATAAAATCTGTATGTGATATCCTGCCTAGGATCGCGCGCCTCTTCGGCATGATGTGTAATTGTTTATTTTTAAAAACAGGGATTAGTGGCTGGGGATTAGGAAATATTCATTCTAATACCCTAACTACTTAGTGGTTTGTTAATAATTCATACAGCCAGTATTTACCAAAAGATGTTATATGAATTTATGTCAATAAAAAACATAGATTTGTGAGTAATTTGGAAAATTCCTTGCAGTAAATTCTAAAAAAAGAATGTTGAATAGCCATACATCGCGTCCCCCCTTGAAGAAGGGGGCTAGGGGGATAGAGTGCTTCGCCAGAAGCACATTCCACCTTAGTGGTATAAATCTCCATATCGGACTATCCTCAATAAACACGCTCCGCCTTTCTGGAATATGGCCCTTTAGGCCATTCTATCCCCGGCTTCGCCGCCCCTTCTCCAAGGGGCAACATGTTTGTGCTGCTATTGTTTTATTGCACATTACTTCAGAAAAGCGATTTAATGACCATCCATTACTTAGTCTCGTATCGCTTTCATTCATAGTGATGCACCAACGATGCGTGACGTTTACTATGAAAATAAAAAAGCCGGAGCCATCCATAGCATCTCCTTTCGAGATACTAAAGATAGCTCCGGCGGTGGGCTCCTCTTAGCAGGGCACTTTGCGGTAACTTCTATATATATTTATACTTTATATGATATTTTTTTCGGCCATATCCAACTGGTATCGGAAATCCCGTAATAAAATTCTAACCTTGCCTTGCGGAGATTTCGTTTCCAGATAATAGTCTTTCCCGTCAAAAATAAGATCGCAAAATCGCTTCCGATAATTGACAGTCGGTGCTGCCACCCGAATTTCATAATGTCGTTCCTTGTAATTCTTCATAGACTTTCTCAAAAAAAAAAAAAAAAGGCAACTCTTTATCAGAGAGTTGTCGAA
>CAVBRV010000277.1:0-2581 GCA_963597965.1 Paludibacteraceae bacterium | reverse complement strand
TTCTGCGAAACGGCAAAGTTTTTGAGGATGAAATATCAGAAATGGCTGAAATTAATCGGATTATGGTTTTAAAAAAGAAACACAGCACTTATAATAGCTGTTTGAATATTATCCCCTAAGTCTTCATCAGGTAAGATATGTTTTTTCTTCCTATACTCGCATCCGACTCATTTTACGCATAAGATTGATTTCCATCTCCTCCAACTGCAAGTATCGTCCCGACGTGATCGACTACGACCGCCGGAAGGCCCGTTTTTTCGACAGCACCCCCGGCGAGTTCTTTATATTCTTCCCTAGAGACTGGCACATTGCCAAGGTAGCAAATGACACCAGCGACCAGGCGATACGCGTTATCGTAATCAAGGTAGATTATAAGGATTAAAGATAATTGAAAATATAAAAAGGTCAGGCTCTATTCTACAAGAACCTTTTATAATTCAAATGTTACTCAAGATGTTACCCAAGATGGGTCTCAAGGTGGTATTCAAGATGGATCTCAAGGTGGGTCTCAAGGTGGGTCTCAAGGTGTTACCAATCTTGCCCCAAGCGACCGATGACGGTGACACGAGTTTTACGAAGACTACTAAATACCAACATCCTTAACGGATACCACGGAGCAATCATTCACTTGCAACAACACCTGCATGTCATCAGCTCCTTCCTGGTCAAGTCCTTTCATAAGGCAGGTTGGGCATGACGACACCTGACGCCTGGCTAGTTCCTCGCTATAACCACTTATACGACTCAACTGGGCGACTAAAGCCTCAGCATCGTTCACTTGCTCCAAGACCACAGAGTAATTGCCCAAATTGAAATTCGGGTATCCCATTTCCATGGTGATGTTCCGTACAGACCTGCTGGACTCCTCTTTCTCCCGATGCTTGTCGAAAATGCGCAAGCAGAACTTGACGACATACCACAGGACGACAAATACCAAGACCACCATGCCTATCATACACCCCACTGCCTGAACAGCGATGTTACCAGAGCCCCACCCTCTAAAGCAAGACCCTACAAATCCTTTTCCACTAAATATTCCCATAACTACTCTATTTTTTATGATTAATAATGAATAATCCTCCTTGCTAATCTACCCGATGAAGGCTTTCAAATCCACTTTCGGCATAGACATGTCCATCACTACCCTTATAATAGGTACGTTGTGCCAAGACAGAAAGGGCTAAGATACCGGCTATGACCATCAGCACCTGAAGGATAAGCTTCAGAAGCACGATGATAACTCCCCAGGCTGCTATCAAAAGTCCGACGAGATAAATAACGCTAAAGATGGTGACTATCAAGCCCTTGCCTGCACCCAGCGCCTCGGCATTCTTCTTGACAGAGATGGCGATGCCCGAAACCAAAGTACCCAAGAAAAGGATGAACATGATGGCGTCGCTTATCATCCCTTGCCATCCAAGCCACAACTGCACGATCATGGCATAGGCTATCAACACCGGCAAGCACGCGGCAAGACTCACCATAGCAGGCTTAAGGCTAAGTTTCCCTTTCTTCTCGGCAGGAACATCGGCGAAAATCAAGGTCTCGAACATCTTAAATGTATAGAACTGCAAAGCCACTACTGCGCCAAATGGGATTACACGGAATAAAGAGCCAAAGAATCCATAACGGTCATTGTCGCACCACCAAAACATATCGCCACCAAGAACCTTGTAGCCTACCACTTCTATTATGGATATGAGAAGCATGCAAACCGGTATAACCTTCAGAGCCAAAGGAACGGCTGGAGAACTCTTGCGAGCCACGAAGAAAGTGGCCAGAATCATACCCATCAATATCAGTACCAGCACGGCAGGCGTATAGGTGGCATAGAAATGCCCCAGGGCGGAGTGTTTCTTCACCGTGTCCTCGCTCAAAGGATTGACCGTGCCTTCAGGATTGTCGGCGCTGAACTTCAGATCTCCCATATATGTCATATAGGATGCGCCATCCTTCTTGAATGCCACATAATATCCGTTGGTCTTTCCGCACGACTCGATTTCCATCCCCCTCGGGAATTTCACCGTTTGGATAGGCTCGCTTATCTTCCAAAGCGAATCGGGCTTCGAGGCTACCATACACTCGATGGAATCTCCCCATAGAGGATCCAGTTCAAACTTTTGAGCCGAGATAGACAGACAGCTCAATAACGCGATGAAGAAAAAAGCTAAACGATGTTTCATGATAGTTTGTGATAATTAAATGATAAACTAGGGAAATAGTAGCAATAAGAATTGCCATACGTTTGCAAAGATAGCCTTTTTTTCGGTACCGAGGGGAGATTTCCGCAAAAAAAAAGTTTCATTACGTAAAAACATGATGATTTTTACGCAATGAAACTTCTACGAAGCCGAGAGGACAGGCCTCGCCCACCAAGATGCCGCCCTGACGAAGCGTGAAGGGACCATTGCCCATATCAGTAGCACATCCTGCGCCCGAAGTACGCTGCTGAGCGATTCACGTCACCGCTTAGCGATCATCTGCTACAAAAGTATAAAGAATCCCAGAGATGGCAAAGTGGCAAATTGCTGCCCCTCAAAAAGTAGACACAGAAAGGTGGAAAACTGATGGAAAATGATTA
>CAVBRV010000276.1:0-2593 GCA_963597965.1 Paludibacteraceae bacterium | reverse complement strand
GGATAACACCTACCTTATGGACCTATCAATGGGAACAAAAGGATAAAGCACAAGATAGCTATATTCACGAGATTATGGGATGGAATCCTGGTATCGGTGAAAGTGCTATTTATATGAAAGCGGATACCAATTTGACGATTGGTATGCTAAAACGGGGTATCCGAATCCTCTACGATCATGATGCTTCAAATCCAACTCAAATTCTTGGTGGAAATGTGATTATTGAAGAAGCAGAGAAAAACACTCCGCAGAATACACTTTATGTGCGGACCGATAGTGATGGAATTAATATGGCAGATGAAACGCAAGTATCTGGTGTACTAAATGCCTTGGCTCAGAAAATTTACTACAAAGGAACGCCAGAAAACCTGGATAGCTATGCGGAGATTGCGGAAGGCTTGACTTCTGTTTCTGTGCTAAAAACAGGAAAATTTACCTATGATGAAACAACTCATCAGGGGCATTTCTCCGGAGAGATAGAGACGCCTAGTCAGGATGGTACTTTATTCGTTACGCCTATTTATGCGCCCAAATCGTCTGGGAAGGATGAAAATAATACGGCCTATACCAATGCAGGTGTATTGCAGAATGGTAGATATTTTATTTTCCGGAAGGATTCGCAACTACAAATTACACAAAGCGGGGAAGTTCCTTATACCAGTGCTATCGATGCTTCCATTGATACTTGGGGATATGCATCGATCAATATGGATTTAACAAATCATCAACTGGATGTACACATCGATGGTGGGAAAGAAGGCCTTACTGACGCTGTAGTAGGTATCAAAGGTGTCGGTTTGGATGTTTTGGCACAAAATGGTACACTTCATATCCAAGCAGCCAATGCCCAAGGCGATGCCATCGGCGTACAGACGGCTGGAAAGTCGGAAACTTCTTCCATTATCAATTTGAAAACATTGACTCATATTGATGCAAAGACTGGTTTTGACGTGACGGGTGGTACGGTTCGTGTCAATGCAGGCACCATTAAAACAGATACTTTAGGGAGAATTGGAGCGAATGGCATACTGTCTATCGGAAATGATGGAGATACAGCAGCGGTATGGACGGGTGCTATTTCTCAAAGCGATGGACAGCTGGATATGAGCTTAGACGGAGAAGCTTCTAGCTGGACAGGTCTTATGGATTGGACTGGCGGTTCGAATAGTTTGACTCTTACTAATGGATCGATTTGGAAAAACACGGGAAATTCTCATGTGGAACAGCTGGTCAGTGGCATTACTAGAAGTGCTGGTGGTGTGATTGATATGACTGAAGATTCTGGAGATCTCGAGATCGACAAGTTTAGCGGTCATGCTTCGGTTCTTTATAAACACAATGCCAAGGATCTATCTCAGGTTTATGGCGGTTATGTAATAGTAAACAGTGCAGAGTCTGGTTCTCAGATTACCTTGATTACAGATCGAGATGGTATCAGTGATGATGGACTTCGAGAAAAGGAAACGGTAGAATCCCTTTTCCAGGCGATGGCGAATAAGTTGTATTACACCAATTACCAAAAAGAGGGCAATCTCACCGGTATTCTCAAAATTTCTGAAGGACTGACGGCTAGAGCAGCTTCTAAAGTAACTGGTGATGTGGAATTTACTGGTGCAGATGGACAGGGGCAGTATAAAAAAGACAGCGCCTCTCCTTCTCTCTATCCTAAAGACCAGCAAAAAGAAAAATTTACTACCGTTATGACAGGTAATGAAGCAAAGGATACTGAATATTTGGATGGCGGTGTCATGAAAGTCGGTAATCCAACAGATATCCGCTATGAATTTACTAAAGATAACACAGCAGTAGATTTGATTACCGCTTCCGATAGTGCAGTGCAGGCGAAGGACACCAATTATAGTATCGATATGAACGGTCATGATTTGACTATTCAAAATAAGGGGAATGCAGGTATCACAGTCGATGGTAAGGATTTAACTTTCCGTAATGGAAGCACTACAGATCTTACGGCTGATCAAGTGGGAATCGAAGCCAAGAATGGCGGCTCTTTTACTACGGTTTCCGGCGGCGTATGGAATATTAACGCTAACACGGCAGCTAAAGCAGAAGGGACTGGCAGCCATATTTCTTTAGGCGGTGGAAAAATCCAGAGTACTACATTGGCAGAAGTATCTCATGGCGGAACCATTACTTTCTTTGTACCGAATGATAAGACCGCTACGGAATATGTAGGGGATGTAGTAATCAATGACAAGGATAGTAAAGTTAGCTTGGGTATTGCTACAGATGGATCTACCTGGACTGGTGGACTCATGAATCATGATGGCACTTTTGAAATGGGATTGCAAAATGGAGGAATTTGGAATAATACGGGTAAGGAAGAAGCTCATATTTCTCTACTGGATGCAACAGATACAGGAAATGGTATTATTTTCCAAAACAAAGATAGCGGTGCCATTACGGTTGATCAGTTCCGCGGTCATGCATTGGTGCTCTATAGCCATAATGCAGCAGATCCGACGGACATTCTTGGTGGAGCAATCACTATTAATAAGGCAGATGCCAATAGCTTACTTACTCTTCGGACAGATCGTAGTGGTATCAATATGGGAGATTACCATGGCGTAGAAGA
>CAVBRV010000275.1:0-2597 GCA_963597965.1 Paludibacteraceae bacterium | reverse complement strand
ATACGGAGCGTTCGCTATCTTCTAGAAATTTTGAATGAATAAAGCCTTGGTTATTATCAAATAGTTATCCCTTGTTTCCTAATTCGCCCAAAATGCAAAAGCACACCTTCCCCCTAAAAGAAGATGTGCTTTTTGTATAGGAAATAAATGTAGATTTTAGCCACAACAATTTATACAACCATGAACAAACTCTTCTATTTCAGCAAATTTTGGTATCGTTCATATTCTTGCTCCAATTCAGTCAACTTTGTTCTAAGCGCTTCTATTTCCCCTTCTAATTGCTTTCCCAGTTGTTGCTGTATTTGTTGTTGCTCATAATCCTTTTTCCAAAGATTTTGATACCACTTTTTCATGGTTCTCCTAAATCCAAATGCTCGCTTTGGTTTCTTGCTACGCAGCACATGCAATTCATTTCTATGAACTTGCACTTCCGCTTGTACCTTAGCCATTTCCGTTTTTATACTTGCTAATTTCTTTTCCAATTCTTCTTGCCCTTGTATCTCTTGAGCCACTTCAACGGTATGGACCGTGTCCTCTTCTTCCGGTTCAGTCAAACCCTCATCCACCGGATTATCGAATGAATCCGTCAAAGGCATAGTATCATTGGTATCATTAGAGTCTGACGTTGAAAGTTTTCCCGACGTTTCCTCTTCAAGCTCTTTTATCTGATGTACCTTATCTATTATTTCCGTTGATGCCTCAGTGTAAACCTTCCGTGGCGTTGCCTCTTCTTTAGCCTCCGCAGATTTTTCTAAATGATTCATTTTTGTAGGCTGCGGAGAGTTTAGCGTCTCAAGTGCCTTGATGAGTACATCGGGATTATCAAAGTCATCACCTAACTGAGCAATCAAAGCATCTACATCGTCTTCCTCTTTTACATTCAAATTGTCATCATCCGGTATAACATTTTCATCATCACTTTCTATATCACCAGATTCATCTTCCAATGCAGCCAGTATTACATCATTTGAAATATCAATGTCCGCTGAATCGCCCTTTCCATCCCCAACAAGTGGCTCAATATAATCATCACCATACTCTCTCATGGGTTGAAAATACAGTTTTTCCACATCATCATGAAGAGCTAACCAGTCATAAGAACCATCCTCTTTTTCATAAGCCCGACTAGCATATTGTAGTAAGTCATAAAATATGAGGGCTGGTGTTTGGGAAGCCCAATAATAGGAGCGGCCAATCTCTCGTGCCATATCCCATTGAAAACTTCTAGCGTCTTGATCTGACAAATAAGCAGCCTGGATCGCTTGTAGGGATTCGACTTCTGACTTTTCCGTCATCCAGTCCGATAAAATCAGAATGTCGCCGGTGTCTATAGAAAACATGCAACTTCGTTCTCCTTGCCTTTCCTGACAAAAGAGAATCGTAGAACAATCCCCTACTGATTTTGCAAATAATTTATGAATCAGATAGGCCACTTGACTCCGCCTAGCCCAAGGCTGCAATTCGATAGCAAACAAGCGAATAGATTCATCGGGATTGAAATGTATCGTAGAAAGCTCCCCTGCTACCTTGATCTGTTCGATAGCAGCCAATTCTTCTAATGAGATAGAAACATCATATCCTAAAAGATTATAAATCCACCGCTTGACATCCACCGAACGGCTTTTACATTCACTTTGCTCCGTATATTGTAACTGTCGAAATAAAGCTGCAGCACCATGAATAAAATCATCCTCACGAAAAACGGCTGCCAATTCATAAAAATCTGCAATCCTCATAACTTTACCCTTTTACATTTATAGTATGTGGTACTTTTTCAAAAAATCTTCTGGTGTAGTATTTTCATTCTCTTCTTGAAAATCTATCATCATTTCACGGGCTGCATCGCACATCTCCTTTGTACTACTATTATATTTTGCAATTTCGTCATACATAATTTCTATTCCAGCTAAAACATATTCACTAAATAATTTCATATTGTCTTTCATTTTTTCCGGATGTTCTGTATCGCCTTCATCTCGAAAAGCTCTGTCAATTCTTTGTTCAACGGTCAATCCACTACTTCTATCCAAAAGCATAACCAATCGATACAAAAATACAAAATTAGCACGTTCTTTTGCTATTACATCCAAAAGAATCTGTGCGGTATCTTGACTTGTAGTATCTGGATTCTTAATTGGCTCCCCTTTTAATAGTCCAATAACAGCCGCATTCATATATACATCAATATAGCGATCAAAAATATATGGTTGCTCTGTATTTGTTGCATTTCTAGCCAATTGTTTTAAATGGGTTGCATAGATTCCTCGAATTTTTATATCATGATCAAACATGCGGAACCACCTCCAATTTAGTATGTATTTCATCAATTTTATTTAACTGATATTTAGCTCCTACTTTGTTCCCCATAACTTTTTCCGCATAGCGCCAGTCTTTTAGCATCACAAACATAATCACCTGTTCTGCTACCTCTGGAAGAACGAGAGAAATCTTGGCTGTATGTTCTTCATCCACATTGGAGAAAGGGGCATCCATCACCAAGGGGTATGGTTCGGACGCCAGATTGATTGTCTCTACATTTTCTGTTGTTTCTTCTCCTTGACTTGCCAGAATTTTTTCTTTTGCTAAAGCTACTAAAC
>CAVBRV010000274.1:0-2650 GCA_963597965.1 Paludibacteraceae bacterium | reverse complement strand
AGAAGAGGGATGCATCTCCTAATTTCCAGGTACCACCCAGGGCCAGTTCTGCCCAGATATCAATTTTCTCTGATTGTGTAAGATTCATAGATCATTTTCCTTTCTGTCATTCATTGCTAAAAAAGCTAAGTGTCTTCCAAAAAGACAGTGAACTCAATGTTGCTAGTTGTTGGTTGTTAGTTATTTGAGATTCCAACAACAGACAACCAACAACCATCAACAAAACGGTCTTATTGCATGACATGAGTTATCTAAAAAAGATGGTATTAGTGCACTATATGAAAATTGTATGCCATCCCATTATTACGCACATTCCCGAAGGGTAATCTTGTTGACTCCACTAGCTGCATCACTGGCTTCTCCCCAGCGGTCCGTCTTCTGGATCGCGATACCATTACCACCATAACCACCGGTCATGGCAATGTTGGTGGTCAGTGCATGGATGGTAATGCTACTGGAACCACTAGCCGGTGCATCGAGCCAAATACCATTGGTGATAGAATTGCCACCGGTCATACCTTTCGTAATGATATTCAGTTTACCAGCGGTGACAGTCACATTCTTCTTGTTACCAGCGTAAATGCCAGATGGGCTACCAATAGTATGAGAAGCCTGGAGCTGGAGCGTATTGCTGCTGGCATCGATGGTTACATCATTTCCTGCATGGGCATCTACAGCAGCCAAAACGTTAGTAATCAAATCGCCAGTTAGATATTTACTTTTATCTACCGAAATGACGTAGTCATCATCGAATGAATATGTTTTATAATCACTGGTTACGCCATCTTTTTTATATGTAGTATCCTCGCTGCTCCCTGAAATTTTAGTTTTATTATCAATGCTATCTGTATCTGTAATAAATACTGCATCTTGATTTATAGACGCTGTTACTGAAACCGATGGAGTTGTTAAGCCTTCTGCTTTTATAGCAGTTAACGTAGCTTCATTGCCATAAACCGTATCCGGCTGAAGCATAGCCATGAAATTGTACTGATACAAACCTGCATCACCAAAATCAGTAGCAGCCCAAGTATATTTCGGCGATGTATCTCCATCAGTAAAGGCTAGCAGTTTCTGCCCCGCTTCAATCCAAAGACGATGAGTATACATTTCTGCATTCAGCTTGCCAAACCAACCGTCGTAATTGCCAGAATGAACGACCGTCCAATCTTTAGGATTTCTAGTATACAAATTAGATACGGTGGTTTGATAAATAGTCATGTCAATACCACTGTTCGCACTTAAATTAAAAGTCATGACATAAGCTGTACCATTGGGGAGTATTTTTAAATCACGGAAATCTTGTCCCAGCTTTTTCACACTATCTGGTACGGAAATAGTATGTCCATGTTCTTTTTCAAGGCTGCCATCTGAATTGATCGATGCGGCCGTAATAGAAGTTTCACTATTTCCTTCCCCGTAATTCTGAGGACCTCCAATAGCAGAAATAAAGATATGGTCATTATATAAATTGATGCGAGATTGGTCTGTATTTTTCCCGATTCTCACAAAATCTTTGGCTCCATGGAATAAGGAGCCATCGCTTTTAATGACATAATGTAATAAAAAGCCATCATCATAATTGTAATATGTACCATCCTTATTGACACTGGCCTGTACGTACAAATCATTTCCACGAATGATAATGCCTTCTCCATGAGCTCCTACATTGTCAGTGTATTCAGAAAGAGATGTTTCACCAGTTTTTTTAATGTCATCAAGTAGTTTAACGGTTTTATTTGTATCTTCAGTTAAAGTACTACCAGATACGGTACCAATGGAAATAGTCCCTTTATCATAACCAGTCGCATAGATAGTATTTCCTTTAGCCACTACACCATGCGGATTCACCGTAGTCGTAAATAAACCTGAAGCTTCTGCCGAATTCCAATCCCCCTCAGCGTCCAATATTTCATTTCCAAGTAATTTAGAATCACTATATGTATATTGACGAAGAAAAATCTTACTTTGTCCATCCATATTGATATTGAATACGCCTGGATCTCCATTCAATCCTTTACGAGCCCTTATTGGAGTCCCATTTACAGTAGATGTTACGCGCGAACCTTTGATAACACCCATTGTACTAGAACCATAATCAGAAGGTATGGTTACCATTAAATTCGCTGCATCAATATCAATTGCAGATGCTACTGTCATGCCAGTAAGAATACTTGCTACTAATAAAGCCTTATTCCATTTTTTGTTCATCATAATAACCTCCTATGTTTGCTATTTACAATAAAAATATCTACAAACTTAAAACTCATAGCGAATACTTGCATAATACGTTCGTCCTTGTAAAGGGAAATCTGGATTTACATATGTACCACTTCCCAATGGAATTTTTAGTTTCGGGTTTTGATTGAATATGTCATTACATCCAAATGTTATTTGCCAACTTGAACTTGGTTTCAATTTAACCCCGCCATTGATTGTAGTAACACTAGGTCGAGGATAGCCATCATCTGGACATCCTGGAAGCGGTGATGGATCATCATCTTTTATTTCATGGATGGCTGTATAAAGTTTCCCTATATAATGTGCTTCTGTGAACATTGTAATCTTAGGATTAGGGAACCAAGACAATCTTAAGTTTCCTTCCCATTCCGGTTGATAAGTGATATTGGTCTTAAACCAAATATTATAT
>CAVBRV010000273.1:0-2679 GCA_963597965.1 Paludibacteraceae bacterium | reverse complement strand
ATAACGTCTGCCTTGCTCATGAGAGCCTCCTTTGGCTTATCATATGCTGACCGCCGGTAACAATGGAATTAATTGCGCAGCGTCAGAATTTTGGGACCATCTTTGGTAATGGTAATGGTATGCTCGATGTGAGCAGCCGGTTTGCCGTCTGCCGTCACTACACCCCAGCCATCACGAAGAGAAATAATGTCTGCGCTTCCCATGGTGATCATAGGTTCAATGCAGATGCACATGCCTTCTTCCAAACGTGGTCCGTGGCCTGGCGTGCCAAAATTCGGAACTTCCGGATCTTCATGCATACCAATTCCGATGCCGTGCCCGACATATTCCCGAAGTACTCCATAGCCATAGGGTTTTACGTAGCTTTCAACGGCATGACCGATGTCGCCTATCGTATTTCCTACAACTGCCTGTTTAATGCCCGCGAAGAGTGCACCTTCGGTGGCGGAAATCAGCTGGAGGTTTTTCTTATTTGTATGTCCTACCGGAACGGTGATACAGGAGTCACCCATGTAACCATTTAATTGTACCACAAGATCAAGAGAAATGATATCACCTTTTTTGAGAATTTTTCTTGATGATGGAATTCCGTGGACGACGGTATCATTGACAGATGCACAAATGGTAGCCGGGAATCCTTCATAGCCTTTGCAAGCAGGAATCCCGCCTCTGTCTCTGATAAATTTTTCAGCCATTTCATCCAGTTCCAACGTACTGATCCCTGGCTGTACTGCTTTTTCAAGCATAGAGAGTGTATCCGCAGTCAGTCTCCCAGCTGCGGAAATTTTCTCTACTTCTTCCTGTGTGTAAATAGTAATCATTTAGATGCCTTCTTCAATGCATCCTGGATGTCAGCATATACTTTATCCATTGCCTGATCACCATTGATTTCATAATATTTGCCGCTTGCCTGATAATAATCAATTAGTGGTTTGGTGGACTTTTCATACACAGCCAGTCTTTCACCAACAGTTGCTTCATTATCGTCAGCGCGCTGATAGAGTTCGCCGCCGCAGTTATCACAGATACCTGCTGTCTTTGGCGGACGGAATTCTTTATGGAAGGAAGCACCACATTTTTTGCAAACCAGTCTGCCACTGATTCTCTTCACCAGGTCATCTCTGTTGGCTTTGATGCCAAGTACAGCGGTGAGCTGAATGCCGAGTTCATGGAGAATGGCATCCAATGCAGATGCCTGTGCGGTGGTACGGGGGAACCCGTCAAGAATCCAGCCTTTCTGGCAGTCTTCTTGAGCGAGTCTTTCCTTTACGATACCAACAGTCACGCTATCTGGAACAAGAGCGCCCTTGTCCATATAGCTTTTTGCTTCCTTACCAAGAGCAGTTCCTGATTTCACAGCGCTGCGGAACATGTCGCCGGTGGAAATCTGGGGGATGCCGTAATCACGAATGAGTTTTTCTGCCTGGGTGCCTTTGCCTGCACCTGGAGGTCCCATCAATAAGATATACATATCCCTTACTCCTTTAGGAAAAAGAGCTTATTTAATAAAGCCCTGATAATTTCTTGTCACCATATAAGACTGTGCCTGTCTCATGGTATCTAGTGCTACACCAACAATAATCAAGAGAGATGTACCACCGAAGTACACGCCCTGAATGCCAGTGATATTTCCAATGAAGTTTGGAAGAATCGCAACGAATGCCAAGAATACCGCACCAGTCAAGGTGATTCTGGACAATACCTTATCTACATAGATCATGGTCGGCTGTCCTGGACGGATACCAGGAATGAAGCCACCATATTTCTTCATATTATCTGCCAAATCTTTAATGTTCACAGAAATGGCTGTGTAGAAATAAGTAAAGATAAAAATGAGGAAACCATAGCAGATGGTATTTGGCCAAGTGCCCCAACCGAAGAAATTGCCTACAGCCTGTACCCAGCTAATATGTACGAACTGAGCCAGAGTAACAGGAAGCATGAGAATGGAGGAAGCAAAAATGATCGGAATAACGCCAGCCTGGTTCACTTTCAGTGGCAGGTAGGTGGAATGTCCGCCATACATTTTACGACCAATCACACGCTTAGCATACTGGATGGGGATTCTGCGCTGTCCCTCATTGACTTCGATGACCATGAGGATCATGACCAGTGCAATAACCAGGAACAGAAGCAGCTGGAATGGAGAAATAGTACCGACTTTCAGATAATCAACCACAGTGGAAATAGCCTGCGGGAAGCGAGCTACGATACCACAGAAGATGATTAAAGAAATGCCGTTGCCAATACCATGTTCCGTGATTTTTTCGCCAATCCACATCAAAAGGCAAGTGCCAGCGGTGAGGACTACTACAACGAAAATAAAATACAGCCAGCTGTTATCAACAAGCGCATTGTTGATACGCAGGGCATAGGTCATACCAAATGCCTGCACAGCTGCCAGGAAAATAGTGAAATATCTAGTGACTTTCTGGATTTTCTTGAATCCTTCCTGTCCGTCTTTTCTCCATTCTTCTAATGTAGGAATGACAGCAGTCAGGAGCTGCATAATGATGGATGAGTTGATGTACGGGGTGATACTCATAGCAAAAATAGAGAATTTACTGAGTGCACCACCGGAGAAGAGATCCAAGAAACCGAAGAGGTTTCCGGATGTAAACAGGCTTTCAATGACAGAAGCGTCAACTCCCGGTACCGGGATATGAACCCCGAGACGGA
>CAVBRV010000272.1:0-2692 GCA_963597965.1 Paludibacteraceae bacterium | reverse complement strand
AGTTGTTTGTTGTCGGTTGTTTGCTCCCAACAACAAACAACTAACAACCAGCAACCAGCAACCAGAAACAATCGCTAGCCCAGTTTCTCACCAGCTGAAGAGTGAATGACCACTCATTAGGCAGGAAGTTTGAATCATAACCTATTTTTAATTTGTACCTTTTAATTATAAGTTGTATAATGCATAATGATGTTTTAGATAGTAAATGCTCGTTTATTCAAGTAGCAAGAAAGCGAATTAGTGATGCTTACTGGAAGTTACTGAGTGAAATTTCAAACAACTAACAACCAACAACTAAAAAAGGGTGATTCATGAAAAAATATATTTTTTTACTAGTAACGGTACTCATCGTGGCCTTTATCTGGGGCAATTCTTTGCAGGATGCGCCTCATTCTTCTGTGGAAAGTCGATGGGTGCTTAGGTGGATGATGACGTTTTTTTCTGCGGTGCCTGGTATCGAACATTTGACCATGCATGTGGTGCGGAAGATGGCCCATTTCACGGAGTACATGGCACTGGGGCTTTCCTTATCAGCTACTTGGCTGGCTTTGACGGGACGGCAGAAGATGCTGACCATTGTTTTCTTGGGATGTATCATTGCCTCTATCGACGAAAGTATTCAACTCTTCTCACCGGGACGCAGTAGTCAGGTGAATGATGTCCTGCTGGATACCTTTGGTGTCTGGGCGGGAACGGTCACGGTGTATGTGTTGAGGAAGATTTGAAAAGATTTGAAGCCGCATATTTCATGAGTGCTTCTACCTAGGTACTCACTGTTGTTAGTTGTTGGTTGTTTGTTGTTTGAATCCAGACAACCAACAACCAACAACAGACAACTAAAAAATGACAAGGAGATGTTTTACATGCATATTTCTAAAAAAATCTTAGCAGCTGGGATCGCTATTTCTTTGCTGGGGGTGGGTATATCCTCCGCAGCAGATACCACAACGGCCAATGTGGCAGTAGATAGTGTGTATTACCAGTATTTGGATAAATTGTCCGGTATGGGGTACGTGAAATCTTTGCCCAATGGGGCGAAGCCCTATAGCCGGATGCAGATGGCTCGCTGGGTGCTAGAAGCGGAAGAAGTGGCGAAAGATCGGCCTATGCCGACCTATTTGGCAGACCAGTTTGATGCGTTGAAAGCCTATGTGGCACCGGAAGTGGAAACGCTCCAGGGAAATCCTGTGAAAGATGGAATCCGTCTGCGCGAGGTTTCCGTAGAAGCATCCTACCATCATGGAGACGCCGTTTCCTATCCTTATGGCAATGTGGCTGGCAGCTGGGCGCCTTTTGGGGCCAATCGGAATGGACATAAGTACGGCAGAAATGGAAATATAGCAGGGACCGTGGAAATTTCTGGTAATGTGGCACCAGAACTGGCTATTTCTGTGAAAGCGCGTGCCGCTTGGGATAAAGACCAGGATGGCACGGCGAGCCTGGAAGAAGGCTATGTGAAAACTCGTCTTGGCAGTGTGGCTATCGAAGCGGGCCGTCAGGCTTTGACTTGGGGTCAGGGAGATAGCGGACATTTGCTCCTGGGAAATAATATGAAACCTTTGACCACGTTCCAGGCTCATCTGACCAATCCCGTCAAGGTAGGCGGTTTCTTCCGCTTCCTGGGTGAAGTGGATGCCCATGCATTCTACGGCTTTGCTGGAAAAGATAGAAATGCGGATGCGAAACAAATCGGAAGAAAAGATTTCGATGATGCGGGTCTCATTGGGCTTCGTCTGGACGTGACACCGTCCTCTCATTTCACCGTGGGGGCGTCCCGTATTTCCTTACTGGGCGGGAAAGGAAACGGCCTGTCGAAATCGGATTGGAAACATTGGGCCACAGGGACCAATGCGGATACCAATGATAAATGGGACGACATCGCTGGCTTTGATTTCCGTTTCCGCTATTCCACTTTCCAGGTGTATGGTGAATGGATGGGCGAAGACCAGGCGGGCGGCCTCCCTTATAAATGGGCTTACCGGGCGGGCCTGTACTTGCCAAAATTGACTGCCGATGGTTCCTGGGATTTGACACTGGAAGCGGCTAAGACTACCAATGTATGGTATACCCATTGGTACTATGGCGGCGGCTGGACCTATAGTGGAAATATCATGGGCGATGACATGGGCAATGATGCACGGAAATATTATGCGAAAGTGAACCATTACCTGCCCGGAGAGAAGACACTGGGTCTTTATTTCTTGCGGACTGAACGGCAGAAAAATGGGTTCAATCATCCTACGGTAGATGAAATGGCAGTGACTGGTCAGACAAAACTTTCTGGCAATCGCTATCTCAATGGAACCTTGGGCTATGCTAGGGTGAAGGCAAAAGATACGGATAATCATCTCTTCGCCGCGGCTTCTATGGAGTGGAAGTTTTAGTTAGCGGTTCGCAGTAGGCAGTTGGCAGTAAAAAGTGGAGATTCATTTACTTTTCAGCTGGTAAGAAACTGGATTAGCGTTTGTTGCTTGTTGTTGGTTGTTAGTTGTTTGTCTCCAAATAACCAACAACTAACAACTCAAACTTCTCAGCTGTGAAATGTTGATTCATTTTGATATTAATAAAGAAATAAGGATCTGTGGTATCATCACTGGCGTCATTTCGACCGGGCGTATTTGCACAAAGTGATGATACAGAAATAAATAGATTTGTGTCCCTGAGTGGAGAAATCTCTTCAGCACTAGCGGTA
>CAVBRV010000271.1:0-2705 GCA_963597965.1 Paludibacteraceae bacterium | reverse complement strand
AGGAGTGAGGAATGATGGAAGGGGCGCATCATATGTATAGGGCGCCCCAATACCCCATTTTATATAAAGGTAGGCAGTACACAGATACCTCAACTGCCCACTGCTAACTGCTTACTGCTTACAAAAATCGGCGAGCTATAAAAAAAAAGGAATCTTGCTGCTTGACGCAAATCGGTCTAAGAGCAATTCGACGTGCTCGCCGGCCTTCACTCCTCACTCCTAATTCCTCACTCCTAACTAAAAAGAGGTGTTCCGCTCACTCTCTCACAGCAATCGCTGTACCTACGGAGAATGAAGGAAACACCTCTCTGCTCCACCCGGTGGCGAAGCAGTGTGATTTTTTATTGAGTTGGATGAATCATAGCACGAAAAGCGGGTGGTTGTCAAATGGGGGTCTGGTGGTATGCTTCCGCTAGTGGCATGTTTCACGTGAAACCATTTTAGTTAGCAGTTGGCAGTACGCAGTTCGCAGTTTTTCTGCTAACTACCTACATTGTCCCAGTCACCAGTCACCAGTCACCAGTCACCAGTCACCAATAGATTATATTGCGGCGCTTCCAAATTTTGTGCGCCGCTACCACCATTCCTAATTCCTCATTCCTAATTCCTCATTCCTAATTCCTCATTGCATTTCAAAAACTCGCTTACTGCCGCAAGCCCTACGCGTAACCCTTCCGCGTCATGCCCATAGCCCACGCGGAAGGAATGAGGTTCCATGAAACAATCCCCCGGTACCGTGAAGGCGCCGGTTTCGTAGTACATGCGATGGCAGAAAAGACGAGACGGGATGTCCAGGTCATAATGGATGAGGGCCATGGTGCCCGCTTTTGGTTTCACGTAGCTCACGTGCGATTCTTCTTGCACCCATGCATCGAGGATGGGGAGGTTGGCACGCAGAATATTTCTATTTCTTTCCAATACTTTCTCTTTGTGCGCCAAGGCGAGGGCTGCTATTTCTTCATCGAAGAGACCGCAGCTCACCAGGTCGTAATCACGCACTTTGCGGAATTGGGCCAGTGCTTCTTTGTCGTGAGTCGCGAGCCACCCCAGACGCAGTCCTGCCAGGGAAAAGGCTTTCGACATGGAACCGGTGGCGATGCCTTTTTCGTACAAATCGGCTACGGAAGGACAGTCGGTCCCATCTTGCGACACGCCCGCGTAGACTTCGTCACAGAAAAGATAGGCGCCGCAAGAACGCGCGATGGCTACGATTTCCTTCATCATCGCTTCCGGAATGACGGTGCCGGTGGGATTGTTCGGATTGTTGAGACAAATCATCCGCACGCCTTGCGCAGCCGCCTGCCTGAGTTCGTCTATATCCGGTAAATAGCCATTCTCCCGGCGCAGTCGAAGCACTGTCACGTCCGCTCCCAATGCTCGCGGTGCGGAATAGAATTGCTGGTAACTGGGCGCATAGGCAATGACCCGATCGCCAGGGCGAATGAGGGAGAAGAAAATATGCTGATTTCCGCCAGTGGCGCCGTGCTCCGTCAGGATTTCTTCTGGAGAAATAGAAGTGTACAGTTTCGCGATTTCCTGCTTCACCTTCTCGCTCCCCCAAATGGCACCGTAAGTCTGTGGCCTTTCAAAGAAACGCACCATAAAAGCGTCCCGGTCCTCGCCGGTCAAAGCGAAAAGCTCCGCCAAGGTCAAGGGCTTCACGCAGGTGTCGGTGATATTGTACTTCGCACCGTCTTCATACCTATCCATCCAGGCTTCCACGCCAAAGTGTTCAACGATCATATTGTTCCTCTCTCAAATTCAGGGTTCTAAGGGTTCTGGTATGCCGCTTACGGATTGCGGCTTTTGGATTTCACACCGCTCTCAGAAGGTTCTAGGAGCATGCTGACGGTAGAGTTATGTTTCAGGGGAAACGTTGTCACAGGGTTCTGGAATACCATTTGCGGATTGTGTCTTTGTTTTTTTAATCCGCTCTCATAGGGTTCTAAAATGAGACATAGAACCTTTGTATAGCGTTTCACGTGAAACATTTTTAGTTAGCAGTTAGCAGTAAGCAGTTCGCAGTTTTACCGCCTACTGCCTACTGCTAACTGCCTATGTTCTCCCTAGTCACCAGTCACTAGTCACCAGTCACCCAGTTCTTACACACATCCACCCAGCCTTTGGATCCCGAATATGTCTCCAATTCTGAAATAGTCAGTTTCACCGCGCTATGGTCGGTGCCAGCGGCGGGGTAAACGATGTCGAAACGTTTCAAGGAAATATCCAGGTACACCGGCACGTGGGGCGGGAGGCAGAAGGGACACACGCCGCCGGGACGATGGCCGATGTATTGTTCGCATTCGGCGCCAGGAATCATTTTTGCTTTTTTTGTGGAATGTTTCTTTGTACTTGTGATTATCCACCCGCGCATCGCCGGCCACCACTACGATGAGGGGCTGGTCGTCTATCAAGAATGACATGGTTTTCGCAATCCGTGCTTCTTCCGTGCCGAGCGCCTGGGCGGCCAGGGCTACGGTGGCACTGGATTCTTTCAAATCGATGCAACGATCCCCCATGCCGAAGGAATCGAAATATGCTTTTACTTTTTCAAAGGACAACTGACTCTCTCCTTTACTTTGCACTCACTGTTGTTAGTTGTTTGTTGTCGGTTGTTTGATCCCAACAACAAACAACTAACAACCAGCAACAATCACCAATCCGAGTTCTTTCTATTGAAAAACGAATTAACGAGCACTCACTAA
>CAVBRV010000270.1:0-2710 GCA_963597965.1 Paludibacteraceae bacterium | reverse complement strand
TATCAATACAGCGTTCTACTCCATCCAACTTTTCATAATAGGAATTATCCCTTCTGAAAATGATGGATTCATGCTTATTTTTTTTTATTTTATTAGCTCTAATTTGCAATATCTTTTCTTGATGAATCTGGCGTATTAATGTTTCAGCAGATTCATCATTTGTGTTTTGCCGTACTAATTTTCCTTGTATTGCCCATTGTAATATGGATTTTTTTAATTTATCTGGAAATGCTTTATCAAGAATTAGTCGTTTTTCTTCTAGAATCGTATATTCATTAATATATGGTAGCAAGCTCTCTAGTTTATCAACAATTCTTTTTTGCTCATTCAATGGTGGAATGGGAATAAGGACTTTATTTATTTTAGTAACAGATAATCCTGGTTGAGCTGTTGCTGTTGCATATTGATTAAGATTAAGTGCTTTCAAAAAAAGACATGCCCATTTAACATAAACCCCTGCAAATGTTTTTACGCATATGGCATGTTCTGTAGCATAGAAATCCCCAGTTGCTCGATTTATATTTCCACATAGAGCACCTTGTCTACCAATAATAGGATAATCACCAGAACGGTTAAATTGCTCTACATAGCCACGTATGCCATTTCCACCATAACATAAGAATGAATTTCTAAAAGGGGTTTCCTTTATTTTAGTAGCTTGAATATTCTTCCCAGCCTGCAATTCAAATACACTTCCAATCTTGCTCCATTCCCAAGAATCCGGTATTTCAAAAGGAACTTCATCAGCGATACAGACCGGCTCATTTTTCCCCACTTTCTTATAAGGCAAATTATAGGACCTATTATTCATAAAAAACGCACAAAAAGCGCACCCTCTTATAAAAGAAGATGTACTTTTGGGGCATTATGCAATTCCCTTTCGGGCAATTCTACTTTCCATGGAAAGCAGAGGGGTAAGCGATGAAGAAAAAACATGAATCATTACCATGGTAATGGAATATATGTTAGTTAGCAGTTTGCAGTAAGCAGTTGGCAGTATATGGCCCATAGCCGACCTCCAACATTTCGTCGCAATCTCTAAAGCGCGCTCTCTAGCCGTCATGATGAAATGTTAGTTGAAGCTTTTGGTAGAAATTACTGCCCACCGCCTACTGCTAACTGCCAACGGTTTTCTAATCCCCAGCCACCAGCATACCCAAAACTCATGCATATTCCATTTGTTATGACTTTTTGAAATAATTTAGAAATTTCCCTCTTAACGGATAGGCTGGCGGTCGATATAATTATGGTATGTAGTGGTTGTTTATATATAATGCGTAATGCGAAGTGCGTAGTGCGTAATGATGGTAGCGGCGCACAATTCATATAGCGCCGCAAAAAAATATATAAAAATATAAAGAGCATGGGGCGCTATATCAATTTGATGCGCCCCTACCACCATTACGCATTACGCACTTCGCATTCAATCGTAGAAAGGAGTTCACGAATAATTATGTCTTGGAACACTCCAATAACCAAATTACTCTCCATCGACTACCCCATCATTCAGGGTGGGATGGCTTATATTTCCGATGGCGTCTTAGTGGCTGCTATGAACCATGCGGGTTGCGCAGGGGTCATCGGGAGCGGTGGTTTTACGGTGGATGAAATCCGTGATCATATCCGCCAAGCGAAAGATATTCTCGGTCCCGGAAAAACGTTTGGCGTTAATTTGATGCTGCAGATGCGAAACAAGGATGACGTGGCGCAGCTCATTTGCGATGAGAAAGTGCCTTTTGTCACCATCGGGGCGGGCAATCCTGTTCCTTATTTTGAACCCTTCCATCATGCTGGGGTGAAATGTATTCCTGTGGTGCCGAATGTGAAATTGGCACACCGTGTGCAGGACGCCGGGGCAGATGCACTGGTGGTCGAAGGCATGGAAGCCGGTGGTCATGATGGAAAAATTACGCTCATGGCTCTTTTGGAAAATGTATTGCCTGAAATTGAAATTCCAGTGGTTGCTGCCGGTGGTATCGTCGACGGCCGAGGCATTGCGACGGCTCTCGTCATGGGCGCTTCTGGTGTCCAGATGGGAACCCGTTTCCTACTGGCGAAGGAATGCCGTCTCCATCCGAAGGCAAAACAGGCCATCATCGACGCCCAGGATACGGATTCGGTGGTGACTGGCTTCACGACTAGAGACACGGTCCGAGGGCTCAAGAATGCATTCTCTGAGAAATATTTGAAATTGGAATACAGCGGTGCACCTCAGTCTGAACTCACCGCTCTCGCTGCTGGTACCAACCGCAAGGCGGTCATCGATGGGGATACGGAAAATGGTTTCGTCCTGGCTGGCATGTCTCTCACTCATTTGACAAAGGTGCAGCCGGTGGAGGAAATTGTGGAGGAATTGGTGTCGGAAACGGAAAGACGACTAAGTGCAGCGAAGGAATTGATTTAGGGAAACGCTGATTTCCCCACGCCAAGGTTATTATTCTGCCCTGTTCTTCTTCATCACAAACAGAATATACCGCTTGTCACAAGGTTATAAGGGGTATAAAGGTTAGCCCTTCGGGCAGGTTATATTTCCTGGGTGGATCATCCATTCACATTTTGAAATAAGTCGTAAGTTTCGTCCCCCCTTGAAGAAGGTGGCAAGGGGGATAGAGTGTTTCGTTAGAAACACAATTACCGCACTGGTATAAATCCCCATGCTAGGGAAACGCTGATTTAATCAAAGAATTTGAAATGATATGAATTTTTATCC
>CAVBRV010000269.1:0-2715 GCA_963597965.1 Paludibacteraceae bacterium | reverse complement strand
CTTTCCTCGCTTTGAATAAAAATTCAAGAATCATTTCAAATCATGATTAAATCAGTGTTTCCCTAGTGATAAAAACGAATATTCCTCAACCGTTAACCGCCAACTGCCAACTGCTAACTTTTAACTGCCTACTTGCACAAAAAATTAATGTCTTTAGACATTGTTTTAAGAATGAAATATATAATAAAAAAATAACAAGTCCTACGAAAAGTAAGACTTGTTATTTTTTTATGTCCAATATGGTTTGGATGATGAGAGAAATTTTTTGAATCGTGTCCGTGGGCTGCACTCGGAGCTGCTGTGTGATCTCTTGGAGCAACATGTCGTCCTTCATAGAAACCTTGTCAGGGCCGATAAAAAGCTCATATAGATTGATATGAAGAGCACTCGTAATTTTTTCTAATGTTTTGATAGTAGGGCTCTTTTTTCCTCGTTCTAACTCCCCTAAAAAAGCGGGATTGATGCCCGCTTCCCAAGCCAATTTTTCCTGGCTCATACCATTTCGAGTACGAAAATATTTGATTCGTCCTCCTATATCCATCGATATTCCTCCTTTTATCTTTATAGAATATCATGTCTATAGACATTGAACAAATTACTATAAACATGTATAATGCCTATAGACACTATAAGAGAGTAAGAATGTTATTTTAATAAAGTTAACATTCTTCAAAGTTTTGAAATGTTTCTAATGGAAATCGCTGATGGGGAGATAGGAAGAGAATCATTCAGGTAAAGGATGGTATGGCTCTATATCGATACCAAGCGGTTCAAAAGGCGAAACCATCAGACGCTCTTTTGTAGCGAAATCTCTTTATTCCGTTTCTCAGTGGTATATGGAAATAGGAAATATATTTCCGCAGAAAGGATGGATTTCAAATGAAAATGAAAAAATCGGTAGCAGCCCTTGCTTTGGTGGCTGCACTGGGAGGCTTTGGCGGCATTTTGCCAGCAGAAATGAGCCTGCCGTTTGCTGGCGTGACTGCTAGTGCTTATGAGGAAAGCGAAACCATTAAAGCTGATGGCTTTGGTAGCATGCCGGCTGGTATGCCAGTGAATCGTGGCAAATTGATGGCCCGTCGGGCTGCCATTGTGGATGCACAGAGAAATCTTTTGGAATCCATCAAAGGGATTTCAGTAGATTCGGAAACCACCATGGAAAACTACATCGTGACCAGTGATTTGGTGAAAACAAAAATCAATGGGGTGGTTACAGGTGCGCGTGTTATTTCTGAAGAATTTAAAGACGGAACCTATCACGTCGTCATGGCAGCACCGCTTTACGGTATCGGTAGCGTAGGGGATGTAGCCATTCGTGCGGTCATGGGCGATAGCCAGCCCCAGCCTATGCCCCTTCCTAGTCCGTCCTATACAGCTCCGGTGGAAAATACTGCATTGCCTTCTGTGACAACCACCACAACGACTACCACGACGGTGACACCAGGACAGTCTACCCAAGTTGTGTCTGGCTATACGGGCCTTGTAATTGATGCCAAGGGACTTCCACTAGAAAGAACCTTCTGCCCAGGCATTTTTGATACCAATGGTCGTGCTATCTATGGTGTACACAATGTAGATCCTGATTATGCGGTGAAACATGGGGTAGCTGCCTATGCCCAGGGAGCAGAAGCTTGGAACCGTGCAGAAAGTGGTCTCTCCAGAGCTGGTGCTCGTCCGCTGATCATCAAAGCCGTAGGACTTAGAGAACGCACAAAACACCAGTGCGATATTGTGGTATCCCCAGAAGATGGCGATCGCATCCTAGCAGAAAACCAGAGAAGCGGTTTTGGCGCTCAGTATGCGGTTGTTTTGGAATACTAACAGGTTGGCAGTTAGCAGTAAGCAGTTGGCAGTAGGCGGTTCGCAGGGAATGTTTTTCTGCCTACTGCTAACTGCAAACTGCCTACTAAACAAAGAAGGAGGAGCCTATGAAATCTTTAAAAACTATGACAGCTCGTGTGGCCGTTTCTACCTTATTACTTTGCGGAGCCAGTTTCCTGACGGCAGGAAATACGGACGCAGCGGACATGTCTCTGCTGAGCAGCCCCGCTTTGCATCAGATGGATTTGGGATTGGCCCAGCCGGGAGAAGCCCTAGCTTTCCGCTGGCCCTGGCAGAAAGATAAACGGCCGCCGGAACCACCGAGACCGGATCCACGGAGAGATCATCATCCCGGTCCTGGTTGGGACAGAAGACCTGGACCAGGCCCACGTCCGGAACCGAGACCGGAACCACGGCCTCAGCCGAGACCAGAGCCACGTCCTGGATGGGATAGAGGCCCTGGTCCAGGACCAAGACCGGATGTACGTCCACCGGTTAGAAGAAAAGATCCACCGAGACCTAGACCGGGAGATAGACAGCCACCGAGACCGGGAGACAGAGGACCTGGCGACCCAGGGCCACGGTGGTAAATGTTGCTGCCGTAGGCAGTTGGCAGTAGGCAGTTTGCCGTAAGCAGTTGATTGTGGTTGATAGTTGTTTTTTGTTTGAAGTCAGACAACCAACAAGCAATCAACAACAATCTGATTGCTATACGGTACATATGAATGATTGATAAGTAACTCAAACTTCCCACCTAAGAAATATCACTTTTCGTCGATACAGTCTGACATCAAGTGGTATTTAAATTGAAATGATAGGCCCATTGGGCCTCTCCCCCTCCGGGGGAGAAATAAAAAGAGGGGGTGTATTTCCCTCGGCCGTAAGGCCGGTTGT
>CAVBRV010000268.1:0-2733 GCA_963597965.1 Paludibacteraceae bacterium | reverse complement strand
GAAAAGCGATAGAAGCATCAAGCACAAATCCCATCGGTCGAAATGACGATTGCGAGGATTTCTTCTTCGACAAAGGTACTCAAGGTTCTAAGGGTACTAAAGGTTCTAACGGATTCCGAATGCGATGATAACTCCAGCGCCTATCGGCTCATTTGGGAAACCTGAGAACCCTTAGCAACCTGAGAACCCTTAGCAACCTGAGAACCCTTAGCAACCTGTAACCTCTGGAGGAATCATACCTGCTGAACGTAAGGGTTGCTCGTTATCCCAACAACCAACAACAAAATTCAAAAAATAGGTATAAAACTGTGAAAGATAAAAATAAAAATAATACACATGTAGAACCAGTGCATCAGGACAGCCCTGGTCATTGGAAAATTTGGTGGGCCATTGCCACCTTGGTTCCCTTTGGATTGTCCTTTTTCCTATCCTGGTATTTCGGCGCACCCGGTGGATATGAACTCTTTTCCCAAGTGAAAGTCTTCCTGCTGTTCTTGCAAGTAGGGTTCGTGACGGCCTATTTCATCCGGCATCACTTGCCCCGGGCGGCGGTGCACTTGTGGCTTACCATTGCGTTTTTATGGGTATTGTCTCTTATTGTACCATATCTGTCGACCCAAACGGACGTGGTCTTGGATATGTCCGATATTTCAGGGGAATTATCCACGCCGCTGTATCTCTTTATTTCCTGTCTCTCCGCCGCTTGGATTTTGCCGGGGAAATGGCGCATGATTGCTCGCATTGCTTGCGTGCTCTTGATGCTCCTCTATGTGGGCATTCAATTCACCTATGTGGGCTATTATTTCATCACCCATTCCTTGATTTCTATCAATATGCTCCTGGCTCTGGCCCAGACGAATATGGCGGAAACCATGGAGTATATCGAGGTGAATATCCCTTACGCTGAACTCATTGCGGGAACCATCGCCCTTTTGCTCTTTGCGTGGCTCATTTTCCATGCCAGCCGGTTCAGTTTCCACCGCGTGTCCAACGTATCGCGGAAAACCTGGTGGGCCATGGCGGCTCTTTTCTTGGTGAATATTGGTCTTTGCAGCTGGTCTATCAGTGGGACTCGGTTGGCTCATGTGTATTATGAAACGTACGAAACGCTCCACAGTTTCTCGGATTTCCAGAAAATGGTGGAAAAGCGTCGCCATATGAAAATCAAGGATAAAAATTTGTTGGCTCAGCTGAAAGCTGCTCCTGACGGTCTCTATGTGCTAGTCATCGGCGAATCGTTGAATCGGGACCACATGGGGGTCTATGGATATACTAGAAATACCACGCCCTTCCAGACCGAAGCTGCCACAGACCCGCACTATGTGTTCTTCAACCATGCTTATGCGTGCTACACCCAGACCGTGCAGGTCTTGACAGAGGCATTGACCGAAAAGAACCAGTACAATGGCATGGATTTGGTGGATGCTTACTCCATCATCGACCTGGCGCGAGAAGCGGGGTTCCGCACCACTTGGATTTCCAACCAATCCCGCTTCGGCATCTGGGATACGCCCATTGGTGCCATCGGCAGTGCGTGCGATGACCAGTACTGGATCAATCAATATGTCGGAACCGACGTGGTGACCAAAGATTACGATACCGCTTTGGTGCCTTATTTGAAAAAAGTGGACCCCAATAACCGCCGCCAGCTGGTGGTGGTGCATCTCATGGGGAGCCATGTGAGCTACTGGGACCGCTACCCTTCCGAATTTTATCATTGGCCGGAAGACGTGACCAAGGAACGGACCACCGCGGAGGTCATGACCGACGAATACGATAATTCGGTCCTCTTCAACGACTACGTGATGGAAGGCATCATGAACGAAGCCACCAATTACCTCCATGCCGACGGGGTGCTCTATTTCTCCGACCATGGGGAACAGGTGGCAGAACGTCCGGGCCACAATGCGGACCAATTCGACTACACCATGGTGCACATTCCTTTCTGGATTTACACCTCTGACCACTACCAGCGGACCCACCGCCAGCTCTATGCACGGATGTGGGATAGAAGAAATATGCCATTTTCTAATGACATGCTCTACGATACTCTCATGGGCCTGATGGGCCTCACCGCCACTCGCTATGACGGGAAATCGGATATTTTGTCCCTGGATTTTGACAAAGACATTACCACCCTAATGACCATGTACGCCAATCGGATGATTGAAGACGATACAGAACAACTGGGCCCGAACCAGGCCGCCGAAGATGAAGCCTGGAACCGCGACATCCGCCGCCGGGCAGAAGAGGCAGGAAATTTTGACTTCGATTGGAGCAACTACCATCCCATCGAAATCGCCAATGCCACGATGCCGGAAGTGGAGAATGTAGGAACGAGCACAGAAAGGCAGTGAGAAGTTAGAAGTGAGAAGTTAGAAATGATGGTGCGGCGCATAAAATTCATAAAGCGCCGCGAAGTATGATGATGAAGGTTATTATTCTACTGATTTCCTCTTCTAACATATCACAAGTAAGGCTTAGTATCAGGTTATATAGGGTTATTATAGGGTTATGTAGTGGCTGCTCGATAATTCATACGCCCGATGTTTACTGAATATATGCAGTGAAATTTTGTCATTCAAGTGCATAGAAATATGGGCTATTGTGCAGATTCCTTTGCACTCACTGTTGTTAGTTGTTAGTTGTTGGTTGTCTGTTGTTTGGCCCCAACAACAAACAACTAACAACCAGCAACAATCGCTAATCTGGTTTCTTGCTATTGAAAAATGA
>CAVBRV010000267.1:0-2765 GCA_963597965.1 Paludibacteraceae bacterium | reverse complement strand
CAACCAGCCTACGGCTGAAAAAATACACCCCCTCTGCCTACGGCATCTCCCCCGGAGGGGGCGAGGTCCTACGGACCTATCATTCCTATTCAAAACCGCTAAATAACTTAGATTATATCGAGATGAATCATCATTTTATGGGTGGGAAGTTTAAGTAAGTAATATGTGGAGGAGAACATATGAAGAAGGTAATGATTATTATTACAGCATTGCTGTGTGTGTTGTTCACTGGCATGATGGGACAGTCGTCCTATGCAGCAAAGAAAGTCATCGCCGTTCCGGGGATTCATTCCAATATGGGATATGATGGTGAGCGTGCAGCTAAAGATTTTGAAAGTCAGCTTATTGGTGCCTTAATTTCTAGTGGGCAATATGATGTGGTGGAAAGAGCTCGACTGGATGAAGTTTTGAGCGAATTGGGATTGGATGCAACGGGTGTAATTTCTGGTGATTCTGCTATTCAGTTCGGCGAGATGACCGGAGCGGATTATACCTTGACCGGTAGTCTGTTGGATGCACGAGTAGAACCCTTTAACAACATTCTTTATAGCGGATTCAAGGCAACTGCTAAATTTGACATTCGCTTGGTAGATAACCGCACAGGTATGATTAAATTTGCAGAAATCGTAGAAGGTTCTAAATCCGTAGCAACAGAATTAGGTGGGCTTGATGGAACGGCTACGATTGGTGCTGCTGTTAATGATGCAGCTAAAAAAGTAATTGATCTTCTGAATGAAAAGAACCCACTGACTGGTACCATTGTCCATGTCAACGATAACCAGGTATACCTGGACATTGGCTCTGAAAATGGTGTACGAGTAGGGGAAAAGTTCATCGCTTATCGGGAAGGAAAACCGATTATGCATCCAGTGACCCATGAAATGATTGCGGTAGAAGAAAACAAAATCGGTATGGTAAAAATCGTCGATGTCAAATCGGACTATGCGATTTGCGAAATTTCTAGTGGCAAAGGGCAGATTCGTTCTGGCGATAAAGTAAAGAGAGGCCATAAATGAGAAAAGTAGTAGCAGCGTTCTTAGCGGCTTTTCTTTTGACCGGTACGTCTGTCATGGCACAGCAGGTGACTGTAGACGGTGTGGGGACTAGCTTGAATGAAGCCAAAAGGGATGCCATGCGAAACGGCATCGAACAGGTTGCAGGCAGTTTGGTCAATTCAGAGACGGAAACGCACAATTTTGAACTGGTCAGGGATGAAATTCGCTCCACTACAGAAGGCTATGTGAAAGAATGCCAGATACTCAAACAGTATGCCGATCCCGATGGTACTTATCGAGTGACAGCGATGGTGGATGTAGATACAGAGCCCAATTCGGAACTCATGGAATCTTTGAAACGGCACGGTTTCTTCGATTTTAATTTGCGAGATGCGAAAATTGCGGTGATGATTCCAGAAACCCATATACGGTATCGCATTCCGGATCCGGCGGGGGAAACAGCGATTGTTAAAAAATTCATTGAAGCTGGTTGTCAGAACATGATTGATATGAGCAACCAGCGGTATAACTACAACCAGCCTCAGTATATGTCTCAAGAACAACTGCAAGATTTGGCGCAATCCATGCAGGCGGATATTCTCGTTGTGGGGGAAGCCTTCAGTGAGGGTGTCGGTGATGTAGCGAAATTCTTACCTAAGCAGCGGTTTGGCCGACCGAATACAGGCATTGTTTCCTGCCGTGCAAGATTGGAAGCGAAGATGTACATTGCAAGGACCGGTCAAATCATTGCAGCCGATGGGGTTTATGGTTCTGGTGCAGACATCACAGAATCCATTGCATCGAAAAAAGCTTTGGCCCAGGCTGGTGAAAAGATGGGGGACTACTTGGTGAGTCAGCTCATGAAGACCTACAGCAGCAATCGCCAGGCCTTTGAAGTGACCGTCATTGCACGCAGTGTCAGTGACATCAATCGGGTGAAAAATGTGCTTGGGAAATTGCCTGGTGTGGATAATGTCAATTTCAACAACTATGCCAATGGTCGTGGTGTGCTGAGCATCAAATATACCGGTTCCGCACCTTCTTTATTTGAGATGTTGCAAAGAAATACAGATATGAATCTGGAACTACAGAGCAGTACCTTCAATTCTATGACGGTAGTGGTCAATTAGTGAGTGGTCGTCATTCACTTTTTGACTAGTAGGAAACCAGATTGGCGATGGTTGTTAGTTGTTGGTTGTGGGGAACAAACAACTAACAACTAACAACTAACAACCAATAACTCATAACAGATAACTAAAAGGGGAGAAATCAATATGAAAAAGCTCATGATATGTATCGCTGTCGTAGCAGGTTTGACTGCTTGTGTGCCGTCCACCGCGTCGGCTGGATTTTTCAGTGGATTCAATCCATTGAAAGCCATCACCGATAAGGCCAAAAACAAGGTCAAAGAGGCCACCGATGTGAAGCAAATCGAACATAAAGTGGAAGATCGAGTCAAAGACAAGGTCGAAGAAAAAGTAGAAGAAACAGAAGACAATGTAAAAAATAAAGCTGTGGAATCCCTCACTGGTGAAAACCAGTAGGGGGCTCCTGGCATGCAAAGAAGCCGAAAGCCCATGTGAATGCTTTCGGCTTTTCTTGTA
Organism: Paludibacteraceae bacterium; assembly: GCA_963597965.1. GTDB lineage: Bacteria > Bacillota > Negativicutes > Veillonellales > Dialisteraceae > Dialister. The sequence continues at coordinate 166 of CAVBRV010000267.1, read as the reverse complement.
AGTAGTAGGCAGTAGGCAATAAGAAGTTAGCAGTAGGCAGTAGGCAGTTAGCAGTTGGCAGGAAGATATGAACGATGAACCGCCAACTGCTGACTTAGCGACTGGCTAACAATTCATACAGATGGTGCCTGTACTAGCGTGTTGCCCCTTGGAGAAGGGGCGGCGA
>CAVBRV010000266.1:0-2774 GCA_963597965.1 Paludibacteraceae bacterium | reverse complement strand
ATCTTGAGCCGCCCGAAGGGCGTGTCGAAAGATCTTTGTGTTATTCCTAAAGAGCATTATGAAAAACTTACGAAATGAAATGAGACTTAACGTCTGGGGCGTCTACATTCAGGACTAGCAGAAAAGCCATGAGAGGCATGTTGTTACTATCCGTTTGCTCATTAGCCTCACATATCACGCCCCAGACGCTAAGTCCATTTCATTCCGCTCCGCACACATGGTATTTCTATGAATAACACAAAGATTCCTCCACTTCGGTCGGAATGACGACTAGAGATAAAACCACTTTGCACTCCGTATTTTTTATAAAAAACGAATTAACGAGCAGACCACTCCCTAGCCACCTCTTTCCGATTATGCTAAAATATACGCAGCTATATAAAGTAATAAAATTTAACATATTAGAGGAGGTACAACATATGAAAAAGGGGAAATTATTTGGGATTGGTGTAGGACCAGGAGACTCTGATTTGCTCACCGTAAAAGCGGTGAAAGCTATCCAGAATGCAGACATGATTATCACGCCGAAAACGGAAAAGAAAGACGGTTCCGTAGCGTGGAACATTGCCAAACCTTTCATTCCAGATACCGTCGAAATTCTGCCTATGGTTTTCCAAATGAACCTGGACATGAATGCCGTCAATAAGCAGTGGAAAGAAAATCGCAAAATCATTGCAGAAAAACTGGATGCTGGCAAGAACCTGGTTTTCCTGACCTTAGGGGACCCCATGCTCTATAGCACCTACATGTACATTTTCAATGAATTTAAAGACTCTGACGACTATGAAGTAGAAACCATTCCAGGCATTCCTGCTTTCCTGGGCATTGCTTCCTACATCGGCCTTCCTGTGACGGAATGGGAAGAAAATGTGCTGATTATCCCCGCTACCGCTGACCATGAAAAATTCGATCAAGCTCTGGCAGCGGCGGACAATGCAGTCATTATGAAGGTCTATAAGAGCTTTGCTTTTGTACAAGAAGAACTTCGGAAACATCACATGCTCCAGCGCTCGGTCATGGTTTCTCGTGCAGGACTACCGGATGAAATCGTGATTCGTGATATTGGAAGCCTTCCAGCAGACTACAAACCAAACTATCTGTCTACCATTATTGCCAAAAGGGATAAATAACTATGGAACACATCACACGCCCCCGCGTTGTGATTGCCGGAACCAATAGCGGGGTAGGAAAAACAACGATCGTCACCGGATTACTGGCTTATTTCCATAGCCAAGGCTATCAAGTGCAACCTTTCAAAGTGGGACCCGATTACATTGACCCTGGCTTCCATGGAAAAGCCGCTGGTCGCGATTCTTATAACCTAGATACCTGGATGACACCAGAAAACCGACTCATTCCCACTTTTACTTCACTGTCTAAAGGGGCTGATATTTCTATCATTGAAGGCGTCATGGGCCTCTATGATGGGGGAGCCAATGGTGTTTCCTCTACTGCAGACATTGCGAAGAAGTTGAAAGCGCCAGTCATTCTCGTTTTGGATTGTAAATCCGTAGGCTACAGCATCGCAGCTACGGCACTGGGATTTAGAGAATATGACAAAGACGTGCATATTGCAGGAGTGATCTTGAATCGATTGGGCAGTGATCGTCACGAAGCCATGGTCAGAGAAGTGATGGAGAAAATTCACATGCCCGTTCTCGGTGCCTTTCATCGAGACGAAAGTCTCCAAACCCCAGAACGCCATCTAGGTCTTACACCTGTTACAGAAATAGAAACGCAGCAACTTATTTCCCACATGGGAGAAGCGGCTGGGAAATGGGTGGACACCCAGGCATTGCTTCAAATCGCCCAAGAGGCACCGGCGCTAGATTTGGAACCAGAAGAAATATTAGGCCCGAAACTGGACGTCCGCATTGGCGTAGCTAGGGATGAAGCCTTCTCCTTCTACTATCCTGCCAGCTTAGAAGCCTTGGAACGAAGAGGAGCCAAACTCATCGATTTCAGCCCGCTGAAAGATGAGAAAATTCCCGATGTAGATGCCCTCATTTTTGGTGGCGGCTTCCCGGAAATGTTTCTCCATGAACTGGAAAATAACACTGCTATGAAAACGTCTATCCAACAAGCAGCGGCCGATGGCATGCCCATCTACGCCGAATGTGGTGGTCTGATGTACCTGTCTGAAAAAATTCAAGGATTCGATGGAGAAACTTACGACATGGTGGGCCTCGTACCAGGCACCTGTGTCATGCAGAAAAAACTCCAACGCGTAGGCTACGTCACCGCTACCGCTCTTCGGGAAAGCATCATTTGCCAAAAGGGAGATACCCTTAGAGGACATGAATTCCATTTCTCCACCCTAGAATGTAAAGACGACTTCCCCTGGGCTTACAATCTGCAGGGCACTCGCCAGAAAACAGGCCACATCGAAGGCTATGCGAAAGATAATGTACTAGCTAGCTACCTCCATCTTTCCTTCGATGGCAATTTCATGGCAGCAGAACATTTCTTGGAGGCTTGCCTTCTGTATCGAGGGAAAAAGGTCATAGAAGCAGCGAGAGCAAGTATGAAGAAATAAGGATTTCTGTTTTTGTGCAGATGTTTGTGTATTCATTGTTGTTAGTTGTTACTTAAACTTCCCACCCAAGAAATATCACTTTTCACCGATGCAATCTGACATCAAATGGTATTTAAATTGAAATGATAGGCCCATCGGGCATCTCCCCCTTCGGGGGAGAAATAAAAAGAGGGGGTGCATTTCCCTCGGCCGTAAGGCCGGTTGTTTGGTTTTTCTGAATACTAGGCGGTATGAAAGT
>CAVBRV010000265.1:0-2785 GCA_963597965.1 Paludibacteraceae bacterium | reverse complement strand
CCCCTCTGCCTTCGGCATCTCCCCCGGAGGGGGCGAGGTCCTATGGACCTATCATTACCATTTAAAACCGCTAAATAACACAGATTACGTCGAAATGAATCACCAATTTACAGGTAGGAAGTTTAAGTAATAAACCTTAACCCCTAAACCATAAACCATAAACCTTAAACCATAAACCAATGACACTCTCAAATCTTACTATGAGTAACTCATGAACCCGGAAAGTAAACCAACAACAAACAACCATCAACCAACAACAAGAGCCTCATGGCACGACAAAAAGACTTGTCATCCATAAGGCTCCCTTGCCGCGCGGATCTCACATTCCGCTATTTACTTTTTCTAGGCTTACGCTTATCATATAGAAAGTGAAATGTCCTTAATAGACCTTTATTAGGTCTTAAATACCATTTGCATGCTGAGTGCGTAATGCGAAGTGCGTAATGCGTAATGGTGGCCGGCGAGCGCGTCGAATTGCTCTTATGCAGATTATATCATTTGGAGCCGTGTCCGTTTTTATATGCTCGCCGTTTTTTATAAACTTCATGTACCGCCAGTGCATCACTATCAATGAAAATGATGAAAGGTTAAAGTAGCTAGGGATTGGGGATTAGGGATTAGAAAGAGCATTTCCCCATCCCTAATCCCTAGCTACTAATCCCTAATCCCTATTTTCATAGTAATAATAGGGTATTGGGGCGCTTTATAATTTGATGCGCCCCTTCCACCATTACGCACTACGCACTACGCATTACGCACTCAATACGCAATATGCACTCAAAAAGAAGGAGCCAAAATGATCCACATCGGTGTCGTCGTTCCCCATGAAATCATGGAGGAAATCTGTCAATTTCTTTCCAAAGAATTTCCTGAAATCTCCCCCATTCCCTTTCCCTACGCCTCCATTACCGAAATCCCTGACCTGGTCGGCGGGCAACAGAGCCGGATCGATGCGTTTTTATTTCTAGGAAATACGGCCCGGCGCTATGCGGAGAAGGTCATCCCCCATACCGCCGAGTGGGTCACCATTCCCCGCTCCACGTCGGCCCTATTGCGGTTGCTGTTTCGCGCCGCCGTGGACGGGTATGATATGCGCATCGCCAGCGACTTGGATAATAAGGATTTCTTCCGTCTCGCCTTGCATGAAATCGGGTACTCCGAAAAGAATACCGCCATCGAAACCATTCCGTTCTTTCCCTATAGCGAAGGGCTTCTCGTCAAGGACGCAGCAAAGATGGAGAAACTCTACAAAGAAGGGAAAGTGGATTTCTGCATCACCATTTTTTACAAAGTCAGAAATATTTTGCGGGACAAGGGCATTCCGGTCTACATCCTGCAGCCCTCTTTCGATGACATCCGAAGCGGCATGCAGCGGCTGCTCCTGTCTCACGAACTCCACAGCCAGCAAAATAACCGGCTCTGCGTCATCTCCATTCACATTGACCTATTCAAAGAATCCCTCCCCGGCAGTAGTGCTTACCATATGTCCATGAGCCATGTGGACGTGACGAAACGCATTTTCCAATACGCCCACTCCCTTCATGCCGCTTGTGTGCAGCAACCGCCTTGGGATTATATGCTTTTCGTGCCTAGTAATCTGTTGGAAATGCAAACCGATCAATTTCAACGGTTTCCCCTATTGGAAAATATTTCCACTGCCACCGCTACCACCTTGTCCGTGGGCATCGGCTATGGTTCCCTCATCGACGAAGCGGAGTACCACGCCATCAAGGCCATGCAACACGCCTCTGCCTTGGGCGGCAATCAAGCATTCCTCATGACCCCAGACCTGACCTCCCGGGTTCCCCTTGCCACCAGCATGCAAAGGGCACAAGAAAAAGAGGAACGCCCCATTGACGAGCAGTTCCTCTATCTCTCTCAGAAATCCGGTGTCAGTCTCCGCATCATTTCCAATCTCTACCACGCCTGCCAGGAAGCAGGGAAATGCCGCTTCACCTCCTCCGAGCTCTCCGACCTCATCGGCGTCACGCCTCGCACCATCAACCGCATCTTGAGCAAACTCATCGACCACCACCTAGCCCAAGACGCCAGCCGCCGGTTCACAGGAAAAACGGGCCGCCCTAGTCGGGTGATTGAGCTACTCTTTGAGACGAAAAAACGGATGAAAAAATCGTAGGCAGTTAGCAGTAAGCAGTTGGCAGTTGGCAAATTTAGCGGAAAGAAGCAATAGCGACTTGTCTCCCCCGTCGGGGGGAGAATTAAAGAGGGGGCTGCTATAGCGGTATAAAATGCTATGTACATGGTATGGAATGAAAGTGATGCCGCAGTTTTATTTATAAAAGGTTATTACTCTGCTGATTTCTTTATTCTAACATGTCATGAATACGGTCTATCACAAGGTTATAAAGGGTCATATAAGGTTATGACTCAAACTTCCCACCTAAGAAATATCACTTTTCGTCGATGCAGTCTGACATCAAGCGGTATTTAAATTGAAATGATAGGCCCATCGGGCATCTCCCCCTCCGGGGGAGAAATAAAAAGAGGGGTGTGCAAGCGAACTACATCGCCAGGAGCAAAGCGCGACGCAGGGATGTAGTGAGACGCCATTTCGAGCGAAACGAGATGTGCATTTCCCTCGGCCGTAAGGCCGGTTGTATGGTTTTTCTGAATACTAGGCGGTATGAAAGCATTTTGGTATAAATCAAACATCGTGATTTATACCGCATGGTATTTATAAAAACCATACAACCAGCCTACGGCTGAAGGAAATACACCCCCTCTGCCTACGGCATCTCCCCCGGAGGGGGCGAGGTCCTACGGA
>CAVBRV010000264.1:0-2804 GCA_963597965.1 Paludibacteraceae bacterium | reverse complement strand
GAGATTTCTCCACTCAGGGACACAAATCTATTTATTTCTGTATCATCACTTTGCACAAATACGACCGGTCGAAATGACGCTAGTGATGCTACCACAAATCCGCATTTCTTTGACAGCATCGAAATGAATTACTATTTTACGGGTTAGAAGTTTGAGTTATAAAAGGTTATAAAGGGTTACGACTGGTTATCCCATAACCTTTTATAACCTTTTTAACCCTGGATAGTAGCGGTTTCTCTCTTTGTTCAACAAGTGAAATCAGTAGAATAATAACCTTTCCTTTAATGTTCACAATCGCTAAAAATTATCTAACAAAGGCCCCCTTCATATTCATTTCCACATCGCAGGCCTGCAAAATGAATGAATCCAAGTAAAGCGCGCATTCTCGAAAGGCGGCGGAGGAAATGGATTGTCCCAAGGGTTCTTTCCAGCGATAGTTCCGAAAAGCGAGAAGCAGCGAACGGGCCGCTTTCGACAGATGCCCTTCTTGCATCGCTTCTTCTACGGTGGGATCAAAGCCGGCACGAACCAGAAGTTTGACGGCGGTCAAAAAGGCAACGACCATTTGATTTCTTTCCTTGGCTGCCATCGCGGCTTCTTGCAAGATTTGATACACCTTATAGTCGCTTTGATTTTTCGGAAATACTTGGAGCGCCAGTTCAATCACATAGTACCAGGGCTGCTGTTTTTCGTAATCCATTTGCATCATGTCTAGTAGCAATTCCCCTTCATATTGGCGAACCACGCCATATTCGGAAAATAGCATGGCAGAGAATCGGATATGCGAAAAGGATAAAAGAAGACCGGTCCCACAGGCTTGCATCACCGCCCGCGGCACGGAGAGCTGCATCAATCCATTTTCTTTGGTAAAAACAAAAAGGGACCGTCCCCCTTCCCGTCCTTGTTTCGCACGGAGAACGATTCCTTCCATAGTAATCAAATTTGATTGCATACGTATTGCTCCTATTATTACGAGTGACTAGTAGACTGGTGACTCGTGACTGGGATAGCCCAATTTCCAGGAAAACGCTGATTGAATCAAAAATTTAAAATCAGTGTTTCCCTCATTACCAGTCACCAGTCACCAGTCACTAGTCACTAGCCACTAGCCACTAATTTCTCCGCTTTCACCCGCACAATACGGAACCCGGACACCCGAATTACCGTGAACCGCCAGCCGCCGAAGTCAATGTGGTCTCCCACTTTCGGTACTCGTTCCAAGTGTGCAAAAACGAAGCCGCCAATGGTAGCGGTCTGGTTTTCATCTTCCAAATCAATGTCCAGTCGATCCGACACATCTTCCAAGATGACGGTCCCATCAAATTCGTAGGTACCGTCTTTTTGACGAAGAATTTCATAGGGCACCGTATCCGCTTCTTGCGGAATTTCTCCGATCAATTCTTCCACCAAATCTTCCAGCGTCACCAATCCGGATGTCCCGCCATATTCATCCACCACCACCGCCAGATAAATGCGGCGATTTTTCATGAGTTGCAGCAGCGCCGGCGCGGGCATCACTTCCGGCACAGTCAGAATTTCTCGCATCATGCGTTTCATATTGAAACGACCACTCAAGAGTCCTTCCAAGAAATCTTTGGCGTACACGAATCCCATAATTTGGTCTTTATCCTCTAGGCAAACCGGATAGCAGACGTGATGGGTTTTGGAAACGGTGCGCCGCATGGAATCGATGGTTTCGTCAAATTCCAGCACCACCATGTCATTTCGTGGAATCATCACATCTCGCACCATGAGGTCAAAGAAATCGAAGGAATTTTTGATGAGCGTATTTTCCAAGGCATTGAGCCGGCCACTGCGATGACTTTCTTCTACGATACAGCGAATTTCATCTTCGGTGTAAGTGAAATTGACTTCATTGCGAAAAGGAATGTGCCACGCGTGAAACAGACGCCGTGCCAGAAACAATCCCGTTTCCACAAATAGACGGTAGAGATGGCGATTCATCCGAATCACCCAAGTATGGGACGCCAGCATTTGCAGCGGTTCCACCAACGCATGGGCACCAGGAATCAAAATGGTCCCCACCCAGTACGCCATGCCGACGACCAATGCCAGACAAGCCCACAGCAGGTACATCACCCATCGCCATTCTTCCCCTAAAAGCGGCGACAGCAGCAAGGACAAATGGGAACCGATCGCCAGTACAGAAATCCCCAGTACGCAGCTGCAGAGCACGAAAGACACCTGGGTGCCCCCAATAATCTGCGAAGTTCGCTGGTAAAAAGGCGCTACTTTGGCAATGAGCGCTGGATCCTGCTCGTCGTTATCCTCGATGTATTTCTTCCGCATCCGGGCGAAAGCAAAATTCACCATGGTGTTTTTGTAATTCAAAAAGAAAACAATCCCCATAACCAGGAGCCAAAGCCCTATCCATTCTATATGTGTAGAAATAGGAAAACACCCCTTTCAAAGGCAATTAGGAATGAGAAATGAGGAATGAGGAATGGTGGTGGCGGCGCACAATTCATAAAGCGCCGCAATTTTTATATTATTAGTGACTCAAACTTCCCACCCGTAAAATGGTGATTCATTCCGATATAATCTAAGTCTTTTAGCGGCTTTGAATAGGAATGATAGGTCCGTAGGACCTCGCCTCCTCCGGGGGAGATGCCGTAGGCAGAGGGGGTGCATTTTTTCAGCCGTAGGCTGGTTGTATGGTTTTTATGAATACAAGGCGGTATAAATCGTAATGTTTGTATAGTGGCAAACTGTTTTCATACCGCTTAGTATTCATAAAAACCATACAACCGGCCTTACGGCCGAGGGAAATGCACCCCCTCTTT
>CAVBRV010000263.1:0-2810 GCA_963597965.1 Paludibacteraceae bacterium | reverse complement strand
CCCTTACCGCTGGTGCCGCTGAGATTTCTCCACTCAGGGACACAAATCATTTCACAACTTCTACATCATTAAGCACAAATACCCCCGGTCGAAATGACGATAGTTTGTTATACAGTCGAAATAACATATCATTTCATACCGCTTGTGCAGCCCCCTCTTTGATTCTCCCCCGACGGGCAATGCTGTTAAGTTAAGGATTTGTGTGAGTAGGGATGCTAACGCTTGATGTTACAGGTTGCTCGAGATTCTCAGGGTTCTAAGGGTACTCAGGTTTCTCGAATGTGCCTATGAATGCTAGCGTCATCAGCTCATTCGAGAAACCTTTAGAACCATTTGTACCCTTAGAACCTTGAACATAGGAATCATCGCATGTTTCGCTTAACTTAATGACATTGTCCCGACAGGGGAGACAAGACGCTAGAATTTATTTCATAGAAATCAAATATACTAACTCGCTATCTCCAGACGCCTAAACCAGCTTACTTCATACCGTATATCATACCGCTAGTGCGAGCTATCCCCTGCTTTATTCGCTTCGCTCATACGCTATCCCCTTCCAAAGGAAGGGGATTTTCAGTGCCTAGAACCTTAAATTACGCAATTCTTCTCTATATTTCTCCTAGCCATACCATCACTATAGAACCCTAAAATACACATTTCATCTCCATATTTCTCCAGCCATGCCATCCCTACAGAACCTTAAAATTCACGCTGCATCTCCATGTTCCTCCAGCCAAGCCACCGCTACAGAACCCTTAAATGCACACTTCATCTCCATGTTCCTCCACCCAAGCCACCGCTACAGAACCCTAAATTGCACGTTCCATCCCCGTGTTCCTCCAACCATACCACCGCTACAGAACCAATATAAAATGCGGCGCCCTATTTTTGATGCGCCGCACCACCACTTCTCACTCCTAACTCCTCACTCCTCACTATTTAGAGTCCTTCCTCGACACACACAGCGCACAAAGACTCCAGAAGCAGAAAGAAACGGAGCGGGAGAAGAGGACGTGATCCCCTAGGCTGATGACGGTCATAGCCATCACCATGAGAAGGCCGCCTAGCCCCATGGTTTTGTAGAAGGGATCGGTTTCGTGTTTGTAAATTTTCCAGCTTAGTATGCCCTGGGCGAAGAAGGTGCCTAGGAAGCACAAGCCGCCGGGAATCCCTACTTCGGCTAGCATATTGAGATACATGTTATGGGCATGGAAAATCAGGACCTGTTCATCCTGGATGAAGAAATTGTAGTCTGGGTAGGCCAGGAAATAGGTGCCCCACCCCACGCCGAGGAGGGGGTGTTCTTCAATCATGGCTACCGTGCTTTCCCACAGGGCGAAGCGAAGGCCCACGGAGGTATCTTCTCCAGAGAAGAGAGAAAGGAAACGTTCCGCCAGTTGTCCATGGTACACCGCTAGAACGACAGGTATCAAAAGGAAGAGGAAGCCAAATCGTTTGTCATAGAATAAGGTCAATCCCAATACGATAGCTCCCAAGCTGAGCCAGGCACCGCGAGAATAGGTGAGGGCTAAGCATAGCAGGAGTACCACCAGAATCACCGCGAAAATGTATTTCCTTTTCTTGCCTTTTTCTTGCAAGGTGAAGGCGGTGAGGATGCTGATAATCATCAATAGGTAGGCACCGAAGAGATTAGGATTTTCCAAGGTGGAATACATGCGTCGTTTCAAAAGGGGAAAACGTTCCGGATCCACCCAGCTCTGGGCTGCCATATCCGCTGCCATGTGGGTGGCGTTGGCGTATTGGAAAAATCCATAAGCCGCCACGCAAAGGGCACCTGCTAGAAAGGCATAAAGGGCGCATTCTTTTTCTTGCACCGTGGTGACAGAGGAATAGATGAGCCCATACACCGCGGCATACATCAAGGATTGAAAGGCCCAGTTGGCTAAAGAAAAGGCAGTATCGTGAGATACGAAGGCCGATAAAAAGGCGCATCCTAAAAATCCCACTGGAAGTCCCCAATAGGGCGGTGTGCGGAAGGAAACCTCCCCCACTTTCCAATAGTTCAGTAGCCATAAAAAGACCGCCGGAACCAATGTGATGTAGAAGAAATAGGGATTCAGCGGGATGAGAAATAGGGTGATATATAAAGTATATAAAATATGCTTCTTGGAGCAGATGGTGCTCAGGGTGTTCATAAGGACCTCTCTTTTGGGAGTGCGTAATGCGAAGTGCGTAGTGCGTAGTGGTATTAGTCCCATATCGAATTGTCATACAGTTGGTATTTTATACCGCTAGGGATGCCCCCTCAGCCTTCGGCAGCTCCCCCGACAGGGGAGCCGAGACAACGGTGTAAACTTACTTAGCAACGCAGCAAATTAAGAAGCGTCGCTATTTTTTATGTTTTTACTTGCAAATAAAAATATCATAGTTTATTTACCTAATTATATAAGAGCGGTGGAAAAGAGGCAATAGTGGAATGGGGTGAGATTAGCCCTTCGGGCAGGTTGTAATCAATGAAATCATTTTTTCAATATTACCATAACCCACCACAGACAAGGTTATAAAGGGATATGACATTTGGTATTTACATAACTCAAACTTCCCACCTAAGAAATATCACTTTTCGTCGATGCAGTCTGACATCAAGCGGTATTTAAATTGAAATGATAGGCCCATCGGGCATCTCCCCCTCCGGGGGAGAATAAAAAGAGGGGGTGCATTTCCCTCGGCCGTAAGGCCGGTTGTATGGTTTTTCTGAATACTAAGAGGTATGAAAACAGTTTGCCACTATACAAAACATTACGATTTATACCGCCTTGTATTCATAAAAACCATACAACCAGCCTACG
>CAVBRV010000262.1:0-2813 GCA_963597965.1 Paludibacteraceae bacterium | reverse complement strand
AGTACGGGCTGAAGGCCCAAAAGCTCCTAGCCCAGGGCATCGCCCTGGGTATAACAACAATCAGCAAGGCGCCCTGTAAGGGCAAAAGCCTTATGTTTACCTTGGAGTTTTAAAGCTTCTGCCCTTACAGGGCGACAGGTTTGCGTCCGTAATAACCCAGGGTGATGCCCTGGGCTAGGGGCTTCTGCCCTTTCAGGGCGTGTGGAGCTTACATGCATAACTTGAATAATGAATAATAATGAATACAGCAGATCTTTTTCTTTGGATTTTAGACAATTTGAACTATTGGGTAGTTATGTTATTCATGGCTATCGAAAGTTCGTTCATACCTTTTCCTTCTGAGGTTGTTGTTCCGCCAGCTGCATGGAAGGCAATGGATCCAAACAGTGGAATGTCATTCATTCTGGTCATTGTTTTTGCAACTGTCGGTGCAGACCTCGGTGCGTTGATTAATTACTATTTGGCAAAATGGGTGGGTCGCCCTATCATCTATCGTTTTGCAGATAGCCGCCTGGGACACATGTGTCTGATTGACCGCAAGAAGGTTGAAGTGGCAGAAGAGTATTTCCGCAAGCATGGTGCTGCCTCTACCATATTTGGTCGTTTAGTGCCAGCTGTCCGTCAGCTTATCAGTATTCCTGCCGGTCTGGCAGGTATGCATGTCGGCAAATTCCTGCTCTATACCACAATAGGTGCAGGTGTATGGAATACGGTTCTGGCTACTATCGGATGGGGTATTTATAAGTATACTGACTATAAGACCACACAGGATGTTTATCAGCAGGCCTTGAAATACAGCCATGAGTTGGGCTATATCATCCTGGGCTTGGCTGTGATAGTAGTAGCTTTCCTTGTCTATAAAGGAATGAAGAAAAAATAATTTCAATATACTGAAACGAAGAAGCGGGAGCGCCATATATCCATGACGCTCCCGCTTTTTTTATGATTTAAAGCTTGCAACAAGCTTCTTACCGGGAATACTGATTGTCTTGCCGGTCTTGAAACGGTCGAATCCTTCACCGTATACACCAATAACGGCACTTTGACTGACGAATGCTGCAGGGTCTATTTCATCGATGAGACGGAATATTTTCTGCGATTCACGCTGTCGTGCCAATACAAAGAGCATGTGAACATCCTTGCCACTATAGCATCCATGACCATCCATGATAGTACATCCTCTATCGGCTGCAGTATTGATGGCTGCACTCAGTTCCAGATATTTATCTGAAATGATAAAGAACTGTACCGAGCGGCGAAGTGTGTTGACAATATGGTCTACACAAATCGATACCACAAAAAGACAGACATAGCCATAGATGACCTGTTCCCAAGATTGAAGAACAAAATAAGAACTGGTAATGATGCAGAGGTCACAAATCATGATAGCATGCCCCAATGAAATGTTCCAGTACTTGTTGATCATGGCGGCTACCGTATCACTACCTCCCGTAGAACCATTGGCAGAAAGACCAAGTCCAGCACTGCTTCCCATGAAGAATGCACCGATAACCGTTGCCATGAAGGGTTGATCGTGCAGTAGAGGAGTCATTCCCACGGTCTGGGTCTCAATAATGCGCGAGGTAATGGCAAAGATTGCCACTCCATAAATGGTTTTAAGGCAGAATTTATAGCCTAAGATACGAAAGGCAATAATCAGCAGGAAAACGTTGAGTGCGAAGTAGGATACAGATACCGGAATGCCGAATCCCCAGCACAGGATGGAAGCGATACCTCCTACTCCACCCATCGTAATATGGTTTGGAAGCAGGAAAATGTTAAGACCGATACTTCCCTCAATCATTGCAAATGCAATAATCATGTAATCACGGATTTCGTGAATTTTACTTTTTCTAGTCATATATAATTATGTATATTTTGATTTCGTGTGCAAAGTTACTGCTTTTTAGAGACAACACAAAATAAAAAAAACAAAAAATCGATAAAAAGCATGGCTATATCAATATATTTTTATAATTTTGCAGAAGGTAGCTATCAGTCGCTATCAACAGAACATATACTAGTAATTAGAAAAATCAATCTTGTCTATGGCAGTTATTTCAGAAAACATCAGTCAATGGCCATGTCTTAGTGATGGTCTTCACTACAATTGGTTGGTCGATTATGCGGCTTTCAGTGCCTTTGGTACCTTTGAACTTTCGCCAGAGGAATGGGAGAAGCGTGAACTTATAGTCAATTTTAAAGGAAACTCTGAGTTGACGACAGAAATAGATCATCAGCAAGCTTTAAAAAAGGCTATTGATATGGTTGTATCCTTTCTTAAAGATGTTTTGGGCAATGAAAGTTCATCCATTACGCTTGTCTGTATTCCTGCCTCATTGAAAAAGCACACAGAGCGTCGCTTCCGTAGCTTCAGTGAACAGGTTTGCGCACAGACCGGACTTCAGAATGCTTACGATGCCTTTAGCTATACGACAGAGAAGGATGAAGATGGCGATGAAACAGATACGCTTCATATTGATGAGTCTTTCTTTAAAGGGAAGAAGGTTTTGCTGTTTGATGACATGATAGCCACAGGTGGTTCCATTTCCCGATTTGCAGAAAAGCTCAAGGCAATGGGTGCTTCCGTGATAGGAGCATTGGCTTTAGGTAAAAAGATTTCTGATGGTTATGATCAGAAAATATAAAACAGATTAGCAGCATCCCTTATGCCGGGATGCTGCTTGTCTATTGGATTTTCCCCTTATGCTGCCATTATACCCAGGGCTTATGGTACCTAAAAGGTTATTCAGTATTCAGTTATTCAGTTTTTTTCGCGATAGTTACCCTTTTTGTAGTTGTAAATTGTAAGT
>CAVBRV010000261.1:0-2814 GCA_963597965.1 Paludibacteraceae bacterium | reverse complement strand
TAGTGGCTGCTCGATAATTCATACGCCCGATGTTTACTGAATATATGCAGTAAAATTTTGGTATTCAAGTGCATAGAAATACGGGCTATTGTGCAGATTCCTGTGCACTCACTGTTGTTAGTTGTTTGTTGTCGGTTGTTTGGCCCCAACAACAAACAACTAACAACCAGCAACAATCACCAATCCGAGTTCTTGCTATTGAAAAAACGAATTAACGAGCACTCACTATGTTAGAAATAAGAAATCACCATATATAACCTTGCCACACGCTTTTCCTAGTCACCAGTCACTAGTCACTGCTTTTTAGCCTTTTTCAACCAATCCATCAGCAGCGGCGAGAAGGCGGACAGAATGCACAGCGTGATCAGAATCCAGCAAATCGGAGTGGAGAAGAGGATGGAAATATCATTTCCAGAGAGGGAAAGACTTCTTCTGAGGCCTCGTTCACCAATCGGTCCCAGAATGAGAGCCAGTACGACCGCCGCCGTATTGAGACCCATTTTCCGCATGAGGTAGCCCGCCACGCCGAAGAGGAACATGATAACCACATCCACGAAGCTGTTATTGATGGCAAAGGAACCCACCACGCAGAGAACGAAAATACACGGAATCAGAATGGCATCGGAGAGTTTCGCAATGTGAGCGAAAATGCGGCAGCCACCGAGACCGATGAGGAGCATGCAGAACTGAACGATGACGAAGCCCGCAAAGAAAGTGTAGGTCATAGGGGCGTATTTCGTAAACAGTTCCGGTCCCGGCTGAAGGCCTTGAATGATGAGGCCGCCCATGAGGACCGCAGTGACCGATTCACCTGGAATGCCCAGGGTCAAAGTCGGAATGAGAGAACCGCCGGTGACAGCGTTGTTGGCCGCTTCGGAGCCAGCGATGCCTTCGATAGAGCCGTGGCCGAAGTCTTCTTTTTTCTTGGAAAACTGTTTCGCTGTGTTATATCCCAGGAAACAAGCGATAGACGCACCGGCACCTGGCAGAATGCCGATAATATTTCCGATAATCCAAGAACGAACTACGGTAGGTCCGATCTGTTTCAATTCGCGGAGTTTCAGCAGCACAGAATCGGAGAATTTTACAATATTTCCTCGTTCCTTGATGGCCTTTTCCATGAGAATGAAAACCTGGGACATGGAGAAAAGACCGATGAGGGCGCAAGTGACGTTGATGCCGTTGTAGAGCTCATCCACGCCGAACATGTACCGCTCCGTCCCTTCCATGGGGTCCATGCCAATGGTAGAAAGAATCAGGCCGAAGGCGCCGGACATGAGGCCTTTCACCATAGAACCGGTAGTGACGCCAGCGATGATGGTGAGGCCAAAGAGAGCGAGCCAGAAATATTCAGGCGAGCCGAATTTCATCGCCAGCTGAGCCAGCATGGGGGCGAAGAAGTACAAGGAAATACAGGACAAGAGCCCGCCAAAGAAAGAGGCAATACAAGCAGTGCCCAGTGCTTTCCCGGCCCGGCCTTTTTTCGTCAGCTCATACCCATCGATGGCGGTCGCTGCCGACGCCGGCGTGCCTGGGGTATGAATCAAAATGGCGCAGATGGACCCGCCAAAAATAGCACCGCAATAAATACCGCCCAGCATGATCATGCCCGTTTCCGGTTTCATACCGAAGGTGAGCGGCAGCAAAAGCGCCACCCCCATCGCCGCAGAGAGCCCCGGCATACAGCCCACCACGACGCCGATGGTGACGCCAATCACCATCATGAGTAAATTCATAGGCTCCAGGGCATTGCCGAACCCCTGGGCCATGAGTGCTAATGTATTTGCATCCATAACTCCATCCTCCTAAATCAGGGATTAGGGATTAGTGGCTAGGGATTAGGAAATAAAGAATAATTCCTATAGCGTCACAGCTGTTAGCTTCTAGCTGTTTGCTGCTAGCCGGTTAGAAGCCAGCAGCTAAGAGCTAGTAGCTTTGACGCTAACGAAACTCAGTATTTCCTAATCCCTAATCCCAAATCCCTAGCTACTCTATCGCTTACTATTCATCGAGACTGACACAACAGCCATCAAATCAAATCCTCCAACAATTCTCCCATCGGCAGCGGCACGTTTAGGAAAGAATCGAAAGTGCCGAAAATCAGCACCAACATGCCCACCAGCACGAGGAAAATATAGAGAGGCCGGATTTTGAAATAGAAGAGACACAGCAGCAGGTACACCATAGCCGCCGGATAGAAGCCGATGAAATACATAAGCACAAAGAACAGGATAAAAGCGCCAAACATGACCCAAAACTGCTTCGGCAAGAATCCATCGAAGATTTCTGGCAGATCATTGACCACCTTGTGCTCCCTACGATAATCACGGAACATATGCCCCACCCGAATGGTGGTCAAGAGCACCAGCAGCCCGATGACAAAATGGGGATAATGCCGCGCCCCCAGCGGAAACTCCTGGGTCAAGTACAGGAAAAAGGCGGAAAATAGGTACATGAATCCGCAAATATAAATATCTGATTTTTTCATGAAACACTCCTTTTTTTGGTGACTAGTGACTAGTGACTGGTGACTAGGGATTGGTAGCTAGGGATTAGGTAAATAAGTTTACACCTTATTTATCGCCCCCGTTGGGGGAGATGCCGTAGGCAGAGGGGGCTGCACCAGCGGTATAAAATGATTTGTTGAATCAATCATTTCCTCTGAGCTTCCATCATTACTCACTATTTCCCGAAAAACGAATTAACGAGCAGCCACTAGCTAGGGAAATAGTGACTCGTAACTGGAATCCACGCTTTTCCTAGGGAAACGCTGATTTAATCAAAGAATTTGAAATGATATGAATTTTTATCCAA
>CAVBRV010000260.1:0-2842 GCA_963597965.1 Paludibacteraceae bacterium | reverse complement strand
AAATTTTGTGCGCCCCTTCCTTCATTACGCACTACGCACTTCGCATTACGCACTCTAACCATGTTTCCCGTGAAACATCTCACTCACTAACTTGTCATCCGCCTGTAGTATCCCTCCGCATGAAGCAGCGTAAAGAACAGTCCAAAGACCTGACGCACTTGGGCCACACTGAGCCGCTTTGCCAATGTTTCCACCGCACTATCCAAGTAAGACAAGAAAGAGAAGGTCAAGCGGAACGCCGCGATTCGGCTGGGATCGTTTCCGCAAAAAGCCATTCGCTGCCGCAAGAGTTCTTCTCTGAGCTGCCCTTTGGTATAGCCCAGAATGTCAATGAAATACACATTGACAATGTCCCGGGCCGCCTTGAGTACGGTCTCGGTATCTTGAGATGTACGATACAACTCCCACAAACTTTGATAGCTCCCAGGAATCGGATTTTCATTTTGCGGCACTTGTTTCTTTTCCGCCCGCACACAAGGCACGAGGCGCGTCCCACCTATTTCCTTTTGCAAGAGGAAATAGGACACGCTCTTCCATTCCTGTTCTAGCCCACTGGAAACAGCCCGCTGGAAAGCACTGTCATGGGTCAGTAGAAATAGCTGCACAATGGGCGCTTGCAGCTTGGCTTGGAATTTCGCCGCATAGGTGGTTTCGTCGGCCTGCATGAGACACGCTGTAATGAGTTCTTTTGCGAGAGATGCCACCGCTTCTTTCGTCCGACTGTCCAAACCGGTGGAAGGGTCATCGATGATCACAATTCGCTTCTTGCGATTTCCGTCCGCTCCCTGGCTATCCATGAGGTAGTAGAAATAGAGAAATCCCAGGAATTGCCGCTCCCCTTCGCTCAGTTTTTCCGCCACCGTTCCATCTTCTCGCACCACTTCATACACCGACGGATCCCCTTTTTCTTGCAAATGGAAATTGTGGAAACCGCTGCGCTGGAGCAGTTCATTCATCTGCTGACACGCCACTTGGGTATTCACATAGTTCTTTTCCGTCTCCGCCAGCTGGGATTGCACCTCTTGCAAGGTCTTTTGATTTTCCCCATGCTGCGCTTGGAGTTCTTTTTCTTTGTCCTGGATATGCCGCAAACGAAGCTGGTACTCCTGCACCAGCCCGGCCAATTTATTTCCTAAATACGCCCGTACATCTCCGGTGCATTGGGCCTGTTTCGTGGCGTTGTTTTGGAGTGCTTCATTGTGGGCCTGTATTTCCTGGTTCCAACCATGGAGCATGTCGGACAAATCTCCCAGCTGCACCGCAAGAGGCGTGATTTCTACCACTTTGGAAGGAGATTCCCATTTTTCTCGAATGGTTTTCATATTACTAGAAATAGCAGTTTCCAGCATCATGAGGCGAGCCGTGAAATCTTGCCAACTTCCCACTTGGAAAGAAGCTTCCGACAGTTGCCGCAAAGGCATGAGCAAAGTCTCCGCCGCCTGTTGGTAAGCCCGACCAAACTGGACGATTTGCTGCCGCTGCTCTTCATAGTGCGCATCAAAGGCCTCCGCCAGCTGCTTTTCAAAGTTCTCTGGCAGTGCTTGCTGGCAATAGGGACAGCGGCCTTCGCTCTTTTCATGAAACGCTTCGTGTCCCTTTCGTACCCAATCCGCTGCGCCTAAGGCATGGATGAAAGCAGAAAAAGGAGAATCCTGCCGGCTTACGATGGCAGTGCTCAGTATGTCCTGCCCCGGCACATGGTCCAATATTTCCGGGTCTGGAATGGAAGGAAGCGTGGGATATTGCTTGAAATCGCTGGCGTACACATCCTGATACAGCCGAAGCAACTCGTCCCGTTCCGGTGCCACTGCCGGCGCTTCCCGTACCAACTGAAACGCCTCTACCCCAAACCGACGCTTCGAGCCTTTCGCTTTTCCCAGACATTTAGCAAAATCCTTCCGATCTTCCTTCGTCATAGCCCAAGCGGATTCCGCAAAAAAGGAAAATAAATTCTCCTTTGCCTTCTGATTGACCTGCCAAGCAGCAACGAGACGCTTCTCCTCTTCCAACACTTCCCCCTTCCGCTGTTGCAACGCCGCCAATTCACCGGTGGTGTCGATATTCGCTTCCCCCATCATAAAAAGACCTGGCAGCGTTTGATTGGGCTGAATATTTTTCTCCACAAAATCCCGATTGAACACACACCGTTCATACTCCTCCTGCTTTACATCCTCCCGCCACGTAATCGATTCCTCGGAAGACGCCAAAAGCCGGCCCAACGTCGTTTTTCCCGTGCCATTCATGCCAAAAATGAAATTCACAAAAGTCGGCACCATATCCACCGTCTGAAAAGGCACCCCTTCCAAATGCACCTTCCCCATCACCGACAAATCCTTCTCCACCGTCATCGCCATATCTGCCACTCCCTTCCGATACACTACCAGTGACTAGTGACTGGTGGACTGGTGACTAGGAAAAAATCTCAGTCACCCGTCTACTAGTCCACCAGTCACTCATTAACCCAATTTCCTTCATTATACAACGGATAGAACCGAATCGACTAGATGACAACCATGTTTCACGTGAAACATGACCTCTTTTTGTACACGGGGTTCTCAAGGTTCTAAGGGTTCTAAGGGTTCTCGCTCCGCTTTCCTCAGCAAGCATTTATATCGCTAATGCGAGCTATCCCCTTGTCCATTCGCTTTGCTCATGGCCTTTCCCCTTCCAAAGGAAGGAGATTCTTGGTGCTTCTACCGCTATATTTCACTAACCCTTTCATCGCTACAGAACCATTAAATACACAAGTCATCTCCATATTCTTCCAGCCATTCCATTGCTACAGACCCCTAAAATGTACATTTCATCTCCATGTCCCTCTATCTATTCCACTGCTACAGAA
>CAVBRV010000259.1:0-2866 GCA_963597965.1 Paludibacteraceae bacterium | reverse complement strand
TTTTACTGCATATATTCAGTAAACATCGGGCGTATGAATTATCG
The DNA here is from genome assembly GCA_963597965.1 of Paludibacteraceae bacterium. GTDB lineage: Bacteria > Bacillota > Negativicutes > Veillonellales > Dialisteraceae > Dialister. The sequence goes on along the minus strand of CAVBRV010000259.1, from coordinate 2,822 downwards.
AGCAGCCACTATATAAGGTTATTTGATTTCAATAATTTCATAACCTTTTATAACCTTGTAACAAATGGTATTGTTGTTTTGTTAGGAAAAAGTATTCCGCAGAATAATAACCTTATATAATATGCGGCGCTTTATATTTCGTGCGCCGCCACCTTCATTCCTCACTCCTCATTCCTAACTCCTCACTATCAAGAAAACGTTTTCATGCTAGTGACGATAGTGGTCACGTAGGAGGAAAGTATGGGAGAAAAAGTCGCTATCATTTATTACTCTGCTACAGGAAATACGGAAGCCATGGCGGAAGCTGTGGCGGTGGGGGCGAAGAAGACCGGGGCGGATGTCCTCTTGGCACCAGTTTCTGATGTGGATCCTGTGGTGATTGGAAATACCTATCATCATATCATTCTGGGCTGTTCTGCTTGGGGCGTGGAAGTCATCGAAGAAGCCCAGATGAGACCGTTCTGCGATAAAATCAAACCCTATCTCAAAGGAAAAATCATGGGCATCTTTGGCTCCTGTGGTTGGAGTCGCGGGGCTTGGCTCAATTCCTGGTACAACGAACTCCACTTCGCAGGAGCAAAATTCCCCGCTCACCCGCTTCTCGCCTACGGCTATCCCGATGAGACGGCATTGAAGAATTGTGAGGATTTGGGAGAGACTGTAGCAAGAGCGACGGACTGAAGGTTCTGGTAGAGGTGGAATGGATAGAGGCGAATAGCGAGAAATCCGCTGTCGAAGGGTTCTGGTGGTGATGGAATGGGTAGAGGCGATTAGCGAGGAGATCGCTGTCAAAAGGTTCTGGTGGAGGTGGAACGGATAGAGATGATTAGTGGGGAATCCGCTGTCAGAAGGTTCTGGTGGAGGTGAAATGGATAGAGGCGAATAGCGAGAAATCCGCTGTCGAAGGGTTCTGGTGGAGCTGGAACGGATAGAGGCGAATAGCGAGAAGTCCGCTGTCAAAAGGTTCTGGTGGAGCCAATCGAATAGAGGCATGCAGAACCCTATGATAACGTTTTACATGAAACCTGACGCTTCATGACCAGAATCCTCTGACAACGTTTCACATGAAATTAAGTCTCTAGCGAAATATATTTCTACCAGAACCCTATGATAGCCATAGTATGCTAGAAGTCTCTAGCGAAATTATCACGCCCAGAACCCTATGATAGCGGGTATGTGAAATGTGATTCATGAGAGGTATTTCACACACAGAACCTTTTGCAAGCTGTCTCTGCTTTTTATTAATACAAAAAACGAGGTAAACAACCAATGGATTGGAATTCTAAATTTGCAACGGATGTGAAAGGGGTTTCCTTTTCGGGCATCCGGAAATTTTTTGACTTAGCAAGTACCATGAAAGATGTGATTTCCCTGGGCGTGGGAGAACCGGACTATGCGGCACCGGACAAGGTCATCGATGCTTGCATTGCTAGCTTGAAACGGAAGGAAACGTCCTATACGTCCAACTGGGGCATTTTGGAACTGCGCCAGGAAATCGCGAAATTGTTTAAGAAACGGTACGACTTGGACTACAATCCAGAAGATGAAGTGATGGTTACTGTGGGTGTTTCCGAAGCCATCGGCATCATCATGACCACCTTCTTGAATCCCGGCGATGAAGTGCTCATTCCGGATCCGGCATACTTGGCTTATCCGGCTTGCGTTTCCATTGCCCATGGGAAACCGGTCTTGGTGCCGACGTACGCGGACAATGAATTTAAGCTGACCGTGGAAGAACTGGAAAAGAAAGTGACCCCGAAGACAAAGGCGCTTCTCATCGGGTATCCGAACAATCCCACTGGCACGGTGATGGATCGGAAGTCTTTGGAGGAGATTGCTGCCTTTGCGAAGAAACACGACCTTATTGTCATTGCGGACGAAATTTATTGCGACCTGACTTATGAAGGACAGCACACTTGTTTTGCGTCTCTTCCCGATATGAGAGAACGGACGCTGGTGATGAATGGTTTCTCCAAATCCTATGCCATGACAGGCATGCGTATCGGCTACATTTGTGCGCCGCGGGAAGCGTTGGAAGAAATTTACAAAGTCCACCAGTATGAAATCCTCTGTGCCTCCACCACCAGCCAGTATGGCGCCCTGGAAGCGCTCCGCTCTTGCGACGACGATGTGAAAGCCATGTATGAGGAATACGCCGCTCGCCGGGAAATGATTTACCAGGGCCTGGTGGACATGAGACTTCCTGTATTCAAGCCGAAGGGTGCTTTCTATATTTTCCCAGACATCAGCTGCACCGGCATGGATGATGAAGAATTTTGCGATCGCCTCTTGAAAGAAGAACGGGTCGGCGTAGTGCCAGGCACCTGCTTCGGACCGCAAGGAAAGAATCACATCCGTATTTCCTACGCCGCCAGCCGTGAAAATATCGCGGAAGCACTGAAACGAATGGGACGGTTCGTGGAGAAGTATAGGAAATAGGGGCGCTTAGGGATGGCGTGAGCTGGTATGGCTCCGCTAGCGGTTACAGGTTGCTCAAGTTGCTAAGGGTTCTAAAGGTTCTCAGGTTTCTCGAATGAGAGGATAACGTTGAGGGGCTTTAGTGCCCTTTTTTATTGGCTGGTTCAATTGTTTATCACTCAAACTTCCCACATCAGAAATGCTGCCTTATCTCGATATAGTATGGAATCAAGCGGGGATTTAAATATGAATGATAGGTCCATCGGGCCCTCCAGAAGGAATCTTGTTAAATTAAGAAGTAGGTAGCAGCGAAATCGTCATTTCGACCGGGCGTATTTTTGCTTAATGGTGTAGAAGTTGTGAAATGATTTGTGTCCCTGAGTGGAGAAATCTCTTCAGCACTA
>CAVBRV010000258.1:0-2874 GCA_963597965.1 Paludibacteraceae bacterium | reverse complement strand
TAGGAATCTGTACAATAGCCCGTATTTCTTTGCACTTGAATACCAAAATTTTACTACATATATTCAGTAAACATCGGGCGTATGAATTATCGAGCAGCCACTAAGTAAGCTGTGAGCAGTAGACCGTATTTGTATACTGTCTGCTGCTAACGGTTTATCAAAATCGGCGAGCATATAGAAAGGAACTCAGTCTCAAAAGGTCGCAAGCCTTATAAGAGTAATTCGATGCGCTCGCCGGCCTTCACTCCTCACTCCTCACTCCTCACTCCTCACTCCTAACTCCTAACTCCTAACTGCATTTCACACTGTATTAAAAAGGAGTTTTTATGCCTGATTACAAAATTCGCTCCGCTAGAGTCTCCGACGCCCCAGCTCTGGTGGAAATTTATCGTCCCTATGTCGAAGAAACGGCCATCACCTTTGAATACAAAACACCGAGCGTTAAAGAATTTCAGCGTCGCATAGAACTGATTTCTGAAAAGCACCCCTACTTAGTACTCGAAGAAAACGGAGAAATTCTAGGCTACGCCTACGCCAGCTCCCTAAGCCCCCGCCCCGCTTATGACTGGAGCGTGGAGATGTCCATTTACATCACGCAAAAAAGCCGCCACAGCGGCTTGGGGAAAGCATTATATGTTGCTCTCGAAGAGGCCCTCCAGAAACAGGGCATCAAAAACCTCTACGCCTGCATCACCTATCCCGAAGAAGGAGATCCCTACGTCACTAGAAATAGCGTAAACTTCCACACCCATATGGGCTACCACATCGCCGGCACCTTCCACCAGTGCGGCTACAAATTCCACCGCTGGTATGACATTGTGTGGATGGAGAAAGTAATGAGGTGACTGGTAGACTAGGGACTGGTGACTAGTAATTAGGATTACTGTAGAAATAAAGGTTAGCCCGACCGGCGGGTTATAATTTCTAATATATCTATAGCAACAATAGCAATAAAGCGAAATAGGCAAAAGGTTATAAAGAGTTATGAAAACTTCGGTATTCCCATACACCTTTATAACCTTTTATAACCCTTTGACTATGGGACTTTGGCACCCTGTTTACCTATGAAAGCATAGAGTATAACCTTTTATAAAAACGCGGCGCTTCCAAATTTGATGCGCCGCTACCACCATTTCTAACTTCTCACTTCTAACTTCTCACTGCCCTTAAGTACTCCCGTCCCATCGAAAGCAGGAATGAATGCCTTATCCGAACTTTCTTTCTGCTGCACATAGCCATCGATGATGCCCAGTTCTTCCATATAAGATTCACACTCTTCATATTCCTCGTCCGTGATCTTCCTGTTAATTTCTGGAAATTCGCTAGCCCGACCGTAAGGAGTATACTGTCGCATGAGGCTGAAGAGCACATCACCAGGCGCAAAAGTTTCTGCCACGTACTCCAAGATGCGTTTCGTATCTTCCACCTGTCCCGGCAGGATGAGGTGCCGAATGAGGACCCCTTTTTGCAAAATTCCGTTGTCATCTATTTCATAAGGTCCGGTCTGGCGGAACATTTGCTCAATGGCGGCCGTGGCTTTTTCAAAATAATCCGGTGCATCGCTGTACTTTTTGGAAATACGAGAATCGTAGTATTTCAAATCAGGCAGCCAGCACTGGATTTTCTTTTTCAAGAAAGCCACGGTATGCACACTTTCATAGCCGCCACAGTTGTACACCACTGGCACCGGCAAAGGATCCCGAAGGCTTTGGAAAATGGCATGGGTATAGTGAGTGGGCGTCACCAGATCGATATTGTGCGCCCCTTGCTGGATGAGCTCGAAATAAATTTCCCGCAGCCGTTCCACCGACACTTCGATGCCCTTTCGGCGTTCTGATATTTCATAATTCTGGCAATACACACAGGACAAATTGCATCCCGCGAAAAACACCGTCCCCGCTCCTCGCGTTCCCGCGATGCAAGGCTCCTCCCAATGGTGCAAAGCAGCCCTAGAAATCACCGGAAGCATGGCACTTTGGCAATACCCCAGTGCCCCTTCGCTATGGAGACTTTCTTTTCTATTGATTTTACATGCCCGTGGGCATAGATTGCATAAACTCATTGTTTTCCCTCTTTCTTTTCATTTCCTTATTCTAACAAGGTGATGATAGGGATTCAAGCCAAAGCACTTATTACATATGTTGTTAGTTGTTAGTTGTTAGTTGTTTGGGGACAGACAACCAGCAACTAACAACCAACAACCAACAACTATTCATTGACCGAGCATTCCGTCTGTAGTACAATGTATTACAAAAAAGGAGATGATGTATATGAGCTTTTCCATTCGCATGTCCCCAGAAGAAAGAAATGTAGCCGAAAGCTACGCTAAAATTCATGCTATTTCCTTATCCGATGCTTTTAAGAGGGCTCTTTTCGAGAAAATTGAAGATGAATATGACATGGCAGTCTACGATGAGGCCTATGAAGAGTACGTAAAAGGTGGAAAAAAGAGCAAACCCATCAATCAGCTTTTTGAGGAACTTGACCTATGAGTTATAGCGTAGAAACGACGGCTCGATTTGATAAGGAATTTAAAAAGTTGGATCGATATACCCAGCGGCTCATCAAAGGATGGATTGTCAAAAATCTGATCAACACAGAAAATCCACGAAGCCATGGCAAAGGGTTAACAGCCAATCGCAGCGGTCAATGGCGCTACCGCATTGGTGACTACCGTCTCATTTGTCATATAGATGATGGGGAATTGATTATACTGGCCTTGTCTGTAGGTCACAGACGGGAAGTGTATATGAGTTAGTGATCCCGCTTGTCTCAATTAGCAAGTAAACGAAATCGTCAAAGGTTATGACTCTGCTACCTTCGATTGTTTCACAAAGAATAAAAAATGCTAGCGACAAGGTTATAAAGGGTTAC
>CAVBRV010000257.1:0-2969 GCA_963597965.1 Paludibacteraceae bacterium | reverse complement strand
TTGGATAAAAATTCATATCATTTCAAATTCTTTGATTAAATCAGCGTTTCCCTAGATGTTTCTATCGCTTTTCTGCGACTATGTTAGACAGAAGTGGAGAAATCTTGTGGAATAACGTTGCTTTGGGGATAGTGGCTCAAGATTTCTCCACTTTTGTCCAACATAGTCACTTAGTTCTGCTGAGTCTCCTTGCACAAATCCCATCGGTCGAAATGACGATGGTAGGAACCTACACATATTGGCACATGAAAGAAAACAGTGCTCCAGAACCCTAGCACAGCGGAAACATTGAGAGGTTTCATCAAGCGAAAACGGTACCCTAGAACCTTTAGAACCCTTAGAACCTTGAGCCCCCTGAGCAACCTGTCCCCTCACATCACCATCATATGACTGGTCGCCTCTGCGCACACCGCACCATCGGCGGTTTCTACTTTGGCTTCCATCACCACCAGGTGCCCCTTGCGTTTCACTTCCTGGCAGGAAATTAGGATCGTTTGTCCAATCAAAACGGGTTTCCGAAAGCGAGATTCCATTTTTCCTGTATAGGTTGGTTTCCCTTCCTTGATAAAAAGATAATTGCCCATCACTTCATCCATGAGAGTCATAATGAGCCCGCCGTGCATGCGGTCGTTATAGCTCTGGTGTTCATGGAAGGGAGTGAAAATGGAAAGACAGCCATTGGGAATAGAGAAGAAGGGCAAATGCAGGCCGATCGGATTATGTGCCCCGCAGGCAAAGCACATGTCATATTTAGGATCCTGTTTCCATTCTTTCAAAGGCGCGCCGAGTTTTTTCTCGACAGTTTGTAAGATTTCCTTTTCTTGGAGAGTCAGTTGAGACATACAAATACCTCCTTGTGAAATTGGGTGATTTTCTCTTGAGTTTTCATTATTATAGCATAACCCATAAATGCGTAGTGCGAAGTGCGTAGTGCGTAATGATTGCCGGCGAGCGCATCGAATTGCTTTTATAAGGTTTGATTCATTATGCACCGTGTTCATTTCTATATGCTCGCCGATTTTATAAAAAGGGGGATTGGGGCGCTTCCAAATTTTGTGCGCCCCTTCCACCATTACGCACTACGCACTTCGCATTACGCATTCAAAAAAGCTATTGACATTTATTCATAAGGGTGTACAATTTAATATACAATAAAAGAACGAATGACAGGGATTGGGAAAAGAATTTCATGTTCCGTGTAGAGAGCTGCGGGATGGTGGAAAGCAGCCGGCGTGTGAAATTTGGCTCACCCAGGAGTTTCAGAGATGAAGAGAGTAGTTTCTGACGCAGCTTGCGTTATGAGCAAAGAAAAGCAAGGATCAGGACAGGTTTCGTATAGACACTGCCAAAGAGAGCCGGCACAGGGTGGAAGTCGGTGCATTCTATAAGGAAATATCACCTGTAAGCTCTTTTGTGGAAATGAGTATTTCTATTGTACACAAAAGCGTTTCTCACGTTACGAGGACAGAGTATAATGTAGGGTGGTACCGCGCATGTCGCCCCTATTTCCGAAAAGGAAGTAGGGGCGTTTTTTATTTCCATAACTGTCATTGGTTCTTTTTATTCTAATGGTGACTCGTAGCTGGTGACTAGTGACTGGGGGATGATTTCCTAGTCACTAGCCACCAGTCTACCAGTCACCTATAAGAAAAGGTAATACAGAAGACAACAGTCTTCTTATTTTGAAAGGAGAGATTGCTATGGCAATTCGTTTTTCTGATGTACTTGAACACATGGGTCCTTCTGACCTGGGTCCCCTTCTGGCTCTGACCGCTCAGCCAGATATTATTTCCTTCGCTGGTGGCCTGCCGGCTCCGAAGACTTTCCCACTGAAAGAACTCACTGAAGTGGCTATCAAAGTCAGAGAAGAAGACGGCGCTGGCGCTATGCAGTATGGTCCTTCTCTGGGCTACCTGGGCCTGCGTGAAGCCATTGCTGACCGCATGAACCGCATGTACCAGCCCATGGGCATGGAAAAAGTAGAAGCAAAGAACATCATGATCGTGACCGGTTCTCAGCAGGGCCTGGACATCACCGGCCGTGTATTCCTGAACAAAGACGACGTGGTTCTCTGTGAAAGCCCGACCTATCTGGGCGCTATCGGTGCCTTCGATTTTGAACAGCCGAAATACATCGAAGTTCCAACCGATGACGACGGCATCATTCCAGAAGAACTGGAAAAAGTTCTCGAAACCACGGACAAAGTGAAATTCATTTACGTCATTCCAAACTACCAGAACCCGACCGGTCGCTGCATGTCCCTGGAACGCCGTAAGAAATTCATGGAAATCGTCACTAAATTTGAAATTCCGGTATTTGAAGATAACCCCTATGGCGACCTCCGTTTTGAAGGCGAAGAAATCGCTCCACTTATCACCATGGATCCGAAACATCTGGTGATGTATTCCGGCACTTTCTCCAAGACCCTCGCTCCTGGCATGAGACTGGCATGGATGGTTTGCAACGATGAAATCCTGGCAAAGATGGATCTGGTCAAAGGCTCCACCGACCTGGCTACCCCATCCGTTACCCAGCGTGAAGTGGCTATGTACATGAAGAACTATGACTTTGAAGGTCACGTAAAGGATAATTGCAAACTCTATGGTCATCGCCGTGATACCATGTGCAATGCGATCAAAGAATATTTCCCGAAAGATGTCAAATGTACCTATCCGCACGGCGGCCTCTTCCTGTGGGTTGAACTTCCAGAAGGCTGCGATTCTCGCGAACTCTTCAAGTACGCACTGGAAAGAAAAGTGGCTTACGTACCAGGCGATGCCTTCTTCCCGGCTTCCCGCAAGAAGAATTATTTCCGCCTGAACTTCTCCTACAATGACGACGATGTCACCGTAGAAGGCGTAAAGAGACTGGCAGATGCACTGAAAGCATATTTGGCAGATAAGAAATAATAAGATTCTAGGGAAACGCTGATTTAATCAAAGAATTTGAAATGATATGAATTTTTATCC
>CAVBRV010000256.1:0-2977 GCA_963597965.1 Paludibacteraceae bacterium | reverse complement strand
CCTAATCCCTAATCCCTAATCCCTAATCCCTAATCCCTAATCCCTAATCCCTAAAAACATTATATCCTATTTCTCCCTATGAAGCATAAAAAAGACAAGAAATGTATTTCTACACTTCTTGCCTTTTTACTTGGTAAGTGGTCATTGAACTGGTAAGAAACCAGATTTGCTATTGTTGTTGGTTGTTTGTTGTTTGTTATTGGGATTCAGACAACTAACAACCAACAACTAACAACAAAATTAATGGAACCGTCTCATCTTGTGATTCAAAGCGCCATTGCCATACCATGCATCAGCATCCAGGTCTTCTTCGATGCGGAGGAGCTGATTGTATTTCGCTACGCGTTCGCTTCTGCCTGGAGCACCGGTCTTGATCTGACCAGCGTTCAGTGCTACGGCGATATCGGCGATAGTGGTGTCGGCGGTTTCACCGGAGCGGTGGGAGATGACAGCGGTGTAACCAGAGCGCTGTGCCATTTGTACAGCTTCAAAGGTTTCGGTCAGGGTGCCAATCTGGTTCAGTTTGATGAGGATGGAGTTTGCCACGCCCATGTGAATGCCTTTGGAGAGGCGTTTGGTGTTGGTGACGAAAAGGTCGTCCCCTACAAGCTGAATTTTATTTCCCAGAGCAGCGGTGAGCTTCTTCCAACCATCCCAGTCTTCTTCTCCCAGGCCATCCTCGATAGAAATAATCGGGTACTGGTCGATGAGGTGCTGGTAGAATTCAATCATGCCGTCTGCGTCTTTGGCGGTGTGGTCCCCTGCCAGGTGGTAGAGGCCGTCGTCACCGAGAAGTTCGGAGGCAGCCACGTCAGCACAGAGGACAATGTCTTTGCCAGCGGTGTAGCCTGCTTTTTCAATGGCTTCGCAAATGACTTCCATAGCGGCTTCGTTGGAGGGAAGGTCTGGCGCAAAGCCGCCTTCATCGCCTACAGCGGTGGAAAGGCCTTTGGCTTTCAGCACGGATTTCAGGGTATGGTAGATTTCAGCGCACATGCGGAGGGCTTCTCTGAAGTTCGGAGCGCCCACTGGCATGATCATGCTTTCCTGAATGTCTACGTTGTTATCTGCATGGGCACCGCCGTTCATGATGTTCATCATCGGAACTGGCAGGTTGTGGGCATTGACGCCGCCCAGGTACTGATACAGAGGAAGTCCAGCGGACTGGGCTGCTGCATGAGCGGCTGCCAGGGATACGCCCAGAATGGCATTGGCACCAAGGCGGCTCTTATTTTCTGTGCCATCCAGGTTAATCAGGATGTGGTCCAGGCCTCTCTGGTCACTGGCATCCCAGCCCAGTACGGCGTCAGCAATTTCTCCATTGACGTTATTGACCGCTTTGAGAACGCCCTTGCCATCGTAGCGGGATTTGTCCCCATCACGCAGTTCGGTGGCTTCAAACATGCCGGTGGATGCACCGGACGGTACAGCGGCTCTCGCAAAGGTGCCGTCTTCCAGGGCCATATCCACTTCCACCGTCGGGTTTCCGCGGGAATCCAAAATTTCTCTTGCGTGTAAATCAGTAATGGCTGCCATGATTTTCCTCCTTGCTATGCCTCTTTTGGCATAGTTTTTCATTTTTATTTAGTACGAAAATGTATTTGGTAGCTAGTGACTAGTGACTCGTGACTAGGAAATACGTGCCTAGTCACGAGTCACCAGTCTATTAGTCGCCGGATGCATTTTCAATTATGTTGGTACACGTAGTGCATGTGGTTTACTATGAAAATAGAGATTAGTAGCTAGGAAAATGCTGATTTAATCAAAGAATTTGAAATGATTAAATCAGTGTTTCCCCTGGGATTGGGGATTAGGAAATGCTCTTTCTAATCCCCAATCCCTAGCTACTAGTCACCAGTCACTAGTCACCAGTCACTACGCTTTTTCATAAATAGCCAGCAATTCTTCCGCCTTCAGGCTTGCGCCGCCAATGAGGGCCCCGTCTATGTCTTTTTCTTTCAGTAGGGTTTCGATGTTATCGGCTTTGACGGAACCGCCGTATAGGACGCGAATATCTTCGGCTGCTTTCTTTCCGGCCATGTCTTTCACGGTCTGGCGAATGAAAGCGGAGACCGATTCGGCATCTTCTGCAGTGGCTGCTTTGCCTGATCCAATGGCCCAGATGGGTTCGTAGGCGATGACCAGTTTCCCTATTTCTTTCTTGTCGATGTCAAATAGGGCAGTTTTGATTTCAGAACCAATCCGTTCTTCTGTCTGTCCCGCTTTCCGTTCTTCTTCGGTTTCGCCGACGCAAAGAATGGGGGTCATGCCAGCTGCCAGTACGGCTTTCACTTTGCGAGCCACCAGTTCATCGCTTTCTCCCAGGATTTGCCGCCGTTCAGAATGACCGCAGATGACGTAGGTGCAACCCAGTTCTTTCAGCATGAGAGGAGAAATTTCTCCGGTGTAAGCCCCTTTATCTTCGGGGTATACGTTCTGGGCGCCCCATTTCATGGAGGTGTGTTCCATGAAGAATTTCGCCAACGGCAGGTCGGTGAATGGCGGGCAAATGAGAAGTTCCACTTTGTCTTTTGGGGTAAAGTGGAAGGCTTTGAAGAATTGTTCTGCTTCACTGACGGTGCAGTTCATTTTCCAGTTTCCCGCAATCAGGGTATTTCTCAATGGGTATCAACTCCTTATTAGGGATTAGTAGCTAGGGATTAGGGATTAGATAATTCTTGCGATCCGGTGACTAGTAGACTAGTGACTGGTGACTGGTGACTGGGGCACGTTTTCCCTCATCACCAATCAGCAGTCGCCAAAATCATTCTCATGCTAAGCTAAATGCCAAGCATTGTTAGGGAAACACTATAGATGAAGTGATAGTGCAATGAGATTTCTTCACTTTTGTCCAACAACGTCTTGAACAACTCCACAGTATCATCAAGCACGAATCCCGTCGATCAAAATGACGTCTACGACTAGGGAAACGCTGATTTAATCAAAGAATTTGAAATGATATGAATTTTTATCCAAA
>CAVBRV010000255.1:0-2999 GCA_963597965.1 Paludibacteraceae bacterium | reverse complement strand
CACTTAGTACGATAGAACCATCAAGCACAAATCCCATCGGTCGAAATGACGCTAGTTTTTTATACCGCTATCTTTAAGTTAACAGCATTAAATGGTTGGGACCAAACAACTAACAACCAACAACATTTTTTCCTTTACACAGGCAGAGAAATACATTATTATTAATAAATATACTTTAACATTGACAGATCCATGTTATGTTTTGGCTGTTAGAATCCAAACAACTAACAACCAGCAACCAACAACTAATAAACATTGCATGGATCGACAGGGGAGGATTTTCATGGAATTTAATAGTGAATGGAGCTGGCCGATTGCATTGGCCTTTGTATTATACTTAGCAGGTATGATGAGCATCGGCTTGTACTATTCCAGGCAACAAAAGAACCTATCTTCTTACATTTTAGGGGATCGAAAATTGGGTCCCTGGCTGACTTCTATGAGTGCAGAAGCCTCTGATATGAGCGGCTGGATGCTGATGGGACTTCCGGGCTATGCTTATCTACATGGGCTGTCCGCTTTTTGGACAGGCATCGGGCTCATCATTGGTACTTGGGCAAATTGGCTTCTTGTTTCCAAACGGCTTCGCAATTACACCGAAGTAGCCAATAACAGTCTGACCATCCCCGATTATTTCTCCAATCGCTTTGAAGATAAGAAAAATGGACTTCGTCTGATTTGTGCCCTCTTTATTATTCTGTTTTTCATCATCTATACCTCTTCTGGATTTGTAGCCGCCGGAAAATTATTCAATACGATTTTTGGGATTCCCTATTTCCAGTCCCTCCTGATCGGTGCCTTTGTGGTTGTATTCTATACTTTCTTGGGCGGATTCTCTGCAGTCGCTTTGACCGACCTCATTCAGGGAACTATGATGTTTTTCACCGTCCTCTATGTACCTGTAGCCGCCGTATTTGCTTTGGGCGGCACCGCACCAACTATGGATATTCTCGCGAAAGAAGGGCCTGATTTCTTTTCCTTCTTCCCGGATTCCACTGGCATGGGTGCCTTACTTGTCATGATGATTTCTTCCCTTGGTTGGGGACTTGGCTACTTTGGTCAGCCTCATATCTTGGTGAAATTTATGGCCATCGGTGATGCGAAGGATTTGAAGAAATCCACTCATATCGCCATGACTTGGGTTTTGTTGTCCTTGTCCTTTGCGATTGCCATGGGCGTGGTTGGTAAAGCATACTTGACTCCTACCTTGGAAAATGCCAACGCAGAACGAGTATTTATTCTTATGGCCGAAGATTTATCGACCCCCTTCATCACCGGCATTATTTGGTCGGCCATTCTGGCTGCTATTATGAGTACCAGCTCTTCCCAGCTTCTGGTTACTTCTTCGGCAGTATCACGTGACCTGTTCCAAGCGTTCCTTTGCAAAGATGCTTCTCAAAAAACATTGATTCGCGTCAGCCGTCTCTCCGTACTCTTGATCTCCGCTCTGGCGGTCTTCCTAGGTTCTGATCCGAATAGTTACATTTTCTCCATCGTTTCCTATGCATGGGCAGGCTTTGGTGCTTGCTTTGGTGGTACCATGTTGCTCTCTCTCTATTGGAAACGAATGACACTGAAAGGTGCCTATGCCGGCGTTCTGGTCGGTGGACTCACCGTGCTGATCTGGAAACAGTTCGCCTGGTTTGACCTTTATGAATTGGTGCCGGGCTTCCTCTTCTCTGTCATTGCGATCGTCGTAGTTAGCTTACTGGATAAGGAACCTTCGGAAAGCATTCGAGAAACTTTTGAAAAGGCATTGGCTCTATCTAAGTAATAGATGCTTCATCTTTCAATGCCAGTAAGTTAAGCAAAATATGCGATAATCTCTGCTGATGTACAGGTTTCTCAGGTTGCTAAGGGTTCTCAAGGTTCTCAAGGTTTCTCGAACGAGCTAATGACGCTAGCGTTCATCGGCACATTCGGGAAACCTGAGCAACCTTAGAACCCTTAGAACCTTGAGCAACCTGTAACCGCAAGCGAAACCATACCTACTCACACAAATTCTTAACGTAATAAAAAAGTTGTTAGTTGTTGGTTGTTGTCTGGAGCCCCAAACAACAACCAACAACTAACAACTTTTTTATTATGGAAAACACGCTGCTCCCTTGCATTCTCTCCCCGTATAAGTTACAATGATAGCAGAATTGAACTTGAGTCAATTCTATGATTCTAAAAAGAAATTCCGATTTCGTAATATAAGGAGGAAGTATGAAAAAATTACTATTAGCTGGTATGGCTGCCCTGCTACTAGGGCCAGCTGGCTTCAGCTCCACCGAAGCGATGGATTCCCTCACCCTTCATTCCCATCCAGAACAGTACCGCATTCTTTTCGCCGATGACAACCAAGTCATTTATGGAGATATGCAATCCTTTTCTGGTATCGAGACCCGGGACCTGCCCTCCAGCATTGAAAACATGTCCTTGACACTGTATGTAGAAAAATATATTTCCCAGCCCACCGACTTGGATTATGCAGAAGGCAAGACGGTTTCTTCTATTTCTGAATACCAAGCCACCCTTTCTGGCAACAAAGTCAAAGGAACCTGCGACTGGAAAACCACCTTATCCGCCCAATTTGACGCCCAAGGGCATTCTGTACAAAAAGAAAAATCTTGCCTATCTCTTTCCAAAGAAGAAATCTATGATGTATTCCGCACGCTGTTTCGTGTAAGCCGCGTCAGAAAGTAAGGTGACTATGATGAAAAAAATAATGGCAATACTAGCGGGTGCCCTTCTTTGCACAACCACTTCCGCATTGGCAATGGACTCTGCTACTCTCCTCTCCCAGCCTGACCGCTATCGCGTTATCTATGCCAACCAACATGAAATAGCTTACGCTGACATGAATACCCTGTCCGGTTTGGCGACCATGGACTATCCAGGCAGTCTGGAAAATATGACCTTTACCATGTATGTGGAAACTTATACGCCAAATCCCAGTGCTTTCGATTTTGCCAAAGGAAATTTGATTTCCAGCATCCGCGAATTTAAAATAGACC
>CAVBRV010000254.1:0-3003 GCA_963597965.1 Paludibacteraceae bacterium | reverse complement strand
TAAGTAAGTTTACACCGCTGTCTCGGCTCCCCTGTCGGGGGAGCTGCCGAAGGCTGAGGGGGCAGCTCTAGCGGTATAAAACACCAACAATACGACAATCGGATATGGGACCAATATCACGCCTAATTCCTCACTATTCCGTGCACGTCCCAGCTCCATGTCCCGCTAGCCATCCCACCGCTACAGCCCCCACTGCCTACTGCTAACTGCCTACTGCCTACTAGACAAGAAAAAAACAGCACATCTACAAGCCGATATAGATGTGCTGTGTCTAAAAGAAGTAAAGGAGGTTATTATTATATTTTACATATTATATAGAAGTCCCTATGAGGTCCATACTATAAAGTGAAACAGGCGATGACTTCCGCTGATGTACAGGTTTCTCAGGTTTCTCGAATGAGATGATAGCACTAGCCGTCTATTGGCACATTCGGGAAACCTAAGCATCCTTAGAACCCTGAGAACCCTGAGAACCTTGAGCAACCTGTCATCTCTAGCGAAGTCATACCAGCTCACTCAAATCGTTAAAATATTTCCCCATTAATTCGGGAAGAATGGCCATACGATCGGGATAACGATGATAGATACGATCATGCATACGATAACCAGACCGGTACCAGATTTCACATAATCCATGAAGGAGTATTTGCCTGGGCCAAGTACCAGGGTGTTTGGTGGAGTACCTACAGGGCTGGCAAATGCGCAGGAAGAAGCAATCAGGATAGCCATCAATACAGCTCTCGGAGATGCACCGACCTGGGTAGCCAGGGCGATACCTACTGGACAGAGAAGAGCTTTGGATGCAGTGTTACTCATGAACTGGGTCAGAACGACAGCCAGGCCGAAGAGTACAGCGGTGATGAGGTATGGAGATGGGTTACCGCCCATAGCAGCTACGGTGTAGGTAGCAATCAGCTGACCAGCACCAGAGGTGTTCATAGCGGTAGCGACTGGAATCATACCTGCGAAGAGGAAAATGGTAACCCAGTCGATGGAATCATATGCCTGACGTTCGGTGAGGCATCCGGTGATGACGCAGAGGAGTGCGCCGATAACAGCAGCAATTTCAAGCGGAACCAGGTCAGTAGCCATGGTGATGATAACGCCCAGCATGATGATGCCGCAGATAATTTTCTTGGATTTCGTGGTTTCGTTAGCTTCAATTTCCTGTTTTACATCTGCACCAGCCATGCCGTCGTCCACTTTGGTTTCTGGGAGAATGTGACGGCCAAGAATGAGCATGTACAGGATACCTGCTACGGTAATCGGAATACCGATATAAGCATATTCAAAGAAGCTGAACTGTAATTCTGGCATACCAGCAGTTTTCAGTGCTACGTTAGCAATGATGTTTGGTGGAGTACCAATCAAGGTGCAAGTGCCGCCCAAGCCAGCAGCGAATGCCAGTGGCATCAGGATACGGGATGGGGAAAGGTTGGCTTCCTTGCAGACGCCGATAACAACTGGAATCAAGCAAGCGGTGGTACCGGTGTTGGAAAGGAATGCAGACATAACAGCGGCAATAATCATAACGCCGATCATCAGCTTCACTTCGCTAGTACCGAAGAGTTTTACGATATAACCGCCGATATCCTGTGCCAGTCCAGTATAGAACATAGCAGCACCGACGATGAACATACCGCCGAAGAGTACGACGGTGGAATCAGCCAGACCTAAGAATACTTCTTTAATCGGTACCAATCCGAGTACCCAGCAGGCAATAGCTGCAAAAATGGAAGTAACTGCCAGCGGAATTTTTTCTGTAACGAACAAAACCGCTACAACGAGAAGCAACAGTAAACAGGTCACTGCTGGATCCATAGCACTTAAGAAATCCATAACGATGTAACATCCTCCTGTTATACAATTTCAATGTTTAGGAAATTAAGGAAATATATATAGAGTTGCTCTTTGTCAAATTCTCATTATGTCCCCCCTTTTTTTACGAAGCGGGATTCTTTTTCGGGATACACAATAGTTACTGGTTGCCAATCTTCATAGTGACCATACATACTAATGAGTCCAAAATTCGATTTATCAGCCTCTATGGAGCGGAAGTAGTATTGTCTGTCCCATTTTCTTATCAGGGGCATCAACTCTTTCGTTGCATTACCCTTTGCTTTACTCACGTTTGCCTCCTTTCTTCAACTGCAAGAACAACTGACATGGAAAGCATAGCATTTATGTTGAAAAATTAAAAATATATGATAGGAATTTTATATCTCATGTCATCGTTTCTTATTCCAATCTGTCATAGCTAGGTCAGCTATGTGCAAATTATTCTTATTAGGCATAGGTTATAGATAGTTGGCGGTTAGCAGTCGGCAGTTGGCAGTCGGCAGTCGGCAGTCGGCAGTCGGCAGCTCACAGTTCGATGATTTCTGCTGATGTACAGGGTTCTCAGGGTTCTCAGGGTTCTCGCTCCGCTCGAGCGGAGCGAGAACCCTTTATTTTTATCGCCCCCTTTGGGGGAGATGCCGTAGGCAGAGGGGGCAGCTGTTGCGGCATGAAATGATATGTTATTCTAATCGGGCACGGTAATGTCCGATCCTAGCGCGAATCGGGACAGTCCCATCGTGCTTTTTCTGGAAAGGGATATCGTTAAGTTAAGAAGGAGGTAACAGCGGAGCCGTCATTTCGACCGGTCGTATTTGTGCGAAATGGAGTAAGAGTTGTAAATACCAATGTGTCCCTGAGTGGAGAAATCTCAGTGGCACCAGCGATAAGGGCTTGATGACAAAATCCCGTCTCTGTCTTTAAGCCCTTACCGCTAGTACTGAAGAGATTTCTCCACTCAGGGACACAAATCTATTTATTTCTGTATCATCACTTTGTGCAAATACGATCGGTCGAAATGACGAATTAGGGCTAGTAGCACCTAATCCCTAATCCCTAGTCACTAGTCACCAGTCACGAGTCCCTAGTCACCAGGAAAAAGTTTAATGAAGCTCTAATATAAAAATGTAACATTTTTGGACCTCTTATTTGACTATATAGATAGAG
>CAVBRV010000253.1:0-3111 GCA_963597965.1 Paludibacteraceae bacterium | reverse complement strand
GATATTAATCAATCCCATTATTTAAAAATACTAGCAGATGAAATTTTAGGTGAAAAAAACTTCGTGGAAGAAATAATTTGGGCTTATGGTTCTCCGTCTGGTGGAAGAGCAGCAACACCTAAGCCAGTAAATATTCATGATTATATTTTGCATTATTCTAAAAATTACTCAAGCCGAAAACAAAACCGCGTTTATGTTCCATATAGTCAAAAATATATACACGACTGGTTCAAATATACAGATACAGATGGTAGGAGGTATCGCCGTAGACAACGCGGGAAGGATGAAAAAGGAAATGCCATTTGGACAAAACAATATTTAGATGAAAGTAAAGGTGTCCCACTCTCCACTGTTTGGAGTGACATTCAACAGGTATATGCTGACCCACGAGCATATAAAGCTCAAAATAAAGCGGATGTAGAAGTGATAAAAGAATTCAATGGTGGACAGAAACCAGAAGCATTAATTCAAAGAATTTTTGAAATGTCTACAGATGCGGGGGATATTGTTTTAGATTTTCATCTAGGCACGGGAACAAGTGCCGCAACTGCACATAAAATGCATCGAAAATATATTGGTATAGAACAATTAGATTCACAAATCCATATAATTATTAAGAGGTTAACTAAAGTTATCAACAACGATACCGCTGGTATTTCAAAAGCCGTTAACTGGCAAGGCGGAGGCTCTTTTGTATACTGTGAGTTAGCCAAACTCAACCAGTCCATTGTAGAAGACATCGAAGCCGCCGGAGATGATGCTACTTTATCCGATATCTATCATCGGATGGTGAAATCGGGCTTTATCAGTTGTAAGGTCGATCCCAAAGATATCGATAGCGCCCATGAAGATTACGAAGCCCTTTCTCTGGCTGATAAGAAACGATTCCTGATGGAAATTTTGGACAAGAACCTCCTCTATGTGAACTATTGTGATATAGATGATGAAGAATTTGGTATTTCTGATGCAGACAAAGCCTTCACCAAAAGTTTCTACCAGGAGGCTTGACCATGGCATTTCTCTATGAAAAGTTAGACACCCTGCGGGAGTATGGGAATGGGGCTACGCTCCCCTCGTACATCCCAGAAAATCTCAATCCTCATCTGGAATTGCGCCCTTATCAGAAACAAGCCTTTGAGAATTTCATCACCCATTTTGAAAGTGATCAGTGTCCCAAACCAACCCAGGTACTTTTCCATATGGCAACGGGCAGTGGGAAAACGCTCATCATGGCAGGGCTCATGCTGTACTTGTATAAGAAAGGGTATCGGAATTTCCTTTTCTTCGTCAATTTGTCGAACATTGTAAAAAAGACGAAAGAAAATTTCTGCAATCCTATTTCCTCTAAGTATCTCTTTGCCGAAGAGCTTGTCCTTGATGGAGAGCACATCCGCATCCAGCAGGTCGAGAATTTCCAGTATGCAGACAAGGATTCTATCAATATCTGCTTTGCAACCACCCAGGGATTGCACCAGGATATGTGGTTTGCCAAGGAAAACGGCATGTCCCCAGATGATTTCAATGAGCAAAAAGTGGTTCTCATTTCTGATGAGGCCCACCATCTCAATGTGGATATAAAGAAAAAACGAACGGATGCGGAAGAAGAAGACTATCACTCTTGGCAGGAAACGGTACAAGCTATTTTTGATAGAAATAGGGATAATGTGCTGTTGGAATTTACGGCTACCTGCGATTTGGATAATGCTGCCATTAAAGCCGCTTATGAGAATAAAATCGTCTTCAATTACCCATTGAAAGAATTTTATTTGGACAAATATTCCAAAGATATCCTCACCCTCCGTTCCGATTTGCCTCTGATGGACCGTGCCTTGCAAGCACTTGTGCTCAGCCAATATCGATTGAAAATTTTTCAAAGTCACCGGCTGTCCGTTAAGCCCGTCGTCCTTTTCAAAGCGGCGAAAATTGCTGCCAGCAAAGAGTTTATGAACCTTTTCCTGGAAACCGTTGCCCATCTAACAGGAAATGAACTGCTTCAACTTTCCCGTGCTACCAACAATGCTGTCATGCACACCGCTTTTGCTTATTTTGCAAAGAACAATATTTCCTTGGATACCTTAGCTGCTGAACTTCGGGATGATTTCTCCGAAGAACACTGTGTGTCCGTCAATGATGATAAGGAAGCGGAACAGAAACAAATCCTTCTCAATTCTTTAGAAGATGCGGATAATCCCTATCGAGCTATTTTCGAGGTCAAAAAGCTAGATGAAGGCTGGGATGTGCTCAATCTGTTTGACATTGTCCGCTTATACGAGACAAGACAGTCCGGCGGTAAAAAGATTTCTGCTGCTACCATTGCAGAAGCGCAACTCATCGGACGAGGTGCTCGGTATTGTCCTTTCCAAATCGATAGCGAAGAGCCGAAATTCCAGCGTAAATATGACGATGACATCACCAATGAACTCCGCATTTGCGAAACGTTATACTACCACTGTCAGAATGATCATCGCTATGTCACAGAACTGCGTAGTGCCTTGCGTGAAATTGGTCTCGACAAGGAAAATATGGAGCAACGACAATATGTGCTGAAAGAAGATTTCAAAACCACAGACATCTATAAGCAAGGCCTTATTTTCATCAATGATAGAAAAGTGAAAAGTCGAAATCAGGTGCATGCTTTATCTCCCACGGTGCGAGATGCCATTTACCGGTACAAAGTGGCTACAGGAGCTTCCGGTGTAGATGCTGTCATGGCGGAACAAGATGACCGAGAGGACTTTAGCGACGAGCTGAAAACAGTCCATATGTCCATTAAGGAAATTGCTGCCATCAATTATGCCATTGTAAATAAAGCATTGATGCAATATCCTATTTTCAAATTTAATACTCTTCATTCATATTTCCCAAATATCAAATCAACCCGGCAATTTATCACAGATGACGAATATTTAGGATCTGTCCACCTGGATATTCAAAGTAGAGATGAACACCCTACCATGAAAACGCTCTATGCGGCAGTTTTATATGTCATCGGAAAAATTGCTGCTTCTATTTCTACGATAGAAGAAACATACCAGGGGAGCGTAGAATTTCACCAAAGAAAAATCAGAGATGTATTTCGTAATAAGACGGTCAATTACACCGCCCCTCACG
>CAVBRV010000252.1:0-3121 GCA_963597965.1 Paludibacteraceae bacterium | reverse complement strand
GCAGAGGGGGTGTATTTCCTTCAGCCGTAGGCTGGTTGTATGGTTTTTATAAATACAAGGCGGTATAAATCACAATGTTTGATTTACCTCAAAATGTTTTCATATCTCTTAGTATTCAGAAAAACCATACAACCGGCCTTACGGCCGAGGGAAATGCACCCCCTCTTTTTATTTCTCCCCCGGTGGGGGAGATGCCCGATGGGCCTATCATCTATATTTAATGACTGCTCGTTAATTCGTTTTTTTCAATAGAAAGAAATCGGAATGGTGATTGTTGCTGGTTGTTAGTTGTTTGTTGTTGGGATCAAACAACCGACAACAAACAACTAACAACAATGAGTGCACAGGAATCTGCACAATAGCCCATATTTCTTTACACTTGAATACCCAAATTTTACTGCATATATTCAGTAAACATCGGGCGTATGAATTATCGAGCATCCTCTAAGTTAAAGATAGCGATATCATCTCTATCCGTCATTTCGACCGATGGGATTCGTGCTTGATGAGTTCTATCGTGCCAAGCGACTATGTTAGACAAAAGTGGAGAAATCTTGAGACGCTATCGAAAACAACGTTAATCTCACAAGATTTCTCCACTTCTGTCTCACATAGTCGCAGAAAAGCGATAGAATCATCTCGCACAAATCCCATCGGTCGAAATGACGGCAACAGCTAACTGCCTACTGCTGACTGCCTACTGTTTTCTCAACCTCCAAGTAATGCCAACATAATCCCGCCGGAAATGGCAGTACCGAAGACACCTGCCAGGTTCGGGCCCATGGCATGCATAAGGAGGAATACCCGACGGCTTTCCTGCTGTCCCACCAAGTGAGACACACGAGCTGCAATCGGGACGGAAGCGATACCTGCGGATCCGATGAGCGGATTGATGCGACCGCCGGAGAGTTTATTCATTACTTTTGCACAAACCACGCCGGAACCGGTGCCGAAAGCGAAGGCTACCAGGCCCAAGAAAATAATCAGAATAGTTTTGGATGTAAGGAACGTATCAGCTGCCATGGTGGAACCGATGGCTACGGTCAAAACCAGAGTGACCATATTGAGCAGTGTATTGGACGCCGTTTCTGCCAACTTCGTCACCACCAAGCATTCGCGTAGGAGATTGCCCAGCATGAGCATGGTGATGAGCGGTGCCACTGGTGGAAGGAAGACGTTGACGATAAGAGCCATGACGATAGGAAAGGCAATTTTTTCCAATCGAGACACATAGCGAGGCTGTTTCATCATGATTTTTCGTTCTTCCTTATTGGTCAGAAGTTTCATAATGGGTGGCTGGATGAGAGGCATGAGGGCCATGTAGGAATAGGCCGCCACCGAAATCTGTGGAAGCAAGTGAGGTGCCAATTTCATGGTGGTATAGATTGCCATAGGACCGTCAGCACCGCCGATGATGCCGATAGAAGCGGCTTCACCCAAATTAAATCCTAAGACCTGGGCCCCGATCAGTGCCACAAAGATGCCCAAGTGGGCTGCCGCGCCCAGGATGACCAGGGAGGGGTTCGCAATCATAGGTCCGAAGTCGGTCATCGCCCCTACGCCGAGGAAAATCAGCGGCGGCAGGATGAGTTGTTCCACGCCCTGATAGGCGTAGTAGAAAAGGCCGCCCTCCGAAGTCAGCGTGGACCCCGGCACATTGGCTACGATGCAAGAAAATCCGATTCCCACCAAAAGGAAGGGTTCATATTTCTTCATAATGCCCAAGTAGAGCAGCACGCAGCCCGCCACAATCATCACTATATTTCCCAAAGACAATTCCAAAAGTCCGGTCTGGTGCAATAAATCGTTCATGAGTGTCAGAAATAGCTGGTCCATGATTTAGTCCTTTCTTTCCTTCACTTCCCCCAGCCGGTTCAGGAGCGGGAAGAAATGGAGAATCACGCCGATGAAGGAAATAAATACAAAGCTCAAGAGGAAATCGATGACGCTTAAGAGCAGCGCCCCGCTGAAGGAATCCGGTAAAGCGCCCATTTTATTTCATCTCCTTAATCTGTTCATTGGCCTGACGAATCATGAGGAGGCGGGTCCGTTCTTCCGCTCTATCCAAAATGGCTTGTTTCAAAACGATGGCCCGTTTGTGAGTACCGTGACCGATTTCGCCCTGTTCATCCCAAGCGCGGATTTCCAGCGTCACATCGCGGTCGGTCAGAGCAATGATGGACGCATGCACGGTGACGGTCATGCCCAGGCTAGTCGGCGCGGTGTGAACGAAATTCACCGACAAACCAATGCTGGCGTATTCATCGGGAAGATAGGGGTCCAGGGCTTCGATGGAAGCGTCGATGGACCAATGAATCAAACGGGGTGTAGCCAGGAGGCTTTTAAATTCGTTGTCATAATTGTCTGCTGCATCAGACTGCTGCACCACCCGGCGCGCAATGGCGTTCTGGCCGATAGAGAGAAAATCATTCAGGTTGATCATAGTTGTATCCTTTCGTAGTTTTTCGGAAATACTGGCTTGCCAGCTTCCACATCTTCCCCGCCTCATGACCGCGAAGAATTAAATCAGGAAACGTTTCTCGTGAATTCGACATGATTATAGCCGAGTAATTATAACTTGAATAATATTTTTATGTTCATAATCAATAACTTGTAATTTATATTATATGGTTTTATCTATTAATTATATGTCATTTTCTCTTGCTTATTTTATTATTTAGACAACGATGCTACCTAAGAAAAGAACGGATTTTCATTCATAACTCAGAAACTTATAATAAACGATCGGTCTTTTGCATCTTTCTTGTGGTTTACTTGAAAAATTCAACTTTGTTTTGGGGACTAGTGACTGGTGACTGGTAGCTAGGGATTAGGGATTGGGGATTAGGACTTAGAAAGGTTATGGACTCAAACTTCCCATCTGTAAAATGGCGATTTATTTCGATGCGATCAAAGAAATAAGGAGTTATGGGATCATCACTAACGTCATTTCGACCGGTCGTATTTGCTCAAAGTGATGATATAGAAATAAATAGATTTGTGTCCCTGAGTGGAGAAATCTCTTCAGCACCAGCGATAAGGGCTTAAAGACTGAGACGAAATTTTGTCATCAAGCCTTTATCGCTTGTGCCGCTGAGATTTCTCCACTCAGGGACACAAA
>CAVBRV010000251.1:881-3129 GCA_963597965.1 Paludibacteraceae bacterium | reverse complement strand
TTCACTGCATATATTCAGTAAACATCGGGCGTATGAATTATCGAGCATCCACTAATTATACCAGCAATAATCGGCGTATTCGGGGAACCTGAGCAACTTTAGAACCTTGAGCAACCTGTAACCGCAAGCGTTAGCATACCTATTGACTTAAATCCTTAACTGAACAGCATTGCTTTTCCTATTCATATTATAGCAAAATAAGAAAAAGAAATCGAGAAATGATTGAAGTGAAACGTTTCCTAGATTACAATAAGGATTAATTGATGAGGGGACATTCATTCAATTTTCAACTGGTAAGAAACAAAATTTAACGATTGTTGTTGGTTGTCGGTTGTTTGGCTTCAACGACTAACAACCAACAACCAACAACTAGCAACATAAATCAACGAAGAGGAAATCTAATGAATCGTATCAAAAAGAAAAAACTATTTCTCATCTACTTGGGAATCTTTGCCATCATTTTCATCCTAAACTGTCTGACCCATCGCTCCATCGGAGATGATTATCTCTACTCTTTTGTGTGGGAAGGGCACTCCATGTATGAACCACTGTCAGAAAATGCTAGGCGGATCGCTAGTTTTTCTGACATTGCGGAATCTACCTATTCCTACTTCATGACCTGGGGCGGGCGCGTTGTGGCACAAGCGCTGGCGATGTGGTTTCTGTGGATGCCCCGGAGGGTGTTCAATGTAGCGGTGTCATTTGCCACAGTGCTACTGGTGCTTGGCATCCAGTGGGTGGCTCGGGGTGGACAGATGACGATGAAGCTCTCTGCCAAAGAAGCGGCACTGATTTTCTTTTGCCTCTGGGCATTTCATGCAAATTTTGTAGGCGTTTTTATCTGGACCGATGGGTCTTGCAATTATCTCTTTCCCATGGTCTTTTTATTGCTTTTCCTATTACCCTATGTCCGCCACTATATGAGTGGTGGACAGGAAATAGAAAAGTCCTGGCTACCTGTCATCATGTTTCCTCTGGGAATTTTAGCTGGAAATTCCAATGAAAATACCATTTGTTGGATTGGTCTTTTCGGATTCTTTTACATTCTCCATGCCTATCGAAAAGGAACGGGAAAATTTTGGATGGTGACAGGATTTCTGGGATTGACCATGGGCTATGGACTACTTATGTTGGCACCGGGCAATTTCTTGCGAATCAGCGATAGTGGGGAGACACTACAAAATTTTCTTATTACTCCTAAGAAATGGCTGACCATTTGGTTTAATTCACTATTACAGTCAATGCTTTGGTTTTACTTGTGGAAAGTTTTTAGAAATAGGAAGATTTTGAGGACCATAGCCAATTGGAATAGATATAAAAAACTGATTATCTGGTTAGCTGTGAATAGTTTACTATTTGATTTCATTATGCTTCTTTCACCTGAATTTCCCAATCGAAGTTTATTTCCCGGACTTATCTTTGCTATTTCGGCAGTGTTTGTAGCCGCTTATGTGGCAAGGCAGGAAAAGGTTGATGTTTTAAAAGGAAATCTCAAACTGAATTACGGATTGGCTGTGGTATATTTCTGCTTTACTTTTTCAACGACCATTTGGTGGTATGTACAGGAATATCAATATGAAGCGGATATACTGATGCAAGCCAAGCAGTTGGAAGGAAAGCAAGAGGTATTGATAGTTGAGAATGCTCCACCCAATAATTCATTGCAATGGACTTATTTAACAGGCTTGCATCGATACGGCTACAGTTTGTCCTCCGATGAAAAGAATTGGAGAAATGTAGCTTTTGCCCGATTCCACCAGTTGAAAGGGGTTTATGTTGCCGCAGCGGCTAGGGAAGCGGAAACGATAAAGAAAGGGGAGTAACTGTATGAGTGTACGATTTAAAATTATTTTCCGAATGATACTGATGGTAGTACTTTCAGCAGTAACTGGCTTAGCAATTTTGTGTGGAATATATGCATTACCGACGGAAGGACGTGTGTTTCAAAATGCACAGGCCTCGACAAGTACTTATGAAAAGGAGGGAGAGCCTTATTCATGGTCTTATGGAAGTATCAGCGGTTTATTAGATAATGTAACAGATTCCGTCATGATTAGAAAGGCTATTTTTCCAGGAACAGGAAATGTATTAGAAGATGCATTACAAAATCCTGGCTATGATTATCAGAATACCAATCCGGTAGCGGCACTATTGAAGGAATTGCATAATGAGACGGATGGACAGATCGTACAAAACTATGGTCGCTAACTTGCTTTACTTGAAGCCATTACTTTTCTGGGGAACTATT
>CAVBRV010000251.1:0-871 GCA_963597965.1 Paludibacteraceae bacterium | reverse complement strand
ATTTTATGTATTTAGTCTTGTTGGTGAAAAATTGGGGAGAAAGATACAATGGGCGTTTTTATTATCCTATTTATCACTGAATCCTATTTCCCTAGCTATGTCTTTCCAATATTCTTCCATGTATTATATGATGATGTTCGCTAGTATATGGGTATTGCGAAAAGGAGAGCAATTAGGAAAAAATGACAGATATATCTATGCATTTACGGCTATAGGTATTGGTACGGCATTCTTTGATTTCTTGACGTATCCATTAGTTTCTTATGGGATTCCGATGGTGCTGTTTCTCCTTTTATTGGATAAGGAGAATCAATTACATGGAAAATGGAGTGGGGTCATTCTCACGATAAAGTCAGGATTGGCTTGGGCATTTGGTTATGGTGGTATGTACTTAGTGAAATGGCTTTTGTTGTGGAGCTTTATAGGATATGGCGCTTTTCGAGAAGCTATTGGACAGGCGGTATATCGGATGTCTGATACTGTATCAGCTGCAGAAGCTATTTGGGGACCAGCAGCGGAGTGTTCTCTCGGTTTTGTTATTATAATGAATGTAGTTGCTATGATGCGGAATCCGATTTGTTGGATTTTGATAGTCTTGTTGTTATCTGGTGCAGGCTATAATCTTTATACAAGACGAAAGAAAGCTACAGCACTAAATAAGGTAGCACTCAAAAATGCATTAGGACTTATTGCACTTTCGCCTTTTGTTTGGTATGCGGTTTTGATGAATCATTCTTTCTTACATTTTTGGTTCACTTTCCGGGAACTCTCTATTTTCATTTTTGCTATGAGTTGCTATTGTATTGTGAAATGGCAGAAATGAGAAAGAAAGGAATCGAAGAAAAATATTTTTTTAAACCGTGTAAAACTG
>CAVBRV010000250.1:0-3154 GCA_963597965.1 Paludibacteraceae bacterium | reverse complement strand
GAAATGATATGAATTTTTATCCAAAGCATCGTCAAGGAAATCCTTAAATAGCTCACTATTCGCGGATTTTCTTTCCTCGCTTTGAATAAAAATTCATATCATTTCAAATAATGATTAAATCAGTGTTTCCTTAATTCCCCCAAATCTGATGCAACGTCTTCATGACCACCTTCATATCAAAGGGCTTCACGATATGTCCATTCATCCCACATTCAAACGCCTTTCTCCGATCTTCCTCAAACGCATTGGCTGTCATGGCCACGATGGGGATATTGGCTTTTCGGTTGTTGGCGAGGGTGCGAATTTCACGGGTCGCCGTATAGCCATCCATTCTTGGCATTTGAATATCCATGAGAATTGCGTCATAGGTATCTTCAGGGGAAGTATTGATAATATTGACCGCTTCGATGCCATCGGTGGCACAGTCGATGGTCATGCCTGTTTCTCCTAAGAGTTCGGTCGCAATTTCCCGATTCAGTTCATTGTCCTCTACCAAAAGGATTCGTTTTCCTGCGTAATCATAGTGCTCAGAAGAAATTTCCGTTTTCGGTGTTTCTACCTTCAGCGGTTGGGTCAAGACGGTGCGGAGTTCGGACATGAATAGCGGTTTCGCTACGAAAGCAGTGACGCCGGCTTCGCGGGCTTCTTTTTCAAAGTCGCTCCAGTCATAGGCAGTGAGGACGATGATGGGCACGTCTTCTCGGATCACTTTGCGGATTCTCCGAATGGTTTCGATGCCGTTCATGTCGGGCATGAGGTAATCCACGATATAGACTTTGTATTCATCATTGATTTCCGAAGCGTCTTGGGCGCGAAGGATGGCTTCTTTTCCCGTGACGGTCCAGTCGGGCTGCATTTCGATGGAACGAAGCATTTTGCACACGCTGCGACAAGTTTCCACGTCATCATCTACCACCAGGGCTCTGGCGCCTTTGAGGGCGGTGATGGGTTTGTACTGTACCGGATGGTCGGAGAGACGCAAGGTCAGGGTCACGATAAAGGTGGACCCTTTCCCTTCTTCGCTGGTGACGGAAATAGTTCCGCCCATCATGTCTACGATATTTTTCGTAATCGCCATGCCCAGACCGGTGCCTTGAATGCCGCTGACCGTGGTGGACCGTTCTCTGGCGAAGGTGTCAAAGACGTGTCCCAAAAATTCGGGCGACATGCCGATGCCTGTGTCTTTGATGGCAAATTCATAGGTGGTATATCCCACCGCGGAGCAGGGCTTTTCCGCCAGATGAATGATAATATCACCGCCCACAGGGGTGAACTTGATAGCGTTTCCTACGATATTGATGAGCACCTGGTTCAACCGCAGTTTATCGGTGATCACGTCTTCATTTTGCACATCCTGGGTGTCGATGTAGAGATTCTGCTGTTTCGCGTGAATGAGGCCCTGAATCATGGTGCGCAGGTCGTGCAGCAAATCGGGAATATGGACCGGCTTTTCGTCCAATTTCACGCTGCCGCTTTCGATGCGGCTCATGTCCAAAATATCATTGATCAGGCTGAGCAGATGGGTGCTGGAGGTATTGATTTTTGCCAAATAATCCTGCACCTGGTCGGGATGGTCGATATGGGTCTGTGCCAGGGCGGTAAAACCGACGATGGCATTCATCGGGGTGCGAATGTCGTGGGACATGCTATTGAGGAACATGGTCTTTGCCTTATTGGCCTGCTGGGCCGCGGAAAGAGCCAGGGATAATTGATTCTGTTGGTCTTTCAAGGCTTCATCGGTCTTCAGTTCTTTGATTTTTTGTTCAGAAATATCTCGAATCAGGAACATGCCATCCAGCACGTTTCCTTTTTCATCCCGCTTTTTCGGAAGGAAAGCCGCCGAGTTCCAGGTGCCATGCACCGATTTGATTTCCATCAAAACCAAATTCTTATCTTTCAGCCGCTCTTGCACCGTATCCAGGTCCAGGAAACGTCTGATGTCTTCGTTGGCTTCATAATCTGCGGCAATACTCTTTTTGAAAAGTTCTTCCCGGAGCTCTTCAAAGCTGCCGGACTGGCCGGTCATATGATATTCCTGATTTTGCTCCGACAGGACATAGTATTCCTTCTTCGTGAAATCCAGGATCACGATTTCCTTATAAGCCGCTGCGATGGAGGAAATAATGTCCGTCTTCAGCTGCTCCGCCTTTAAAGCAGCTTCCACTTTCTTCTCTTCCACCTTCAAGCGAGCATTCTTCTGCTCTAGCTGCTGCTTGGTGGTCACCAAATTCTGTCGAAGATCTATTTCTACCACCATAAACGCCATCAACGCCGAAAAAGTTTGGGCATAAGTCTGCAGGGATAGGCCAAAGTTGAACAATTCGTAGAACGTAGCCCCGGCCATCAAGAAGAAATAAGTCCAGCCCAGCACCTTCTGATTCTTGCTGAATCGCTGATGATAGGCCGCCAAGAGCCACAAAATAATCCCCAAAGAAGCCAACGGCGCCACATGGGTCAGCTGATACCAGGTCCCGCGACTATACACATTGGCGCTATCAAAGGAATAGAACCAGCCAAAGTGCAAATTCAGCGTGAGGGCCGCGATGGAAATCACTTCCAGTGCCCAATAGGCTTTAAGCAGTAGTCCTGGCTTTTCCTCTTTTCCTTTGACCAGCTGCCACACAAAGATGGAGAAAACAAGTGAAATCACGTCATTGGAAACAAAGGTCACATAGTTACTCGCTCTCGTCAGCAGGCCAAAGAAAAGCCCCGGCGTCTCATCGAAGGCCCAGGAAATGGCGTCACTCACAAGCCGTGTCATACAAGCAATCAAAAGGGCCTTGGTGGTCTTTTTTTGATTCAGTTCCGTGCTGAATAGATACAATATAACGAAAAATAAAAGGGTGCCCCATATTTCACTGGCTGCTAGTTGTACGCTTTGCATGAAGTTCTCCTTGTCTAATGTCTATAGCGAGTAGTCATTCACTTTCAACTGGTAAAAATCGGATTCGTGAGTGTTGTTGGTTGTTGGTTGTCGGTTGTCTGGATTCAAACAACTAACAACCGAGAACACCCCTAGTATATTGTATCGTTGATATGTAAGTATTCCTAATTTATTATGTATTGGTTTAAGGTTTATATACCGATCTCATACATGATAATTCGTCACGAAGAAAGTGTCATTGGTTTAAGGTTTAATTGCAAACATACAACC
>CAVBRV010000249.1:0-3189 GCA_963597965.1 Paludibacteraceae bacterium | reverse complement strand
CAGCCAGTTTCTTTAGAATCATATACTAAAGAATAGGTGTCATAAATATTTTTGGTTTTACTAGCATATTTCAAAACATTCTTGAAATTTTTAAATTCGCCAACTTCATATTTTCCCTGCATTTCCGTGCGGCCATAAGTGAATGTCAAATCATCAGTCACTCTAGCATCAAAATACAGCTGATTTCCTTTTTTGTCCTTCAAATTGATAGATGGGCCTGTACCACTCGGATATGGATGTTCTACATTGTTCATGTCCGCAATGGAGTACTGTTTATAGCCAATATCAAAGTAAGCATGACTAAGGTTGACAGCACCACCTTTATAGCGATTGCCAATCATGGCCGATACATTCCCTTTGATTTCCTGAGATGTTCCATCTGGTTTCTTTGTAATAATGTTGATGACACCAGCCATAGCCTGTGGTCCATAAAGAACAGAGCCAGAACCTTTAACAACTTCTACTCTTTCAATTTGATCCAAAGCCACACTTCCCAAAGCAGAAGCGTTCATGAAATTGGCCGGAACCCCATTGACCATAACCAAAGTACCATTATCGATACCGCGCATACGAATACGAGAAACCATACCACCATAACTCATCCCGTCTTCTTGATAAGTATGCGAATTAGCTTGTGCTAAATCTCTAACCGCTTCAAAAGCACTGGTATATCCCTTATCTTGAATATCTTTGGCAGTAATTACATTAACATTTGCAGGAGTATCTACGACTTTCTTTTCCGTCCTGGTCGCGGTAACGACTACCGGATTCAGTTCATACACATCGTCAGCAGCGTACCCGACGTACCCCCCCATAAAAATGGCAGCTCCCAATAAAACAGCTAATTCTTTCTTCATAATGTTTTGCTCCTCTCAAAGCACAAATAAAAAAATATATAATATGACGCTTGCTGTTTTCTTTTATTTGTGTTTCCGAGTTTCCACAATAAAAAAGAAATACAAATAGCGTAATATCCGATTCATAATTTTTTCATGCTTTCACATATGTCAAACATCTTAAAGCATATACTCATAGTATTGTCAAATGTATTTTTAATATCTTTTTGCATTTTTTTATTTTTGCAACGAAAAAAGCCGGATTGGCGATTGCTCTCGGTTATTAGCTGTTGAGTTCCAGACAACCAACAACTAACAACCAACAACAATCACTAATTCGGGCTCTTATTGATTGAAAAGTGAATGAATGATCACGTACTAACTGGCCTCTTCCAATAGCACCTCTTCCAGACACCACAAAAAGACAGGAAAGCAACTTTAGCAGAAGAAACATAATCCATGGCTTCAGCGCCTGATCGGTAGCATAGGTTTCCGGACATAGGTCTTACTCTCCTAGAGGCGGCTCAGAAATCTACTGGCATGCAATCAGCGGTTCTTCTTTTGCGTTGCTTTTCTGTCTTTTGTTTTTGTCTTGCTTACCCTTCCTACCGGTTTCTCCCGGGCGAAACCGTTGGAAAGGAGAAAGAAATTCCAACCGCGTCTGTCCCGTCCGCCCATATCCCCTTTCTTACCTAGGATGAAAGAGAACATAAGGTTTCTGGTTCAGATTTCCGGGAGGCCTTCATTTCCTTCTATACATAGTATCGAAAAAGAGGCTCAGTTGTGAACCTCTTTTAGAAAAAATTTATAGTTTTCTGGTTGTTGGTTGTTAGTTGTCGGTTGTTTGAATCCAGACAACCAACAACTAACAACCAGCAACAATCGTTAGTCCGGTTTCTTACCAGTTGAAAAGTGAATTAATGAACACCCTCTATATTATGCTCCTCACTCATATCAAACAACGGTCCATAGGCCGCATTCGCCAGGGCTTTCACGGCCCAGCCACAGTTCTGGTTGCCACAGTAGATATAGCGATTGGGCAGGGCGATGACTTTTTTCGAGCCTTTGAGCCATTGCAAGGCGGGGTCGCTGAAAAATTCCTGGGTGAATTTATTTCCTCCATATAAATCCTGGTTTCTCGTGGCGGATACGAGGAAGAAATCGGGATCGGATTTGAGAACCATTTCTTTAGACAAATAGTCCCCATTTTTGAGCCCCGCTTTGGTGATGGCGTTGTCAATTCTGGCCCGCTGGATGAGGATGTCGTACATGGAGCCGGCGCCACCGTAGCTTTGCATTTGAGAAACTAAGAGTCCCGCCGGACGAGGCCCTTGGATATTTCCTAGCACTTCATCTGCTTCTTGCAAGCTCTGGTCCATCTGGGCTACCACGCTTTCGCCCCGCTCTGTTTCGCCCATCGCTTCTGCCATGAGACGAATGACACCGCGAATTTCATCAAATGTATTCGGCCCTTGGCAAACGACCACGGGATAGTGAAGGCTTCGCAGCATGTCTAGTGTATTTTTGTCGGTGTAGTCGGGCATGAGAATCAAGTCGGGCTTGGCTTCCATCACCAGGGTGGTAGAAATACCAGTGAGGGAGGTGGTGGTGCGAGGCACTTTCTTCGCTTCTTCGGCACAGAAGGAGGAGAGCGGGTCTTTGCTCAGCACGTTCACCGCCACCACATGATCCGGTGTGGTGAGACCTAGCAGGATGGTATCGTAGGTCATATTTCCCGCCAGAATGCGTTGTGGTTTGTGCGGAATATGCACTACTGTCCCCTGGGCATCGATGACATTGTAGGCGTGGTCTTCTTTCGGGAGTTCACTTTGGGGAATCCCGCAGCCGGTAATCATGTTCATGACCAGAAATAAGGCAACTGTCATGGTTCGTATGTGTTTCAAGGAAATATTCCCTCCTTTGTGTTTCAGTAGGCAGTTGGCGGTTGGCAGTTGGCAGTAACGCTAGTGCCTCTTCCGGTAGTATCACTAGCGTCTCGTCTCCCCCGTCGGGGGAGAATAAAAGAGGGGGCTGCTCTAGCGGAATGAAATACGATGAACATATCACATGAACTTTGTGCTATCCGCCCCTAGCGATATACCTCTCCTATTGTTGGTTGCTGGTTGTTAGCTTCCAAACAACAGACAACCAGCAACCAACAACAAAACCTCCTGTATTACTATCCATATCGGCGTCCACTCTAGCGATTTACCCGCTTTCGCTGAGCGCCTACACCGCTAGGAGCAGACATCACCAAGTCCTCTTGATATGTTCATTGCGAAGTATACCGCTAGTGCCCCCCCTCTGCCTACGGCATCTCCCCCGACGGGGGCGATAAATAAGGTGTAAACTT
>CAVBRV010000248.1:0-3191 GCA_963597965.1 Paludibacteraceae bacterium | reverse complement strand
AGATGAAATCGCTTTCTTAACTTAACAGCTACCCTCCGGAAGAGATGCCCGATGGACCTATCATTACTATTTAAAACGCTTAAATCATACTGATCACATCGGAATAAGCCGCTATTTGACAGATGGGAAGTTTGAGATAATTATCTTTTGATAAGCAGGCATTTGCTATATTGGGCTGTTATTTGTTTGGCTCCAACAACCAACAACCATTAATTTCCAACAAATCATATCCCACAAAAGCATTCATATATGATATAATGACATCAAGATTCATTCTAATACATGCAAGCAGAAGGAGAGGGATGACCATGATCAACCGGAAAGGAAATGAAACGGTAATTCATGCTTTTTTCTGCGTGCTGCTGGGTGCTAAAAATCGGGGGGGGTAGACCGCCGTTTCCCCTTTGTTTTAAGACCTCATCATAGGAGTTTTTTCCTGTGGTGGGGTCTTTTTGTCTTGCATTTCTAGTTGTTGGTTGTTGGTTGTTTGGTTTTCCACAGAAAAAAACTAACATCCAATGCAAAAAATTCTTTCCATGGTCATGGTGTGTCCACGGTGATTCGTATAATGGGGATAAGTTAGCGGTAGGCAGTTGGCAGTGAGTGGTTGCGAATCAATCGCTATCGAAGGACTATCCCCCGCTGCACTCGCTTTGCTCGTTTCGCTACCCCCTTTCAAAGAAAGGGGGCTAAGGATTTACTGCCAACTGCCTACGGCTAACTGCCAACTTAACACAAGGAGTGATGCTATGACAGAAACAGAAAACAAAGGAGCTCGCCTCCTGGATATGTACGACCGGCTCAGCCGGGGAGAGGTGATTACCAAGAAAGAAATGGCGGCGGCCTATGGTGTCACGGTGAAGACCATCCAGCGAGACTTGGAAGACCTCCGTGCCCATCTGGCGGAGTCTTCTCTCCAAAGTGGACACGGAACCATCGAGTACAGCCAAACGGAGAAAGGATACCGACTGGTTCGTTCCACCTACGAGCACCTGAATCACAAAGAAATCCTAGCTTTGGCGAAAATTCTTCTCGAAAGTCGTGCCTTGGAGCCCGGTGAATTGCACAGTATTTTGGAAAAACTCACCGCCGAAAGTCCGAAGAAAGACCGAGATATTATCGAAGACATCATCAAAAACGAAGCCTTCTACTACGTGTCCTTGCGGCACGGGAAGAAATTGCTGGATCCTCTATGGGAACTTTCTCTTGCCATACGAAATAAAGAAATTCTTCACATCCGCTACATTCGCCAGGACAACTGCTTGCGGGTTCATGCTGTGAAGCCGGTTGCCATCTTATTCTCGGAATTTTATTTCTACCTGGTGGCTTTCAAAGAAGAAGAAACCGAATTTCCCACCATCTTCCGGGTAGACCGCATAGAGTGCATGGAACATATAGGAAAGAAATTTCACATTCCTTATGCAGACCGCTTCAAAGACGGCGAATTTCGCAAGCGTGTCCAATTCATGTACCCTGGTCCCTTGCGGCGTGTGAAATTCATT
This sequence comes from Paludibacteraceae bacterium, assembly GCA_963597965.1. Taxonomy (GTDB): domain Bacteria; phylum Bacillota; class Negativicutes; order Veillonellales; family Dialisteraceae; genus Dialister. The sequence goes on along the minus strand of CAVBRV010000248.1, from coordinate 1,689 downwards.
TATAGCGGACCTTCCGTAGAAGCCGTGTTGGACCGGCTTCCCACGGCACAAATCCTAGAAGAAAAAGAGGGCGTCTATACCATAGTCGCCGAAGCTTATGGAATTGGCATCGATATGTGGCTAGGAAGTCAGGGGGATAAGGTGACAGTTCTTGAAAATTAGAAATGAGGAATTAGAAATGAGGAATGGTGGTGCCGCCGCATCAAATTAAGAAGCGGCGGGAGAACTTACAAGTAGGCAGTAGGCTGTTAGCAGTAGGCAGTTAGTCACTAGCTGTGTTTTAGGTTGGTGCCGATTGAGGTACTTGTTGATGGTTGTTAGTTGTTGGTTGTTTGACGAATGACCACTCACTAAAAACTGCCAACTGCCTACTTATACAGAAAAGGAGTGTATCAACATGAGTAAAGGTAAATTCTATGCCGGCGATTTTCGTCTGGGGTATTGTGCTTTTTGTAAGCATTGGTATGATCCGACCAACTCTGCTATTCGGCCATTAGGGGGGAATTGGTGGGAGTTTGATAGAGATATGAAAGCTCGCTGTATGAAGACTGTGGGATTGCAGAAGAAAGGTTGTCAATCTTGTGGAAAGTTTGAATTGAAGATATAGATGGTAGTTGGCAGTTAGCAGTAGGCAGTTGGCAGTGGTTCGCCGTGGGTGGTGAGATTGGCTGGGGGCTATTGCGGTAGTTGTTGTTGGTTGTCCATTGTTAGTTGCTTGAAATCTAACAACGTAATTTATATAGTAAAGGAGAAATGAATGAATAAGACTAAATATTTGCAGGCATTGCAGACAGCGAGAGAAATTGTTGAGAAGGATATTCCTTCTTCTACGAATCTGGTCACAACGGCGGAAAATTTAGTGGACCGAGTACAGAATTTCAAAATTAAAGTTTTGGTTATTGGTGAGTTCAGCTCTGGTAAGACAGCACTGATGAATCGGTTGCTTGGCATTAATTTACTGAAAGAAGATGTGACACCAAAGACAGCTATTGCAACGGAACTTGTATATAATGAAAAGGAAGGCGTCGATTTAGTTTTGCCATCCGGGGAAGCCGAACACTGCAGTTTGGCAGAGGCACCGGAGGGAGATCCGAATAGGTATTTGAAATATGTATACCATTTAAATAACCCTGTGTTAAAAGAATTATCGGATTATGTCCTAGTCGATATGCCAGGTTTTAATTCTGGCGTTGAAGCTCATAACAAAGCTCTTTTACAATATATCGGACAAGCAACGGCCTACCTTTTTGTTACGAATATAGAAAACGGATGCATGACCGATTCTTCTGTCAATTTTTTGAATGAAATCAGAAATTATAGTCCTTATGTGGGATATGTGCTGACAAAGTGTGACAAACTGTCAAAAGAAAACATACAGCTGACAACAGAGAATATTAAACAGCATCTTCAATATTTAAATGGCGTAGAACCCGACTTGATCACTACATCAGCAGTAGATGATGAACAATTACCAGAAAAATTGAAACGAATGATTCAATCCTTCCAGCCGAAAAATATGATGCAACATTGTTTTGATGAGGAAATTACATTCTTGTTGGACCGTTGCCTTTCTGGTTTAAAGCTGGCTAAAGGGGCTATGGGGTTTGATACGTCTTCTATTGATAGAGAAATTAGACGTTGCGAACGAGCACAAGAAGCATTAAAAACTCGATTTGAACAGAAAAAGGA
>CAVBRV010000247.1:2595-3221 GCA_963597965.1 Paludibacteraceae bacterium | reverse complement strand
GCCAACTATCAGCCGGTTTCCACTTAATCCCACCATTAATAGTGGTCAATGCATTGACTGGTCTACCAGACAGATAGGCATACTCTCCACCTCTAAAATCCTTTTTGCAATCTGTATAATAGCCACCCGTATAATGTAGCTCACCAAATAAATCTATATGCTGATTGGGACGATAGGTCAACCGGGCATTGCCTTCCCAATCAGGCTGATAGGTCGCCCAAATATCAGAATACCCATAACCAACAGAAGTATTCTTTCGTTGCATATGGGTTTGCATGTAGGTGGCCCGCAAATCCAAATCAATTTTCTTCCAGCTAAAATTAGACTGGAACTCAAATCCATGCACTTTACCGCGGTTATCATTAAAATAGGACCAATGGTCTTTCCCTGACCGAACCAGCTGCAGCATGTTGGTAGAATCTCGCCAGAAGTACGTAATCTGCGTACTATTATCAGCATGAAGAACCTTCCCTTTCCAAATGGCCCCCATATCAAATTGTTTCCCTTCTTCCGGAACTGGAAATAAGGAAGTCTTCCCTTCCCTTGTAGCGGGAAGAATGCCAGCTCCATCGCCTGCAATTTCATACATATTCAGCAAGCGGTAATAAGTGCCACCAGTCATACGA
>CAVBRV010000247.1:0-2585 GCA_963597965.1 Paludibacteraceae bacterium | reverse complement strand
AAGAGTCAGCTGGTCATTAACAATCTTTTTCAAGGCCAACTGCCAAGTCACTTTATCATCCACCTGACTATCTTTAGGGTGAATCCAATGAAATCGATTTTCCTGATTTTCACCAAATCGTTTTCCGTCACTGTAACCAGTAATCTTAGAGCGATTATATCGCAAACTGGGTGTCAAATACCACGTGGACTTCTTATCTAAGGTAATCGTATCTTGCACTTGCACATTCCAAATGTCCTGATCATATCGATTTCTCATCTGCCCCAATAGCTTGGATATATCAAACTCTCCTAATACTTTATCCATTAGTGAACCATTGATATTCAAGCGTTCATGCGAAATATTCGTCTGAAAATCCAACATGTTTCGTTCGGATATTTTATATGTTCCATCCAACTGAATATTATACTTATTGGAAGTATATTTACTCCATTCTCTCAATGGAACTGTCTCCTTTTCTGCATCAGTCACATCATTTTGCATGATATGCTCTGCTTTATAGCTCTTTTTCTGATGGAGATAATCCGCCGTCCAGCCCCATTCTAAGCGACCATTTTGATTTCGGTTCTGCACCATCAATTCTGTATTAGTCAATTTTTGTCGACGACTATCATAGTAATAAATATCTCGTAAATCTACACCATTATGGATTACAGCTTCTGTAGCATCCCCATTCCAAAGTCCATCTGGCAAATGGCGATTGATATGATTCCAAGAACCTTTCACGACCCAGTTCTGGTTCTGCCATTTCACCAAAGCACTGCTATTTTTATAATCATTATACTTACGCCAACGTTTGCCATCTTTCGCTTCTTTTAATTTTTTCTTATATTCTTCTACCTTTTCTTTATACCCTGCCAAACTGGCACTGGTGTCTGGATCAGAATTTAACTTCTCATTGGCAATGGTATCTCCTATGGTTTTATCAACATAATCTTTCAAAATTTCCTGCTTAATTTCTGGCGTCAAAATTTTTCCATTACCAGATGCCCATTCTTGACTGGCTTCTCCAAACCAATCGTCTGACGACCCTAAATCCTCAATAAATAAATCTTTTAACGTTCGACCATTAACAGTAGTAGATGCAATTTCATTGTAAAATTTCGATGCGTCTTCCTTTCCTGCAGCAACCATCGCATTTTCTTCCATCTTTCCGGTTAAGCTATTCTCCCCGGAACCTCTAATGAAATTGAGCCAATCGTCAGTGTTATTTTTATAATGATCGATTTCATCCTGGGTTAACGAAATAATGGGTGTTTTGGGCTTACCATCTTGTCCCACTTCACTGGTCAAATAATCAATGCGGTTACTATTAAAATTATCTACTTGACTCTGGTACCCCTGCAAAGAATTTTCTACACTTGGAATATTCCGTTCTGCCGCATAATTGGTGTAAGAAAAATCATTCTTACTGGATTCATAATTTCCTGCCACCATCAACGTACCACTGGCCAGTGGAGCCGTATACTCCAGAGACATGCTCTTCCCACCATAAGAACTCTTGCCTACTTCTGCGGAAATACCGGGCTTGTCTGGTTTCTTGGTGACAATATTGATGACGCCGCCAATGAATGTCCCGCCAAAACGAGCTGGTACATAGCCGCGATAGACTTCAATTCGTTCCACGTTTTTCACAGGGATGGTCGAAATATCTACTGCAGAATCACCACCTAGATTGGTCAGAATGCCATCCATAAATACCCCGACTTGGGCTGCTGTAGAACCACGCACGGTGACAGTCGTATATTGTCCATGCCCATTCACTTCACGCACATGAACCCCTGGCACTGTTTTTAGCATATCCGGTAAGGTTTTCTGCTCGCCTTTGAAATCCTGGGGCCGAATAACAGTCACCGTACCCGGAGAGAGCTTCGCTTCCCAATCGGGGCGTTTCGCTTCGACAGTAATTCCTTGGAGTGTATATACCGGCTCCCCTGCATCAGCAGCTTCCTCTGCTGCCATGCACCAGCCGCCCAAAGATGCAAATCCTACCATCAAGCCAATCACGCCGTATGCTTTGGGAGATGGCATATACCACGCATGTTTTGGCATTTGCATTTTTATAAATGGTTTCATTTATAGCCCTCTTTTCAAATTATAACCTGATTGTTTGTTGTTGGTTGTTAGTTGTTTGAATCCAGACAACCAATGACTAACAACCAGCAACTAACGATATGCTGGTTTCTTGCCAGTTGAAAAATGAATGAACATTTATTACTCAAATTTCCCACTGATAAAATGGTGATTCATTTCGATGTTATCTAAGTCATTTAGCGATTTAAATAGTAATGATAGGTCCGTAGGACCTCGCCCCCTCCGGGGGAGATGCCGTAGGCAGAGGGGTGTGCAAGCGAACTGCATCGTTAGGAGCGTAGCGACGCAAGGATGCAGTGAGACGCCATTTCGAGCGAAGCGAAGATGTGTATTTTTTCAGCCGTAGGCTGGTTGTATGGTTTTTATGAATACAAGGCGGTATAAATCGTAATGTTTTGTATAGTGGCAAACTGTTTTCATACCGCTTAGTATTCAGAAAACCATACAACCGGCCTTACGGCCGAGGGAAATGCACCCCCTCTTTTTATTTC
>CAVBRV010000246.1:0-3266 GCA_963597965.1 Paludibacteraceae bacterium | reverse complement strand
CATCGTCATCTTGAGCCGCCCGAAGGGCGTGTCGAAAGATCTTTGTGTTATTCCTAAAGGGAACTATGAAAAACTTACGGAATGAAATGAGGCTTAACGTCTGGGGCGTCCACATTTGAGGCTAACTGAAAAGCCATAAGAGTCGCTTCGTCACTATCCATTTGCCTGTTAGCCTCATACATCACGCCCCAGACGCTGAGTATCATTTCAATATTGATAGCATATTAATGATACAAGTATTGAATAACACAAAGATTCCTCCACTTCGGTCGGAATGACGAATAGAGAGAATGCCATTTTCTACCAAAAGCAAGATACCAATTTCATTTCACCTCTACTTTGATTTTATCGAAGTAAGTCGGATATTCTTAAACAGAAAATTTGCGTCATTCAATTTGCAATCAACATGAATCCATTGCCAAACAACCAGCAACTAACAACCAACAACAAAAAACAATCAATAAAAAAATCCCAGCCATTTCATCCTGACTGGGATCTTGTATTTCCTACCTCTTATTTCTTTTCATCCTGTGCTTTGTTGAAGAACCATTTCTGAGACAACTTATCATATGTCCCATCATCCATGACTTGTTTCAAGGCCGCATTCACATCTTGCTGCATCTTTTTATCATCTTTTGCCATAATAATCACAAACTGTTCATCCGTCGGAATGGTGCCAGCCAGAGCGAGCTGCGTGTTTTGATGTTCCAAATAGTACTTCGCCCCTGGTTCATCCACAATAGCCGCATCGGCCTGGCCTTTTTCCACGGTGCGGAATACCACTTCATAGGCGTCTGATGTAACGATTTTCGCAGCCCCTACGGTTTGGGCCTTATCTTCATTGGTGGTCCCTTTTTCAACAACCACCACTTTGCCTTTCAAATCTTCCACGCCATGAATGTCACTGCCAGGACGGACCACAATCACATAGGCCCCTAAGCTATAGTAAGGATCACTGAAGGACACATACTGACTTCTCCGTTCGGTTTTGCCAATAGCAGAAATGCCCAGATTGATTTTCTTTTCCCCTACCGCCGGGAAAATATCGTCAAAAGGCATGTTATGAAATTCGGCTTCTGCATTCATTTTTTCTGCTACCGCTTTCATCAAATCCACGTCGAACCCGATGATATGCTGGTGTTCATCTTTGTATTCAAAAGGCGCATAGGATGCTTCCACAGCCACAGAAAGTTTTTTCTGCGTGCTACTGCTGCTGGCAACATTGTTGTCTCCGCAACCTGCCACAAAAAGCACGGCCCCAGCTGCCAAAGTAAATGCAACGGTTTTCATCAGTTTCTTATACATAAGTGTCCTCCTGTCATTGCCTACCTAGTGTCTACTCGTTAATTCGTTTTGGTGAAAAAGTGCGTAGTGCGAAGTGAGTAGTGCGTAGTGGTGGAAGGGGCGCATCAAATCATATAGCGCCCCAATACCCCTCTTTTTAAAAGCTTAAAATCAATACAAGGATATTTCCAAAGCTCACGTAAACCTGTACACGATTCACCCGTACATTTATGCAATACCACCCATCGATACTGGCTATATGCATTAACGAACAGATGCTACATATTTTTATTTCCTCTAGTATTAATATAAGCCTCACAAAGTGCAATTTCAATTTAATTTTTCAAAATATAGAACACGAACTGTCAATACTTTAAAATTTCAAGTGTTGGTTAGCAGTAAGCAGTTTGCAGTTTGCAGTTTTTTACATTTACTGCAAACTGCAAACTGCCTACTGCTTACACGTATGCCTACATATAAAAAACGCAGCCCCCCTTCATAGAGGACTGCATTTTCACATACAATCAATTACTCAAACTTCCCACCTCAGAAATGTTGGTTTACCTCGATACAGTGCGGTATCAAGGGACATTTAAATACGGATGATAGGCCTATCGGGACCTCCAAGGGGATCTTGTTAAAATAAGAAGAAGGTAGCAGCGAAACCGTCATTTCGACCGATCATATTTGTGCTTGATGATGTAAAAGTTATGAAATGATTTGTGTCCCTGAGTGGAGAAATCTCAGCGGCACCAGCGATAAAGGCTTGATGACAAATCCCGTTTCTGTCTTTAAGCCCTTACCGCTAGTGCTGAAGAGATTTCTCCACTCAGGGACACAAATCTATTTATTTCTTTATCGTCACTTTGCACAAATACGCCCGGTCGAAATGACGCTAGTGCTGCTAACACAAATCCTTATTTCTTTGATAGCATCGAACTGAATCTTCATTTTACAGGTGGGAAGTTTGAGTCAATTATTTATCCTGCTTGCCAAACCATTTTTCAAAAATCTTATCATAGGTGCCGTTATCGCGAAGTTCTTTCAGCGCCTTATTGACAGCCGCCTGCAGTTCTTTGTTATCCTTCTTCATAGCAAAGACCATACCGCTCGCTTCCTTGGCTGTGCCGACCAGTTTCAAATCCTTGTCGCCGCCCTGTTTCAAGTAGTACATCCCCACTGGCTGGTCGATAGCGACTGCATCCAACGTGCCGGCCTGGAGTTCCATGAAGGCCTGGGAATTGGAATCGAGCTGTTTCACCTGAGCCGCTTTCGCTTCCTGTGCCAATTTCACCTGCTGGGTACCTACCTGGGCGCCTACATTCTTTCCTTCCAGGTCTGCCCAATCTTTGATGTCATTGTTGTCTTTTCTGACGATAATGACATAGCCGTTCTGGGTGAAATATTTATCCGAGAAAGCCACCTGCTTTTCTCTTTCCGGTGTCGCATCGAGACCAGAAGCAATCATATCGATTTGACCAGACTGTACGGCTGGAATGAGAGCATCGAATCCCATGCTCTTGAATTCCATCTGGCTCCCCATCTGTTTGATAACCGCATCGGCCAAATCCAAATCAAAGCCTACGTATTTATCATCTTTCGTAAATTCAAATGGTGGGAACGTGGTTTCTGCCCCGACACGAATCACGGCAGGAATACCAGAACCAGACTTTGCTGCCTGCTGCGTGCCTTTGTCATCTCCACAACCAGCTGCCAAAAAAGTCGCTGCCATAGCGCCCAGTGCTAATGCCAATTTTAACTTTTTACCTATCATACTGATCATCTCCATCGCTGAATGTATTACGTATTCTGAATTGAATGACTATGCATATTTTAACAATATATGATATATATGTCAAATAACAGGTGTATATGGTGTATTTTTATGCATTGGTACAGGTTGAAAAGGTTACTCAGGTTGCTCAAGTTTCTAAGGGTTCTAAGGGTTCTAAGGGTTCTAAGGGTTCTAAGGGTTCTAAGGG
>CAVBRV010000245.1:0-3277 GCA_963597965.1 Paludibacteraceae bacterium | reverse complement strand
GCGATATCTACCTGGGACTGGATGTAGGCAGCGTATACGGTGTATCTACTGATGTTCTGGTGGGCCACACCATAGCAGGTATGGCATTGGGCCTTCGTGGAAACTTTTCCTCAGGGCTTTCCTATGATGCCTTTATAAGTCGTAGCCTGTACAAACCCGAAGGCTATCACACCAGGAAATGGGTTCCCGGATTTACTGTAAGCTGGAAATTTTAGTATTAGTTAGCGAGAATTAGTTAGTGGTAGGCAATTGGTACTCAGCAGTATATCAATGACGGCTAACCTCCAACTGCTAACTGCCTACAGATATAAAGGAAGCATCATACCATGAAATCCATACCATCCATGTCTCTCAAAACAAAAGCCATGAAATCCTTAGGACGGAAGATACTCTGTGTCTTACTGAGCGGTGTCTTTTTCGGTGATACCATCGCATGGGCAGAAGCCCCCATTCTTCCTGATACAACAGCACCGGGAAATCGGTATCCATTAGTGCAGGAAACAGCCAATGGGATCCCCTTGGTCAATATTTCTGCTCCCACTGCCGGTGGCGTCTCTCGGAATGACTATGAACGATTCAATATACCTACTAAAGGGGCCATTCTGAATAACTCCTATACCCTATCCAAAACGGAACTGGCCGGTTACGTGCAAGGCAATGCCAATATGGCACAAGGTCCGGCGAAAATCATTGTGAACCAAGTGACCAGCGGAAATCCTACGACGATGAATGGGTTTCTGGAAGTAGCAGGCCATAAAGCTGATGTGATCATTGCCAATCCGAATGGTATTACCGTCAATGGTGGCGGATTCATCAATACAGCTCGTGCCATTTTGACCACGGGCAAACCGGAGTATGACAACAAGGAACGACTGAAAGATTTCCGCATAGATAATGACGCTACCATTCTTATCACCGAAAATGGGCTCAATGGCAAAAAAGCAGACACATTGGAACTTTATACCAGAGCCGCAGAAATCAAAGCGGCTATCTTTGGGAATACCGTACATGTCACCACCGGTGCCAATGTGATTGATGCCAATACAGGGAAAGTCACTGCTATCGAAGGAAAAGGAAAGAAACCGGAGATTGCCATTGATGTGAAAGACCTAGGCGGCATGTATGCTGGACGTATCTTCCTTATTGGCAATGAAAAAGGCCTTCCTATAGACATTAAAGGTGCCATCGAAAGCCAGCATATGGTGCTGGATAACCAAGGAAACTTATACCATGCCGGCACCACCCACAGCACGGAAGATATGACCATCCATGCGAAGACTATACAAAATACAGGAACCATAGCATCTTCTGGACATATGACGCTGCAGGCCGATGGACAGATCACCAATGATAAAATCATGGGAAGCGTTGGAAATATGGCAATCACTGCCAACCAAGTCACCAATCACAAGACCATTGCTTCTGAAAAAGACTTGTCCATTACCACAACCAGTGAAGAAGAAAATGCGCTGGACAATTCCAATAGTGAAATCCTTGCCAATGGAAATGTGACTATCCAAGCCAGTCATACGGACAACCTGAATGGTAATATCGCTTCTGGTAGTACCTTGTCTATCCAAGGAAGAACACTAAATAACTCTCAAGGGAAACTAACTGCTTATGGGAGCAATACCATTTCTGTATCAGACAAACTGGAAAATGAACAAGGTCTAATCGCTGCCAATGAGAATATTTCTATTTCATCTGATCTGATTCATAATGCCCAAGGAACCATCACGGCTGGGCAGAATGAAACTATCACAACGAAAGATATTCAGCTGGATGGGAAATTGGCAGCAGGTAATAATCTGACTATCACCACAGATCATGACATCACCAATGACAGTGCGAAAGAAAACTACGGTATCACCCAGGCAGATGGAAATCTGACCATTTCCGCCAAAGGTAACCTGACTAACAGCAAGAAACTGGAATCCAAAGGGACACTTACACTCAGTGCCAAAGATATTTCCAATAAAGAAAGTGGTGAGATCAACGGTGGCAGTGTTTCTATCACGTCCACGACTCTGACAAACCGTGGTTTAGTGAGTGCTGACCAAGCAAATACAATCACCACAGCTATATTACAGAATATAGCTACCGGTCGCATCTATGGTGAAGACATTACCCTTCATGCTAAGACGCTGGAAAATAGAAAAGATAAAGTACTGGAAGAAAAACTGGCTGCTGCTATGAAAGATTTAAAGCAGAAAGAAAAAGATCTGGATGACGCCTTCGCCATCGACGTGACCGCTTTCAAGAGCAATAGTGAAAAAGAAAACTATTTCAAAGAAATAGAAAATAAGCAAGCGGCCTATGCTGCTTCCAAAGCGACTGTCGATGCTATTTTAGCAGATATGGCACAGGTGAAGTCTGCCACTATCGCTGCACGGAATGACATGATCATTACAGGGGATACCTTGCTGAATAGCGCCTCTTCTCTGCTCTATGCCGGTGGCGACATGTCCGTTCCTGAAACCAAAGACATCACTAACCGAGGAGCTGACATCAAAGCACAAGGAAATATGTCTCTTACGGCTCCCACCATCACCAACGAAAACGAAGCCTTCTCGTCCAAGCGCGTATGGACAAGCGAAGTCACCAATCCTGACCTTATCCGTATCGATGAAAATGAACATCCAGAAAGAGGGCAATCTTTCACCAGAGATGAATTTTCTGCTCTGGATAGCGGCTATGGGGCGTACCATAACAAAGGTATCACCCCGAAAACACTCTACGAAGAAGCCGGTTATGACAAGATAGAACAAATCACCGAGGAAGAACGGAAAGACGGTGAAAAACCAGTCCCCGACGAATTAGTAGGCAAAGAAGCACCAAACTATGACTACAATGATCCCATTTTTAAAGAACTGGGTGTCAAATCCATGGATACTCCACGCCCCGGCTATGATGATCCGAAGCAAGCCGATTGGGACAAGCAGTATAAAGAAATATTGAATCAACTCAATGAAAAGATAAAAGCCTACAACGAAGAAGCCAAGGCTTACAATGATTCCATCGGTGCTATCGAAAGTAAAGCCATCAAAAACTACACCATCATTCGCACCACCACCCACACGTCAGAAAAACAAGTGCAGGAAACGAAAGCGGGCAACATTTCCAGTGGGAAAGATATGATCCTCTCTGGCAACGTGACCAATGAAAACAGCCGTATCACCGCTGGGAGTACCCTCACGGCAAACAGTGGCACATTGGACAACATTGCCGAAAAGAATCAAGTGCAGAAAATCACCTTCGGTACCACACAAGAAAGCTA
>CAVBRV010000244.1:0-3293 GCA_963597965.1 Paludibacteraceae bacterium | reverse complement strand
TCACTGAGCGATATTGTATTCAATAATATCTATGACTTTTGCAATTTAACACTAGATACGTTGTTAATGCTAAGCAGGAAAAGAAAGCATTAAACTTAGGAATTACACATCAATTCAGTGAACATTGGTCTGTTGCTGCTACATATTCATATTTGGCTGAAAAAATTAAAGCAAAAGGTAATTATACTATTGATTATGGGAATATCAAGTTTGGCGTTGATAATATGCTGAATAAAATTAATATTCCAAATCAATACACGTTAGATGTTTCTTATACAACTGATAAATTTAATACCAGTTTGTCTACGCTAATGTATGCGGGAGCTTCTACAGAGTGTTATACAGACAATCGTTTTATTATTGTAAATTGGAATGCTAATTATGATATTAGAAAAGACTTGACTGTTTATTGCTCTGTTGAAAACCTGTTCAATGAAGCATATCAAACCAAATTCTATGCACATACTGGGAAGGGTGCATATCCAGGATTGGGAAGAAACTTTATGATTGGTGCTCGTTATAAATTCTAATTTGTTAAATTGTTTTACGGACAAAGTGCGTCTATGTGTGTAGACGCACTTTATCTGTATGTAGTGCTTTTTTGATAATTCTAGTTAAGCAAGAATAGAAGATGATTAACTGAAAGAAAGGATATAATCATGAAAAAAACAATTCTAACTGTTATGACAGTAGCATTTCTAATTTCCATGCCATTTTCAGGAGAAACAACTTATGCACAGGAACAGGGAGTAGGGCAACAAAAACAGGAACAACAGAAACAGGAACAACAGAAACGTCCACCACGCCGTCCGAAGTTGACTTTGGAAGAAATGCAGTTGGTACTGTCTCAAAAATATTTCGTGGCGCCAGAAAAGACAAAAGAACTCATCGAAAAGGGCGTAGATTTCCAAGATTTGAATCGGGCAGCACTCTATTCTTATATTTCCGGGAAGTCTGTGGATGACATTCTCGCTTTGAAACATGATGAACCTTGGCAGCGAGTGGAGTATCTCATCGGTGCCGTGGGGCAGAAGGCCTATGATAAGAAATTGGAATTGGCTGCGGTGAACCTGGAACGTTGGTGGAAGATTCCAAAGAAAACGGGTCTCCGCTATCTGAAACTGGGCTATCCTATGCACTATGTAAAGGTGGCTTGGGTGCTCTCGAGACATTCGGACTGGACCATGGACGCTATTCTCAAGGATAAGAAATATCCAGAAAACTGGAAAGCCTGGTGCCAGCGGAACCTGGGCATTGATGGGGATACCTACGATAAGTGGATCGGTGAATACCCCAATCCGACGTATTTGCCGGGGAAGTTTTTCTAGTTAGCAGTAGGCAGTTTGCAGTTGGCAGACTATGTTCAACGAGCGAATTGGGTTAATTTACGGCTGACTGCCTACTGCTAACTGCCAACTTACTTACATATAAAGCACAGTGGCACATAGCGGAATTAGAATAAAAATTTGAGGTGAGTGAAAATCAATAAGTGGTTAGCAATCGGGCTTACAGCGATGGTATTTCTTTCTGCTGGGTGTAGTCCGATAGTCAAAGAAGGAGAGGTAGAAAAGCCTGCTACGGTAGCAATGGATTATAACCTAGCCCATTATCCAGTGACGATTCATTCTATCGATAGTAAGGGAGAAGATTTTGCCGAGACTTTTGACCGGCCGCCGCAGAGAGTGGTGGCGGTGTGGCAAAATTCGATTGAAACGCTTTTGGCTCTTGGTGTAGGGGATCGCATTGTAGCGGCTATGGGGCTTCCTGATGGGAAATATTTACGACCGGAGTATCAGGCCGATTATGCAAAAATTCCTTATACCAGTATGCAGAATTTGGACGTGGAAACGGTGATGATGCAGGATCCGGATTTCGTAGTAGGTTGGCGGTCGACGTTTACAACGAAGACATTACGCGGAACTGATTTCTGGGATACCCGAAAGATTCATACCTATATTTCTCCTGGCTCTTCTTGGTCTGTGAAAACCCATGTGGTAGAAGATGAATATCGAGATATTTTGAACATGGGGAAAGTCTTTGATCGTGAGGACCAGGCGGAGGAAATTGTCAATCAGATGAAAGATAAAATTCAAGAGGCAGAGGAGCAGGCAGCGTCTACAGGAAAACATCCGCGTGGGCTCATTGTGGAAACCATGGGCAAGGAAACTCGGGTATATGGTAAGGATACGTTGGCTGGAAATATTTTGACTTCTATGGGAGGAGAATTGTTGGCGCCAGAAGAACAGTCTTTAAGCAAGGAACAAGTCATTGAAATGAATCCAGATGCGGTGTTTTTGGTTGTTTCGGAACGTGGTTATACCCAGGCAGACCAGACGATTGAGCGTTGGTGTAGCGAGAAGGCTTTCCAGGAACTGGATTGTGTGAAAAATAAACGAGTGTATGCACTTCCTCTGTATGCTATTTATAGCGCCGGTGTCAGGACGCTGGATGGGATTCAGATTATTGGAAAGGGATTGTACCCGGAGTTGTACGGTGGTAATTAGTAGGCGGTTAGCAGTTGGCAGTAGGCGGTATGTATCGCATTGTTCGTTGATGAAATCAGGCTCGTAGAGCATCGCCCCCACCGGGGGAGAATAAAAAGAGGGGGTGCATTTCCCTCGCCCGCAGGGCGGTTGTAAGGTTTTAATTAAATACAAGGTGGTGTGAAATGATATGTATAATATAGTTTCAATGGTGTTTTTATACCGCTTGGTATTTAATAAAACCAAACAACCAGCCTAACGGCTGAAGAAAATGCACCCCCTTTGGTGCCTACGGCCCCACCTTCCCCCCGAGGGGGGACTGCCCGATGGGCCAGATTTGAGAAAGTGTCAAATGGATTTTAGGCCGCTTGACATTTAGAAAATCAAACAACCTCGCTACGCATGAGGGAATGCACCCCCTCTGCCTACGGCATCTCCCCCGAAGGGGGCGAGGTCCTATGGACCAGATTTGGGAAGTGGCGAATCGTTTTCATGTCGCTTGGTATTTAGAAAACCAAACAACCAGCCTACGGCTGAAAAAATGCACATCTCGCTTCGCTCGAAATGGCGTCTCACTACATCTCTGCGTCGCTTCGCTCCTAGCGATGTAGTTCGCTTGCACACCCCTCTGCCTACGGCATCTCCCCCGGAGGGGGCGAGGTCCTACGGACCAGATATGGGAAGTGGCGAATCGTTTTTATGCCGCTTGGTATTTAGAAAACCAAACAACCAGCCTACGGCTGGAAAAAATACATCCCCTCTGCCTACGGCATCTCCCCCGGAGGGGGCGAGGTCCTATGGACCAGATTT
>CAVBRV010000243.1:0-3342 GCA_963597965.1 Paludibacteraceae bacterium | reverse complement strand
CCCTTCTTCAAGGGGGGACGATACTTACCGCTTGTTCAACATGTATTTTTATAGTGATAAATAGCAATGATATAGTACACTCGCGTCATTTCGACCGGTCGTATTCGTGCGAAGTGATAATACCATAACTCCTCATTCACTCAAATCTCGTAACCAACAACAAACAACCAGCAACAACCAACAACAATAACCTACCAACTAACCCCAAATATATGTTATACTATGCTTGCAATGAACGACATAACAACATGCACAATGAGTACATCACTGTGAAAATCGGTGACTAGTAGACTAGTAGACTAGTGACTGGTGACTAGAAAAAATCCCAGTCACTAGTCACCAGTCACTAGTCACTAAAAAAATAAGGAGGTATATATGAACATTCTTGTAACCGGCGGTGCCGGATATATTGGCTCCCACACTGTGCGAGCCCTGGCGAAGACAGAGGGCCTCACCCCTGTTGTATTTGACAACCTCTCCACCGGACACGCCGAATCCGTTTCGGAAGGCGTGACACTGGTGAAAGGCGACATCCACGACACCGATTTCGTAGCAGAAACGCTGAAGAAATACGATATTTCCGGCGTCATCCACTTCGCTGCCTTTTCCCTGGTCGGTGAATCCATGGTAGATCCTGCCAAATACTACAACAACAACGTAGAAGGCACGCTCCACCTACTGGAAGGCATGCGCAAAGCTGGGGTGGATAAAATCGTATTCTCCTCCACCGCCGCCGTCTATGGGGAACCAGAAAAGACACCGATTGAAGAAGATTTCCCCCACAACCCCACCAACGTCTATGGTCGCACGAAATTGGTCATCGAAAACATGATGCATGATTTCACCATGGCCTACGGCCTCCATTACGTAGCCCTCCGCTATTTCAATGCCGCCGGGGCAGCCGACGGCGGCGTCATCGGGGAAGACCACAATCCCGAATCCCACTTGATTCCCCTCATTCTGAAAACCGCCCAAGGCGTGCGGGATCACATCGCCATTTTCGGCACTGACTACCCCACCCCCGACGGCACCTGCATCAGAGACTACATCCACGTTCTCGACCTGGCCGACGCCCACGTGCTGGCTATGAAATATTTGCTCAATGATGGCGAAAGCAACTATTTCAACCTGGGCAGTGAAAACGGCTTCAGCGTCCGCGACATGATTGAAACCGCCAAGAAAGTCACCGGCGTAGATTTCAAAGTCACCGAAGAAGCCCGTCGCCCTGGCGACCCGGCCGTCCTCATTGCGTCATCCAAGAAATGCAAAGAAGTCCTAGGCTGGCACCCCACCCATTCGGACACCGAAGAAATCATCGCCTCCGCCTGGAAATGGCACAAAGACCATCCGTATGGATATAAGAAATAATGCACCGCTGGTGTTTCACTTCAGATGAAAATAATAACTGCCACTGTAGCTAGGGATTGGGGATTAGGGATTAGAACGACAATTTCCTAATCCCTAGCTACTAGTCCCTAATCCCTATTATTTTAAAAGGAGAACCCCATGCAAAGAATCAGAAAAGCCGTCATTCCGGCTGCCGGTTTCGGCACCCGTTTCCTTCCTGAAACCAAAGCCATGCCGAAGGAAATGCTTCCTATCGTAGACAAACCCACCATCCAGTACATTGTAGAAGAAATTCGTGCCAGCGGCATCGAACAAATTCTCATTATTTCCGGTCACGCCAAAAGAGCCATCGAAGACCACTTCGACTCCTCCCCGGAACTGGAAGAACACCTCTACGAATCGGGCAAAATGGACCTCTTGAAAGCGGTCCGTCAAGTGGCTTCCGTCAAAATCCACTACACCCGCCAGCAATATATGCGCGGCTTGGGCGACGCCATCCTCTGCGCCAAAGAATTCATGGACGGCGAACCCTTCGGCGTCATCCTCGGCGACGATGTAGTGTACAATGGAAATGGCGAACCCGCCCTGAAACAGCTGCTGGATCAATACGAAATCACCGGCGGTACCGTCATTGGCTGCCAGATTGTTAAAAAAGAACAAGTTTCCTCCTACGGCATCGTAGACGGCGAAGCCACCTCCGACCCGAACCTGCTCCGCGTGCGTGACATGATCGAAAAACCATCTATCGAAGAAGCCCCCAGCCAATTCGCCGCCCTGGGCCGTTACGTCATCACACCAGATGTATTTGAAGTACTGGAACAGACCAAACCAGGCAAAGGCGGAGAAATCCAACTCACCGATGCCCTGCGCGTCATGGCTCACAATGGCAAAGTCTTCGCCTACAATTTCAAAGGCCAGCGTTATGATACAGGAAATAAATTGGGCTACCTGAAAGCCACCGTAGAATTTGCTCTCAGAAGAGAAGACCTGGGACCAGCGTTTAAAGAGTATCTGAAGGGATTGGTCGCTGAGATGAAATAAGGCTAGCGGCATTGGTGCCTTTTATCAAATGAAAAAGGTTATTATTGTGCTGATTTCAAATTTCTAGCATAGAACAGTTACCGCTTACTGCAAGGTTAAAAGGGTTATAAAAGGTTATGTGATTTCGTAAGTCTCATAACCTTTTATAACCCTTTTCTTGTTGTTGGTTGTTAGTTGCTGGTTGTCTGTTGTTAGTTGTTGGGGTTATTTCCCAAGTCCACCCCTATCAACTAGCAATAAAGAGACAATTATTGGTTTATGGTTTACGGTTTACGGTTTACGGTTTACGGTTTACGGCCCGTGTCCTTTATCATCCAATTTGCACCAAAGCACAGTGTCACTGGTTTAGGGGTTGGTAAATTGCAAAACCTTAAAGTCCTAAAACAATGACGCTGTGCTTTTGTGCTAGTTGATCATGTAGAACCATGAGAATAAACCAATACCAGACAACCAACAACTGACAACACTCTCTTATTTGTGAATTGAAAATAACATTTACGCCCCAACCGTCATTTCGACCGGACGTATTTGTGCAAAGTGATGATGCAGAAATAAATAGATTTGTGTCCCTAAGTGGAGAAATCTCAGCAGCACCAGCGGCAAGGGCTTAAAGAAACAAAACGGCTTATCTCACAAAGTACGAAAACCTCTGCTTTGTAAGATAAGCCGTTTGAAATTTTCTTCACCAAGCCTTTATCGCTACTGCCTCTGAGATTTCTCCACGCAGGGACACATGGTTATGTACCACTTTTGTCCCATTTCACACAAATACGCCCGGTCGAAATGACGGATAAGTAACTCAAACTTCCCACCTATAAAATGGTGATTCATTCCGATGTGATCTAAGTCACTTAGCGGTTTTGAATATGAATGATAGGTCCGTAGGACCTCGCCCCCTCCGGGGGAGATGCCGAAGGCAGAGGGGGTGTATTTCCTTCAGCCGTAGGCTGGTTG
>CAVBRV010000242.1:0-3393 GCA_963597965.1 Paludibacteraceae bacterium | reverse complement strand
CCTTCATTACGCACTACGCACTTCGCATTACGCATTTTCCCCAAGTATCTTCTTGAAAAAAAGTTATTCCCATGCTATACTAAAGCCCGCGAGCAGGAAAGATGATTGCGGGCCGTAAGGCGTGAGGAAAGTCCGAGCTTCGCAGGGCAGGATGCCGGATAACGTCCGGCGGGAGTGATCCTAGGGAAAGTGCCATAGAAAAGGAAACCGCCACGCAAGTGGTAAGGGTGGAAAGGTGCGGTAAGAGCGCACCAGCAGTCGGGAGACCGGCTGGCTCGGTAAACCCCATCCGAAGCAAGACCGAATAGGGAAGGGTTGAGGTTGCCCGCTGACCTTCCGGGTTGCGTCGCTTGATCAACTAAGCAATTAGTTGGCTAGAAAGATAATCATCACCACGCAAGTGGAACAGAACTCGGCTTATTGAATGCTCGCCTTCGTAAATCAGGAGATTGTCAGAAATGGCAGTCTCTTTTTTATTGGTTGTTAGTTGTTTGTTGTCTGGATTCAAACAACAAACAACTCGAAAATTTTTTCAAAAGAGGGTCACAAAATCACCTCCTATTACGATACTATTATTGGAAGGGAGAAAACACCTCCCGGAAATCGAATCAAAGGATATATCCCATCTCCATCCTAGGCACCGGAATTGCGATATATCTGGCGAGGAGACGCGGTGATTTCTTCCTTCCCTTTTCCAAGGGTTCTGCCCGGGAGGAATTTTTGGGGAAGCAGCAAGACAAACAACAGAAGACAGAAAAGCAAATCTGACAAGTAAGGAACTCTCATTGCTCTGACGACTAGTTCTGGGCCACCTCTCAAGGAGTAAGACAGTCCCCTTCGGGGGCACCCTGTCTGGAAATGGATGTTCTCGACCAGGCGCCTGATTCATTGGATGAGACTACTTCAAAAAAGGAAATGCTTTTCTGTCTTTTTTGCGTGTCAATTCTTCTCATTCAAGGATAACGGAAGATACAATAGCGGTAAGCCCCTTTCTGTTCAATGTCATTAAGTTAAGCGGAATATACGATGATTTCTGCTGATGTCAGGTTTCTCAGGATGCTAAGGTCTCTCACGTTTCTCGAATGAGCTAATGACGCTAGCGACTATTGGCATATTCGAGGAACCTGAGCAACCTTAGAACCCTAAGAACCTTGAGTAACCTGTAACCTCAAGCGGTATGTTTCGCCATGAACACGGCAAGCGAACTCGGTAATGTCTGCTCCTAGCGGTATAAGGCGCCCAGCCAAAGCGGACAAGCCTAAATCCGCTAGAACGAACGCCTACCTGGATAGCGTCACAATGAGAGCTATTCCGCTATAGCGAGCTATCCCCCGCTGCACTCGCTACGCTCGTTTCACCACCCCCCTTCAAAGAAAGGGGGCTTTTTGCTATTGCACCTTCCGCTAGCATCCATAGTGTCTCGTCGCCCCCGTCGGGGGAGATGCCGAAGGCAGAGGGGGCTGCTGTAGCGGCATACTTCGCAATGAACACATCAAGAGGGCCCGGTAATGTCCGCTCCTGGCGATAAACGCGATGTTTCTATCCTTTTTACCGCTAGGAGCGGGTATCACCAGGTCCTTTTGATGTGTTCATTGCATTTCATCCCGCAAGAGCAGCCCCCTCTTTTATTCTCCCCCGGCGGGGGAGACAAGCCGCTAATGCATTTCCCGATGGAGCCCAACAACCAACAACACTTTTCCTTACCTTGAGAACCATTCTTCTTTATGTTAAAATAAAGAAGTTCAATTTTTTTAGGAAATACCAAATGATTCATGGGCTCACATGAATGAAAAAGTGTGACTTGGGGTTAGGGTTTACACTCCCAGTTCGTTACGAACAATTTGCTGAAGGCAGAGCACCATTGTTTTAGGGCTTGATATATTGCGAAACCATAAAACCTAAACCAATGAAACTTTCTCTTCTGCTGATTGACACAAGCGAACTCGGCACGTAAACCAACAACTAACAACAGACAACCAACAACCCTATTTCCTAACACACCCAAAATTTACAAACGAGAGGCGATCACTATGGCTCATTGCAATGAAAACTATTTAAACCTTCAAGGTGCCTATTTATTTGCAGAAGTTCGCAAGAAACAGGACGCTTACAAAGCAGCTCATCCCGATGCGAATATTATTTCCCTGGGAATCGGCGACGTGACCCAGCCGCTGGCTCCGGTGGTTATCGAAGCCATGAAAAAAGCAGTGGAAGAAATGGGACATGTGGAAACATTCCGCGGGTATGGTCCGGA
Organism: Paludibacteraceae bacterium; assembly: GCA_963597965.1. Lineage (GTDB taxonomy): Bacteria > Bacillota > Negativicutes > Veillonellales > Dialisteraceae > Dialister. The sequence goes on along the minus strand of CAVBRV010000242.1, from coordinate 1,139 downwards.
ACAGGGCTATCTGTTCCTCCGCGAAGCTATCGCAAAACATGATTTCCAGGATAGAGGATGCGATATTTCCTCGGATGAAATCTTCGTCAGCGATGGGGCGAAGTGTGATGTGGGAAATATGCAGGAAATCTTTGCCGAATCCGACATTGTGGCTATCACCGACCCGGTGTATCCGGTCTATGTAGACAGCAACGTCATGGCTGGCAGAAGCGGGAAATTTGTTCGTGGCGCTTATGAACGGTTTGAATACTTGCCTTGCTACGAAGAATGCGGTTTCAAAGCGAACCTGCCATCCCACGACCCGATGATTATTTATCTTTGCTCCCCGAACAACCCCACCGGTGCGGCGCTGAATAAGAAAGACCTCACCATGTGGGTACGCTATGCGAAGCAGACCGGCTCTGTGATTTTCTTCGATGCTGCGTATGAAGCTTTCATCACTGAAGACGACGTGCCCCACAGCATTTACGAAATTGAAGGGGCAAAGGAAGTGGCGATCGAATTCCGCTCCTATTCCAAGACCGCTGGCTTCACCGGCGTTCGCTGCGGGTACTGCGTGGTTCCAAAGGAACTGATGCTGGAAACCAAGAAAGGCGAAAAAGTATCGGCTAACTCCCTGTGGGACCGCCGCCAGTGCACCAAGTTCAACGGCTGCTCTTACATCGTACAGCGTGGCGCCGAAGCCATTTACACTGAAGAAGGACAGAAACAGATCCAGGAAACGCTGGATATTTATAGAAATAATGCGAAAGTCATCCTCGAAGGCGCTAAAGAAGCCGGCCTCCCCGCTTGCGGCGGCGTGAATAGTCCTTACGTATGGCTCACCGTACCGGAAGGCATGACCAGCTGGGATTTCTTCGATTTCCTGCTGAACCAGGCAGAAATCATCTGCACCCCAGGCTCCGGCTTCGGCCCCTGCGGCGAAGGCTATGTCCGTCTGACTTCGTTCAATACTCCGGAATTGACGAAAGAAGCGGTGGAACGGATGAAGAAGGCATTGGCAGAGAGAAAGTAATTTTGCGGCTGGCAGTTTTAGTAGCTAGGGATTGGGGATTAGGGATTAGGATGTACAATTTCCTAATCCCTAGGGAAACACTGATTTAATCGTTATTTGAAATGATTCTTGAATTTTTATTCAA
>CAVBRV010000241.1:0-3397 GCA_963597965.1 Paludibacteraceae bacterium | reverse complement strand
TTCTCCCCCGGAGGGGGAGATGCCCGATGGGCCTATCATTTCAATTTAAATACCGCTTGATGTCAGATTGCATCGACGAAAAATGATATTTCTTAGGTGGGAAGTTTGAGTAATAACCTTATATATTTGCGGCGCTTTCAAATTTTATGCGCCGCCACCACCATTTCTAACTTCTCACTTCTAACTTCTCACTGATTTTATGAATTGTTTAATGCTTAGTATCTTGCAATGCAAAGTACCTTGTGCTATAGTATTGTCATAAAAGGAAATTGACTTCTAGTCTATAAAGTTAGCAGTTAGCCGTAGGCAGTTGGCAGAAATAGCAAACCAACTACCGTAAGAATAAAAGTAGCTAGGGATTGGGGATTAGGGATTAGAATGATATTTCCTAATCCCTAGTCCCCAATCCCTAAAATTGCTTTCACTGCCAACCGCCAACTGCTAACTGCCTACTAAAAAGAAAGGAGTGACTATGAACATCCAGCTCAAGAAAGGCGTCATGGAGATCGTGGTTCTATCCATGCTTCGCCGAAAAGATTTTTACGGCTACGAACTGGTGACGGAGATTTCTAAATACATAGAAATGTCAGAAGGGACGATTTATCCCCTGCTGAACCGGTTCAAGAAGGACGGTCTGGTGGACACGTACCTGGCAGAATCACACAATGGTCCGCCCCGGAAATATTACCGCATCACCGACACGGGGCGGACGGAGTTTCAAGAATCGCTCAAAGAATGGACAGCTTTCAATCAGGCCGTCAAGAAAATACTTGCCGAAGGAGGTGGGGCATCATGAACAAAACTGAATTTTTAGATTTGCTGCGATATTATTTCCGAAATGCCAAAACGGAAGAAGTGGATGAAATTCTTTCCGATTACGAAGCCCATTTTGAAGAAGGAAAGAAACGAGGCCTCACAGAAGAGGCAATTGCCAAAGAATTGGGCAGCCCGAAGGACATTTACGAATCCTACCAATCCGAAGGGGTGGTGGATGAAAAGACAAAGGGCAACCAGCTGAAAGAGCAGGCAGAAAAAGCCGCTTCCACTGCGGCGCAGAAATTGGGCGATACTTGGAAAGAAGTGAGCCCGAAGATTCCCAGTGCTGCCGAAGGGGCCGCGAAACTCATGTCCCGTCTCCTCTACGCAGGCGGCATCATCCTATCCATTCTCCTCCTGGCAGCAACCGTCCTGATTTTGGCGATTCTGTCCATCGAATTTGCTCCCTTCCCAGGGGTAGCGCCTCTTCCGGGCCTCTCCCTCTTCACGAAAATTTCCATCGGCGGCGCCGGGCTCTTCGCTTCCCTGTCGGTCCTTTTCATCGGACTGGAAGGCAGCAAAGCGCTCAAGGCTTCTTCCAAAGAAGGAAATACTCCTCCGAAAGGCGGTGACTTGGCATGAAAAAAATAATTGTTTGCATCGCACTCACTCTGGTTTGTATCATGTCCGCCACAGTTTCTTTCCTGGTAAATGATATTTCCACCTATCGAGCCTGGATGTTGGATAATCGTCCGCAAATCATGCAAAACTTCGGGCACAAAGACAAAGATAAAAAAATGCGCCCACCCCAAAGGGAGAATGAGAACCCCCGCAAAGAAGATCGCCGGGATGACCATGGGAAAGACCATCACGACATGAAACGGCCCGCTCCACAGGAAGCCACTGCACCACAACCGCCAGCCCCCGCTCCAGCACCAGCTCCGCAGGCAGAATCCCCTGCACCGGCTGGTGAAAATTCCTCGAATAATTAAGTGACTGGTGACTAGGGATTAGGGATTAGGGATTAGGTTTTCGCGAGAACCTTGAGAACCCTGAGAGCCTAAGAACCTCTGTCCAAATCATACCTACTAACTCAGGCCCTAATTGAATGCCATTTCCCAGTCACAAGTCACCAGTCTACCAGTCACTGTAATTTTCGAGTATAATATAGATACATATTCACGCAGCTTCGCTGCTTATTTGTCATCGAAAGGATTCTTACTATGAAAAAGATCAATGCTCTCCTCATCGGTGCTATTGCCGGGATTGCTATCGCCGGAGTGGCTGTTTCTGGAAATACCGTATCCGCTGCAAGCCAGCAGAAACCGACCGTAGAACAGTCACAGAAATCCGACAAAGCCCCTAAACGGGAACTGAAAGATTGGGAAAAGAAATATTACGAACTCCATCCAGACGCAAAAAAGCAGGATGAAGAAAAAGCCAATCCCAAGCCAAAACGCCATCATTCCGATGATGATGACATCGAGTGGCATCATATCTGATTTCATAGTAAGAGGGACAATGCTGTAAAGTTAAGGATTTGCGTCAATAGGAACCATTTCGCTTGCGATTACAGGTTGCTCAAGGTTCTCAGGGTTCTAAAGGTGCTAAAGGTGCTCGAATGTACCAATAGCATCTGGCGTCATTAGCTCATTCGAGAAACATGAGAGGCCTTAGCAACCTGAGAAGCCTGAGTAACCTTTGTACTCCCTGTTGTTAGTTGTTGGTTGTTAGTTGTTTGAATCCAGACAACTAACAACCAACAACTAGCAACAAAATCGCTAATCCGTTTTCTTGCCAGCCCAAAAGTGAATGAATACCCACTCACTTAGTCCCCTGAGAGTCCTTTACCACAAAGGAGTCGATCTCTATGAAAAACTGGAAAAAACATCTCATCATGACCGCTGCCATTCTGGCGATTGCCACTGCCGCTGGTTTTTATGGAAATACCGCATCCGCTGCGAATTGGGACCCCAATGAACCGCCGGAAATGATGGAACACCACGAGGGCCGCGATTATCATATTGCCCTAGACAACGCTGGCAATCCACCCGCTCCCGCTTTCCATCACGACAAGCACCACCCCGGCGAATTTCAGAAGAGACCACCGAAGCCGAGAAAAGAATGCAAAAATCCGGAAGAACATAAGAAACTGAAGCACGAATGGAAACAGCACAAGAAAGAATACCATCCAGAACACGGAGAAAAACATCATAAGGAATATCGCTGGTAAGCGATGAAACCCCCGGTAGCATCATTGATGTTACCGGGGTTTTTAGGTCATTTAATTCACTTTTGGGAAAATAATGCGTAATGCGAAGTGCGTAGTGCGTAATGGTGGAAGGGGCGCACATAATTTGGAAGCGCCCCAATACCCTTTTTTTATAAAAGAAAAAATCGATACAAGGATATTTACCAAAGTTTGCATAAACCTGTGCACTATTTACCCATGAGTTTATACAATATTTTCGATAAATACTGGCTATATGAATTAATGTTCAGCCACTAAATTAAGGAAGCGATTTCATCTCTATCCGTCATTTCGACCGGGCGTATTTTTGCTATATGACAATAAAGTTGTGAAATGATTTGTGTCCCTGAGTGGAGAAATCTCTTCAGCACTAGCGGTAAGGGCTTAAAG
>CAVBRV010000240.1:0-3411 GCA_963597965.1 Paludibacteraceae bacterium | reverse complement strand
CCCAACAACAAACAACTAACAACCAGCAACAATCGCTAATCCGGTTTCTTGCTATTGAAAAATGAATTAACGAGCAGCCACTATATAAAAAGGGGTATTGGGGCGCTTTCAAATTTTGTGCGTAAATAAGTATACACCTTATTTATCGCCCCCCTCGGGGGAGATGCCGTAGGCAGAGGGGGCTGCACCAGCGGTATAAAACGATTTGTTGAAATATCCACCTCGTCTCACCTTCCACCATTACGCATTATTTCAAAAATTTGCTTTTTTCTTGCTATAGTAGTATACTATATACAGGTATTAAAAATACCAATAATAAAAAGCGGAGAAATTGAAAATTTGAAGAATTAAAAAATGTAATTTACGTTTTGGGATCATTCGCTTTTTCCTAAAGATGATAGGTTTTTACAAAGTCCATTTTCCGATGGGCTTTTTATAGTACATGAATGTTAGCAGTTGGCAGTTGGCAGTCAGCAGTAGGCAGCTTTATTCTGCCAACTGCCTACTGCCAACTGCTAACTAAAAAAGAAAGGAGATGAAACGACATGCTGGGCATTGATGAATTGATGGATCTGACCATGTACAGCAGTATGTACTTGCTATTTGCTATGGCTACTTTTTACGTAGAAGGAGCCAATCTGTTGGTGCCTTCTCGGGTGAATTTCAATTTCAAACGAATCGTGTCTCGTTTCCTTTCCTTCTTCAGAGGTTTCATCGGTGCAGGGGGATGGTCATTTGGTATGTGCGAAAAACTGAATGACGGGATGATCGGCGAAGTCGATTGTCTGTTTCCTTTGGCATTGGCAAAAGTAGAGTTTCAGTAGGTTGAGCTAAAATATGCGATGAGTTCTATTGCGTCAAAGGTTCTAAAGGTACTAAGGGTTCTAAAGGTTCTCGAATGAGAGTAGCGTATATTAGCACAATCGAGCCCCCTTAGAACCTTTAGTACCCTTAGTACCTTATAAGAAATCTTGCCTACTCACTCAAATTCTTTATTTGATAACCTAGATTGATAGCCTAGAGCCAAAGGAACCCTGGGCAGCGATGGGGTGAAAGTTATATTTCATTCTTCCTTTAACATAGATTTTTCAAGAAGGCGCCGCTCGGCGTCTTTTTTGATGAAATTCTTACTATGAAAATAGTTCCGGTAGCTAGTGACTTGTGACTTGTGACTAGGGAAACGTATCCCAGTCCCCAGTCCCTAGTCACTAGTCTACTAGTCACCAATAGTGATGCACCAGCGGTGCATGAAGTTTTGTGGAGTGAATGAAATGACAAATTTGAAAAGCGATATACGGAAACTGTTGACCGTGATGCTGCCTATTCTGGTGGCGCAGGTGTCAACTGCGGGAATCACATTTATCAATACCACCATGGCCGGTCATGCAGGCAGTGAAGATTTGGCTGGCGTCTCTGTGGGAGCAGGACTTTTTTATCCGATTCTGGCGTCCATCGTGGGACTTCTGATGGCAGGCACGCCGCTCATGGCCCAGCTTTTGGGGCAGAAGAAGGCAGAAGAACTCCCGTACATCGTGCGGACTGGACTTTTGATTGGGCTCTGTATTTCTTTAGCCTTCGGCGTGGCCTATTTCCTGGGCATCGATCAGCTGCTTGCTTCTTTATCCTTGGAACCGGATGTGGCCTATGTGGCTCGCTATTATTTGATGACCATGATCGGCGTGGTGTTCTTTATTTCCTTAGTCATTCCGCTTCGGTGCCTCACCGATACGGCAGGTTCCACTGCGATTTCTATGAAACTCTTTCTCCTGGCACCGCCAGTGAATGCGGTTTTTAACTATATTTTCATTTATGGTCATCTGGGCATGCCCGTTTTGGGCGGAATTGGTGCTGGCCTGGCGACCATGGTGACCTATGGATTTCTGCTTTGCCTCTTCTTAGGGGTCATTATGAAATCGAAGCATTTGATGGGAAAAGAAATTGTTTCTTCCTTGGCGATCAAACCGGCGGATTTGAAAGAATACCTGGTGGTAGGCGTACCGAGCGGCCTGTCGATTTTTATGGAAATGAGCCTTTTCAGTGTGCTGATTATTTTCCTGGCTAAATATGGCACCGATGCGCTGGCGGCTTACCAGATTGCGGATAACTTCGCCAGCCTGGTATTCATGATTCCTGTCTCTTGCTCTATGGCACTTACCATTTTGATTGCCACCGCGGTGGGCGCGAAGGACATCGCTCTGGCTCGTCGATACAAAAAAGCGGGCTTGGTGACGGCTCTAGTCGGTGCTTCTATGACCGCTTTGATGACCATTTCCTTTAGAAATACGATTAGCCAAGTTTATACAAGCGACCTGGCGGTGGCAACCATTGCGGCACAATTCCTGCTGTATACCGCGGGCTGGCAGCTCTTTGATGCCATTTCTACGCCGATTCAAGGGATTCTTCGCGGTCTCAAAGATACGCGGGTTTCCTTCGTCCTCATGGTCATGGCCTACTGGGGCGGCTGCTTACCCATGAGCCTCCTCTTGGATCATGGCTTTGGACTGGGAACGGCGTCCTACTGGTTGGGATTGGTATTCGGCGTGGGATGCTCGGCGTTCTTCATGGTTCTTCGCTTGGTCTATGTGGAACGAGTGATGGATGGGAAATGGGTCCCCGACGCCGCTTACGTGCTGAGTTTCTTCCGTCCGAAAGCGGAATCCGCCGAAGATGCATTGTCTCTGGAAGAAAGCTATGTCATTGTGGCAGAAAATCGGAAACAGGCGGAAGCGCTCCTCTCTTTCTGGATGGAAATGGAAGAAAAATTGGGTGCTTTGATGCAAGCCATCAAGGAAGCAGAAGTGAATATATTTGTAGAAAAGAAAAGTGTCATCCCCATTCATTGGGCGAAATTGACGGATTTGCATTTGCTCATCCTAGGCCATGCGACCAGGGCGTATGTGCCTTAGGGACTTTTGATGAGCGGAAAGAAGCTGTGACTATAGCGGTCATGGCTTCTTTTTTTAGTGAGGAGTGAGGAATTAGGAGTGAGGAGTGGTGGTAGCGGCGCACAAAGTTTGGAAGCGCCGCATTTTTTTATGGAAATAGGAATTGGGGATTAGTGGCTAGGGATTAGGAGAAATGTGACGCTATCCGTATATCGTCATTTCGACCGATGGGATTTGTGCAAGGAGACTCAGCAGAACTAAGTGACCATGTTAGACAAAAGTGGAGAAATCTTTGTGTTATTCAATACATGTGTCAATGATCCATTAGCCAATTTGAAATGAGACTTAGCGTCTGGGGCGTGATGTTTGCGGCTAACAGACAAATGGATAGTGACGAAGTGATTCTAAGGACATGTTGATTTAATTAAAGCATTTCAAATCACTATTAAATCAGTGTTTCCCTAGTGCGTGGCCCCTTGGAGAAGGGGCGGCGAAGCCGGGGATAGAATGGCCCGAAGGGACATAT
>CAVBRV010000239.1:0-3460 GCA_963597965.1 Paludibacteraceae bacterium | reverse complement strand
GTATCTGGTAGCTAGTGACTGGTGACTCGTGACTGGGAAAACGCATGTCTAGTCATGAGTCACTAGTCTACTAGTCACCTACGTTAACCGTTTTCGTACATAGTGATGCACTAGCGGTGCATGAAGTTTGCTGTTCACTGCTAACCGCCTACTGCCAACTGCTAACTAAAGACGTTTCCCGTGAAACATTTTCTCCAACCAATCACCGCTATCATCATTTTTTGACCGAAAGTCATTGCAGGCGTCTCTTATTTCCTGTATACTGTAGGTAAATATTATAAAAGGGATTAGGGATTAGTAGCTAGGGATTAGGAAATATTTCTTTCTAATCCCTAATCCCCAATCCCTAGCTACTATATCCACCACCGTTTTTATTGATAAAGATGCACTGACGGTGTGTGGAGGATATGATCAAGTGGGGAGGATGTATGGCATTCACAAAAAAGGCAGAACGGACGAAAGCGAAACTGTTGGCATCAGCGCGGAAGCTGATCAGTGAGCGAGGGTTCGACCAGGTATCGGTGGAAGATATTACCAAAGACAGTGGTGTGGCGAAGGGGACTTTTTATCACTATTTCAAATGCAAAGAAGACGTGGTGAAAAGTTTATCCGACGAAACGGCGAGAGTTTCTTTGGAAAATGCCCTTCATCATGAAGGGGGCGCGGTGGAACGTTGCAATTTCTACATCCTGTCGGTGTATCAAGATTGCCAATGGAACGGCGTCCGTCTGGTCCGTCAATGGATGCGTGAAAGTATAGAAAATGAAATGATGATTCCGCAAACGGAAGAAGCACTGTGTGATATTTATTCCGCCATGGAAACCATTGTCACCGCCCATCAGGGAGAAGGCCCCGGCGAATTGGTCAAAGATGCACCGGTAGAAACGGTTTGCCGCTTGCTGGTGAGCCACTTCATCGGCGTCATCACGGTGTGGTGCATTCTCAATGGGTCGTTCGATATTTCCAAAGACCCGGGAGAATATACGAAACTGGACGTGCAGAATTTGCTGGGACCATTTTTAATACAATGAGAAATTAGGAATGAGGAATTAGGAATGGTGGTGCGGCGCAATAAAATTTGAAAGCGCCGATTATTATATAAGGTTATTATTTTGCTGTAACGTGCTGTTTCATATGGCATATATATAGATAGAGACAAGGTTATAAGGGTTATGAAGGGTTATGAAATTTCCGATAGTTTCATAACCCTTTTTCATGTATAAGTTGGCAGTAGGCGGTTAGCAGTAGGCAGTAAACTTCATGCACCGCCGGTGCATCATTATCAATGAAAATGTTAAGAGATTAAGTGGCTAGGGATTAGTAGCTAGGGATTAGAATGAACATTCCCTAATCCCTAGCTACTAATCCCTAATCCCTATTTTCATAGTAAAAACTGCGAACTGCCTACTGCCAACTGCTAACTCATACAGTTTCACGTGAAACATTTTAGTAGGCAGTAAGCGGTTAGCAGTAGGCAGAAACGGCCAACTGCCTACTGCTAACTGCCAACTTGATATATAATAAGAAATAAAAATACCAGTGAGATAAAAAGGAAGGTGACTGGTAGACTGGGCAATGCTGTTAAGTTAAGGATTTGCGTGAGTAGTGATGCTATCGCTTGCGATTACAGGTTGCTCAAGGTTCTAAGGGTGCTAAGGGTACTCAGGTTTCTCGAATGTGCCTATGAATGCTAGCGTCATCAGCTTGTTCGAGAAACCTTTAGAACCTTTAGAACCCTTTGTGCCCTTAGAACCTTTGTGACAGCAGAAATCATCGCATATTTTGCTTAACTTAATGACATTGGGTGACTGGGAAAAACAAAATCCTAGTCACCAGTCACCAGTCCCTAGTCACCAGTCACCCATCAACCAAAGGAGAAAACATATGCCCAAGAAAAATAGCCCTGTCAAAATCAACGAAACCTACACTCTCACCATCCGCGACCTGGGGATTCATGGCGAAGGGATTGGCAGCGTGGACAATTTCACCGTCTTTGTTCCCGGCGCCCTGCCGGGAGAAACGGTAAAGGCTTCCATTGTGACGGTGAAGAAATCCTACGCCACAGGGAAACTCATTTCCATCGAAACCCCATCGAAAGATCGCTGCGTGCCCACCTGCTCCGCTTACAACGCTTGCGGCGGATGCCAGATTTCCCACCTGACCTATGAAGGACAACTGGCAATCAAAGAACGGCGAGTGAAAGATGTGATGGTTCGCATCGGTGGCAGTAGCGAAGAATTGGTCAAGCCTGTCATCGGTGCGGCCCATCCTTGGAATTATAGAAATAAAATGGCCATCCCCGTCGCCCAAGTCACCGGCGGCGCCGTGCTGGGTTACTACCGCCAAGGCAGTCACCAAGTGGTGCCCATCGACGGATGCCTCATCCAAGAAGAAGAAAACAATCGCCTCCTTCGCTTCGCCCAAGGCTTTATGACAAGACACAATATTTCTGGTTACAACGAAAAATCCAGAAAAGGCGCCATTCGTCACATCATGGGTCGCGTGGGAGACAACGGCGAAGTGATGATGGTCATCGTCACCGCCACACCGAAACTTCCTATGGCAGACCTTTGGGTTAAGGAAATACAAAAACTCCTCCCCGAAGTGGTTTCTCTCTATCACAACGTACAATCCCACCCGGGCAATGCCATTTTGGGTAAAGAAATCCATCATCTCTGGGGCAAGAAAACACTGACCGCTTCCCTTTGCGGTATTTCCTTTGAAGTTTCCCCCTTCTCCTTTTTCCAAGTGCATAAAGCCCAAGCCGAAATCCTTTACGAAAAAGCCCTGGGAAAAGCGAACCTCCAAGGCGGCGAAACCGTCATTGATGCCTACTGCGGCACCGGCACCATTTCCCTGTGCCTCGCGAAAAAAGCAGGTCGGGTCATTGGTATCGAAATTGTGAAAGAAGCCATCGAAGACGCGAAGAAAAATGCCGCCTTCAATCATATTGAAAACGCTGAATTTTACGCCGCCGATGCAGGAGAACTTATGCCGAAACTCTACCAAGAAGGCCTCCGCCCCGACGTGATCGTCATGGACCCCGTCCGCGCCGGTTGTAGCGAAGCGGTGCTACAGGCCGCTGCCGGCATGCATCCGAAACGCATCGTGTATGTTTCCTGTAACCCCGCTACCTTCGCCAGAGACGCCAAGATTCTCTCCGAACTGGGCTACGACATAAAAGAAGTGCAACCAGTAGATATGTTTCCCCAGACTATGCACGTGGAAACGGTATCTCTTCTGACGGCTAGAGATTTGGTGACTGGTGACTAGTGACTAGTGACTAGTGACTGGAAATGTTTCACGTGAAACAGAAAAGTAGGCAGTTAGCAGTAGGCGGTAGGCAGTTTTATTTTAGTGGGGGCATTCATTCATTTTTCAACTGGTAAGAAACTGGATTAGCGGTTGTTGTTGGTTGTTAGTTGTTGGTTGTCTGGCTCCAAACAACCAACAACTAACA
>CAVBRV010000238.1:0-3460 GCA_963597965.1 Paludibacteraceae bacterium | reverse complement strand
TATCAAAATTTCACTGCATATATTCAGTAAACATCGGGCGTGTGAATTATCGAGCCCCCCACTAAATACAAAATAAAAATGACCGCTATTCATCAATAAGTGAATGGCGGTCATTTTTATTTTATATTAGAAACTATATTGCATACCAATAATCACATTGCGACCTGGCATAGAGTACCAGTCTCCTGGTCTACCCGAACTATAAATAACATGAGTTCGTTCTGCATACATCTTGTCAAAAAGGTTATTGACTTTGAGATAGATATTGAGATCTTTCTGCGGCTTATAAGAAGCGCTTACATTAAAGATGGCATAATTATCGACTGGCCATCCATCTGGATAATCTGGATTGACTTTACGCATAAAGTAATAACCATCCATAGCAGCAGTTACTTTATCATTGGTATAGTAAACGCCGAAGGTAGCCATATTCTTTGGTGAATAGCCCCAGGTATAAGTATCTTCTTTATTATATTCCTGGAACAAATGAGACCAACCCAAGTTTACGTTCCAATGCCTATTGATTTCTGTGGTATATTCCACATTCCAACCACGAGATAAGCCCTTGGTGTTGATATATCCACTAGCACTTAAACCAATGCCTCTTTCCGTCACCGTTTCAAACCAATTCACAGTCAGCGAACTTCTATCACTAAAAGTACGATTATATCCTATAGTGGATGTACGTCCATAAGAAGATTGTAAATTCTTATTACCATAGTCTTCATTCAAGAGCTGATACATACTTGGCAAAATAAAGAAATCACTTCGTCCTGCATAGATTTTATCTTTATCAGTAATATCCCAACTGAGTTTATAACTCTTAGAAGTACGGCTCTCTGCTCCAGCCGTGATTTCTCCGCCAGTCGTTGGTTTATCGTGCCGAAGACCACCGGTCAAAGTAACATGGGGCATAAGAAGCCAATCATCCTGGATATAGTACGAAATATTTTTCAATTTGCCATGCTGTTTCGAGTTATCAGAAGATGTGACAATCCCTTTGGCTTGGCTATAATCAATGCCCATGACTACCGTATGACGTTCACTAGTATATGTGGCCTGTTCACTAATGAAATTATAGGTATTGTCATTATCGGCATTGTATAAAGTATGTCGATTTTGGGCATACATGCCTTTGGTTGTACTATGGCGATAGGTGAAATTATTTTTCCACCGGCTAGATAAAGTGGCATCGTCCTGTAGGGTAACAGAATTGGTTTTATAATCACCGTTGTAACGGTTGTGATAAATGATGTCCTCCCCACTAAAGTCTGATTTAGTCTGATCAAAGCTAACAGAGGCTTTATGGTCAGGCGTAAATTCATATTCTACTTTTGCCCCATAGGAGGTAGACTTGATATCACTGCCCCACTTCTTGCCATCACCATCTTTGAAATCGCCACTGGTTTTGCGATCATAGTATACATGATACCCCAGTTTGTCCTGTTTACCCATGGTATTCAGTTTGTACTGACGCGTAGAGAAGGAACCAGCCGATACATCCAAAGTGGTCTTGGTGGTATCAATTTTACGGGTGATGATATTGATAACGCCGCCTTTGGCACTACTACCATAGAGAGCACCCGCACTGCCACGTACCACTTCGATACGTTCTACATTGTCCATGTTATTGGTCAACGCCGCGAAGGTATACCCCGAATTGTCTGCCTGGAAATCGGTGACACGCACACCATCCACAAGGACCACAATTTCTTTACTACCATTGATACGGATACCACTCATATTAGCATTCATACCGCCATTGCCGCCATAGTTCATGAACTGCACGCCTGGTACAGTACGCAACGCTTCTTCCACATTGGTCATATGCATCTGCTCGATTTCCTGACGGGAAATGACGCTCACATCAGCACTGACTTCTTTCTTTTTCTGTGGTGTACGATTTGCGGTCACTACGATGCCATCTAAGCTGAACATGGGCACCATGTCTTCTGCTTCTTCTGCACAGACAGGGCTATATCCCAATCCTGCTACCAAGGAGAATCCTAGAAGAGTGGCATAGATTTGTTTTTTATTATTATTCTTCATAATATTTCCTTTGTAAATATAGTAGGCAGTTAGCAGTAGGCAGTTGGCAGTTAATTACTAACAACCTACTGCCTACCGCTTACTGCTAACTGCTTACTTTTTACTGCCTATTCATCATTATGTATACTTTTATTCAAATATACTAGTTATTAGAATCTGAAGCGAACACCTGCATTGACTTTCCAATCACGCTTGTAGTCGCCAGAGAGTCCTTTGGTGAAATCGCCATAGAAATTAGTGTACTTGCTGATGCTATAGGTACCGCCAACAGTGAATTCCGTCCAAGTGCCACCCAAATCATAGGAGGTATCCTTGGTGTCATCACCTGCTTTGAAGTGGGTATCTACATCCCCAGCAAATTCATGAGCCAAGCTCAAACGAGCGAAGTAGTAACCATGGGTGCTATTCTGACCAGCTTCAATACCGATACGACCTACGAAACTATTGAATGCATCCTGGCTGACAGCAAGCTTGCCCTGTCCTTTTGCATCAGCAATGAAATCTGCACTGCCCAGGCGAGACCAGGTGAATTCGACCTGTGGTTCCAAGTAGCCTTTGTCGCTACCGAAACGTTTGCCATACATAGCAGACAAGCTGTAGCCCGTAGTACTGTAGTCACCATTCATAGAACCATATTCATTACGAGCGGTAAATTCATTCTTTACATGGCCCACTTTTGCATTGATATCCAAGTAACCTGCATCGCCGAAATCCTTGCTGCCATAGAGCCCCAGTACATAGGCTTTGTTCTTACCGTCCCCAGTGAGATAGGTATCATCACCACTGCGATAATCGAAGGCTACGCCCGTAATCCAGCCATTGGAGAGAACCTTGTCATAGCCGACCTGCCCTGCCCAGTAATTGGTTCTGAAGGACGTATTGTTTCCATTGTACTTATTCTTTCCGCCATAAGTCTTAGCCCATACGCCGCCTTCATCCCCTGCCAGAGCGACTCTTCTATGATGGTAGGTATCGCCTGCCATGTCACGCCAGCTGAGCATGCTATTCATCATAGCACTACGTGGTCCCTGAACAAATTCCGATTCCTGTGTGTACCAAGTTCTCTTAGTATTGTCTGCATTGAAAATAATACTCCCATTTTCGTCAAAGCTAGCGTTATTCAGCCACATACCGATACGGTCATCCAGGAGGCTATCGCCGGTGATCTGCATATCCAGGCTCAAATTGGTATCGCCACCATAGTAGGACAATTTGCTTGCCAAAGCCTTCATAGCTGCATCAGCAGCATCTTTATCATTCACATCGAAACCAGAGCTATTGGTGGAGAGGCGAATATAAGAACCTTCCGCCGCCTTATTAATCTTGGTATTTCCTGCAGTGTAATCACTTTCGCTAGCTCCATCATTGTCATGGGCATAGACTAAGAGTGCGTGACCACTGTAGTTATCAA
>CAVBRV010000237.1:0-3476 GCA_963597965.1 Paludibacteraceae bacterium | reverse complement strand
CACAAGATTTCTCCACTTCTGTCTAACATAGTCGCAGAAAAGCGATAGAAGCATCCAGCACAAATCCCATCGGTCGAAATGACGATTGCGATGCTTAACGTAATGGCATTACTTCTCTAAACGGGAATACAATTTACTATTTAGTAGCTGTTCGTTAATTCATTTTTCAATAGCAAGAAACCGGATTAGCGATTGTTGCTGGTTGTTAGTTGTTTGTTGTTGGGGCCAAACAACAAGCAACTAACAACTAACAACAGTGAGTGCACAGAAATCTGCACAATAGCCCGTATTTCTTTGTACTTGAATACCAAAATTTTACTGCATATATTCAGTAAATATCGGGCGTATGAATTAGCGAGCATCCACTGTTTATTGTAAAAAGCAAATGAATAACCAGGCACGAAATAAAAATATAAAAACTCGCGGCGCTTCCAAATTTTGTGCGCCGCCACCTTCACTCCTCACTCCTAATTCCTCACTCCTAACTTCTTACTCTTGCCTATACATGCTAAAATAAGAGTATCGTTTTAAAAACATATTCACGAGGTGATACATGTGCATATATTAAAAAATAGAGAATACATAAAGCAGCTCCTCTGGCTGCTGGTTTTGATTTTGCCCTGGGGCATCGGTGGCTTTGCGGTGCATACGGCAGCGGCTTTATCGGCGGGGCTACTTCTCCATTGGGGCATGGGGCTGGTGGTGCCGGTGCTGTTTTTCTTATTTCAAAGAAAAGGCGTGGGGGCAGAGCTGGGGGCCTATCGGGCGGCGGTGCATGTGCCCCTTTGGCTGGCTTTGGTGATTTTGGAAATGACCAGTTTTTGGAATTACCTACCCGTGATGGATCGTTCTTTTAAAGAAAATCCAGTGCCCATTTCCATTTTGGTATTTCTCGTCATGACTATCATAGTCTTGCTAGCCCTTTTCCTGGACCGTCAGCTGGCGACTTGGTATTTAGAGATGAAAGAAAAAGGCGGATTCATTTCCACCTGGATCGGCGCTGTCTTTTTCAGCGGCCTCGTCCCCGGCATGGCGATTTCCTCTTTCATGATTCTTTACCTTTCTGGCGGCATGCGTCTCGATCCCTTCACGGCCAGTTTCTTTCTGATGGAAATCTTTTCCTTCGTGTTTTATGGAAAAATTCTTTTGGCTATGATGACCTTCGGCATTTTCCTTTTCTTTGCGCTAGAAGGAAATAAGGGGCAGCGTATTACCCAAGTCATCTTCTCCGCCATCTTCTGGCTCATGGTGGTCTACATTCCCTTCGTCATTTCCCTCCACCTCCCCGGCACGGGCGCCTGGAGAGCCTACATGGATCCCTCTTACCTCTCGGTCTTCCCGATCCTGTCCGATATGTGGATGATGGGGATTGCACTCTATGCGGGAAAGGCGGTGACAGGGTGGATTTTTAAAGGCAGTGAAAAATAATGAGGAATTAGGAATGAGGAGTGAGGAATGAAGGTGGCGGCGCATAATAGTTTAGAAGCGCCGAAGATTTATAAAGGTTATGATTTTGATCCCTTCTTTCTTCTCGCATACAAATATTACCGCTTGTGACAAGGTTATGAAGGGTTATATAAGGTTATGTGCTTACCGTAAGTTTCATAACCCTATATAGTGGATGCTCGATAATTCATACGCCCAATATTTACTGAATATATGTAGTGAAATTTTGTCATTCAAGTGCATAGAAATACGGGCTATTGTGCAGATTCCCTTGCACTCAATGTTGTTAGTTGTTGGTTGTTTGACCCCAACAACCAACAACTAACAACCAGCAACAATCGCCAATTCTATTTCTTGCTATTGAAAAACGAATTAACGAGCAACCACTATATAACCCTTTTTAACCTTGTTCCAAGCCGTACTCGTGATATGTTAGAAATAGGAATTTTGCAAAATAATAACCTTTATATAAAGGGCGCTTCCCAATATTGATGCGCCCTTCCTTCATTCCTCATTCCTCACTTCTAATTCCTAATTGCCTTTATCCTGTTGACAAAACAGGTTTCATCACTATAATTACAAGAAGTGAAAAGGTGCTGTCATTTGCCGGTATCCTATCAGTTGAACCGGACGGGCAGTGCCGATTTTTTATTTTTACGACTTACATCCTTGTTGCTGGTTGTTGGTTGTCTGTTGTTTGGGCGAAATTCCTAACAACAAACAACCAACAACTAACAACCAAAGTGGAGTAAGAACGGAGGCTAACATGGAACAAGAAAAACAGAATCAAACAACAAGCGCTTTTATGAGCGTGCGGGAATTGACGGTGGCTGGGCTACTGGCGGGGATCACCATTTTCCTGGGAATCACAGGATATGGGTTCATTCCGTTGGTGGTCATGAATGCTACCATTTTGCACATCCCAACCATCATTGGTACCGTGGTGTCGGGGCCGAAAGTGGGCATGGTGGTCGGATTTCTTTTCGGCATGTTCTCTTTCATTCAGACCTTGCGGGCGCCGAGCTTGATGATGCAATTCGCTTTGCAATATAGCGTCCTGGCAGATGCGTTCATCTGTATCGTGCCTCGCGTGTGCATTGCGTTGGCGGCTTGGGCTCTCTTTAAATACATTCCAGGAAATGCCAACCTCCGCGCCGGCATCGCTGCCGTAGGTGGTGCTATTACGAATACCATTCTCTTCCTGGGTTCTTTCTATCTCTTGGTAGGTGCTCCCTATGCTGCCCAGCAGGGCATTTCTGTAGAAGCGGTAGGTCTCATGCTCCTCGGCATCACCACAGCCAACGGCATCCCCGAAGCTTTAGTTTCCGGCATCATCGTTGTACCGATCGTGATGGCGTTGAAGCGGAGCGGGTGGAAGATGAAATAATAGGACAGGTTGCAAAGGTTTCTCAGGTAGCTCAAGCTGCTCAGGTTCTATAGGGGTGAGACGTATTGTCTCGCATAGCGATGAAACGTGTATGCTAAGGTTCTGTAGCGGCGGGATGGGGTGTTGTACATGGAGCTGGGACGTGTGTTTTAGGGTTCTGTAGCGATGAGGCGGATTGGTTCACAAGGAGCTGGAATGTGTATGCTAGGGTTCTGTAGTGATGAGATGGATTGTCTCACATAGCGATGAAATGTGTATTTGAAGGTTTTAAAATTTAATTTCGCAATAAAAAGGACTGGGTAAAATCGATTTTGATTTTATCCAGTCCTTTTTATGATTTTAGAAACTTTCGTTTAGAACCCTTAGAACTCAAACTTTCCACCTGTAAAATGATGATTCATATCGATGTTATCAAAGAAATTCAGATTTGCGGTAGCATCACTAGCGTCATTTCGACCGATCGTATTTACTCAAAGTGATGATACAGAAATAAATAGATTTGTGTCCCTGAGTGGAGAAATCTCTTCAGCACTAGCGGTAAGGGCTTAAAGACTGGGACGGGATTCTGTCATTAAGCCTTTATCGCTAGTGCCGCTGAGATTTCTCCACTCAGGGACACAAATTCATTTATACCGTCTTTTTC
>CAVBRV010000236.1:0-3559 GCA_963597965.1 Paludibacteraceae bacterium | reverse complement strand
CACTCCTCACTCCTAATTCCTCACTCCTCACTATCAAAAAAACGATTTAGACTAGAATGAATATAGCACCAATAAGGAGGAGTCATGCTCGATATAGAAGACATCTTAGAAACGGAGCGCATGTTTGACCAGAACAAGCTGGACGTGCGTACCATCACCATGGGGATTTCCCTTTTGGGCTGTGTCAGCGATGATGAAAAAACGCTGTGCACCAAAATTTACGATACCATTTGCCAGAAAGCAGAACATCTGACAGCAGTGAGCCATGATATTTCCAGAGAATACGGGGTGCCCATTATCAATCGCCGTATTTCTGTCACCCCGATTTCTCTCGTGACCGGCGGACTTTCGACCTCAAATTTTGTGCCTATTGCAAAAACCTTGCAAAAAGCAGCTGATGCAGTCGGAGTGGACATCCTGGGCGGTTTCTCTGCCCTGGTGGATCGGGGCATGTCTACGTCGGACAAGAAATTGATTGAGTCTATCCCGGAAGCCCTGGCAGCAACTAAAAGTATTTGTAGCTCCGTGGCAGTAGGATCCACCAAAGCGGGCATCAATATGGATGCAGTGAAGCTCATGGGGGAAACGGTGAAGAAAACCGCGGAACTCACGAAAGACCAGGATGCTTATGGCTGCACGAAATTGGTGGAATTTTGTAACGCCGTAGAAGACAATCCATTCATGGCGGGCGCTTTTCATGGGGTCACCCAGGGAGATACTGCCATTCACGTCGGCGTTTCCGGTCCAGGTGTGGTGAAACGGGCACTGGAAGATGTGAAAGGCGCGCCCTTTGATGTGGTGGCAAAAACCATCAAGAATACCGCCTTCATGATTACCCGTCTGGGACAGCTGGTGGCAGAAGCGGCTTCTCAGAGATTGCACGCGCCTTTTGGCATTGTGGATTTGTCTCTGGCACCGACCTCTGCCGTAGGCGATAGCGTGGCGCAGGTATTGGAAGAAATGGGACTAGAAAGCTGCGGCGGCCCAGGCACTACAGCGGCTTTGGCCCTTTTGAATGATGCGGTCAAGAAAGGCGGCCTCATGGCGTCCTCTAGTGTCGGCGGACTTTCCGGCGCTTTCATTCCGGTCAGCGAAGACTTGGGCATGATTGAAGCAGTGCAGAAGGGCAGTCTTTGCTTAGAAAAATTGGAAGCCATGACTTGCGTCTGCTCCGTAGGTCTCGATATGATTGCTGTACCTGGTGATACCAGCGCTTCTACTCTGTCTGCCATTCTGGCCGATGAAGCAGCGATTGGCATGATCAATAACAAGACCACTGCTACCCGTCTCATCCCGGTACCAGGAAAGAAACCAGGCGATATGGTTCAGTTCGGCGGCCTCATGGGCTATGCCCCGGTGATGGAAATCAGCAAGTTCAAAGCGGACGAATTTATCGCGAGAGGCGGAAAGATTCCGGCACCATTGAGAAGTCTGACAAATTGATTGTGTTGGAAAAGTGCGTAATGCGAAGTGCGTAGTGCGTAATGAATGTGGCGGTGCATAAAAATAATAGAGCGCCGCAAGATCATATATTTTTTAAATACAAAACGGTAGAGATATATTTCGCTGAAATAGTCTCTACCGTTTTTGATATGTTGTTAGTTGTTAGTTGTTAGTTGTTGGTTGTTTGGCCCCAACAACTAACAACTAACAACTAACAACCAGCAACAATCGCTAATCTGGTTTCTTACTATTGAAAAATGAATTAACGAGCAGCCACCATTACGCACTACGCACTTCGCATTCATTTTATCGCTTCGCTCTAAATTTCCAACAGTACAATCCCAAGCAGATGAATGTAGAGAGCAGCGATCCCATCGGCGAGGCCCAGCCCATGGGATAGAGAGTGGCGGGGAAGAGGACGGCCGCGGCGTAGGTGCCGGGGATGCGGACCGTGAGGATGGAAACGGTGTTGTGGAAGAAAGAATACATGGATTTCCCGTAGGCGCTGAAATAGCCACTATAGCAGAATTGGAATCCCGCAAAGAAGACGTCCCACACGTAGGAGTGGAAATATTCGCCGCCGAGACGGATGACTTCCGGTTCACCCGAAACGAAGAGAGAGACCATTTCCTCTGCCTGGAAATGAATGACACCCACACAGAAGAGACCAAAGACGCTGCATACACCCATGGCATAGTAAAGTCCTTTTTTGCCTCGTTCGTGAAGGCCGGCGCCGGCATTCTGGGCGGCGGTGGCGGCTACGGTGGAGAGCATGGCGGAAGGCACTAAGAAAAGGAATCCCACGATTTTTTCTACGATACCCACAGCGGCCGCCACTTCGACGCCGCGGCTATTGGCGATGGCGGTGATGATGAGGAAGGAAATTTGGATGAATCCGTCTTGGCAGGAAATAGGAAGTCCGATGGAAATGAGACTTCTCATGCGATACCAGTCGGGATGGAAATTTTCTTTCGTGAGAGAAAATCCCAAGTTGGTGCGAGACATATAGAGGAGAGCCAGCAGCACAGAGAAAGCTTCGGAAATCACCGTGGCCCAAGCGGCGCCGGCGGCGCTCATTTGGCAAGGTCCGATGAGGTAGTAGTCCAAGGCAATATTTACCAGTCCTGCGATAGCCACAAAGTACATGGGGCGGCGGGTATCGCCCAATCCGCGGAAAATCCCGGCGATCACGTTGTAAGCAATGACGAAAGGAAGTCCGGCGAAGCAAATGGTGAGGTATTGGCTCGCTTCGGCAAAGGCTTCAGGTGGCGTTTCCAAGGCAGCGAGAATTTCTGGAATCAGAAAAAGCAGCAGTCCCGTGAAAACGACTGCAAAGCCTGCGAAAAGAAGCACCGTATTTCCTACATAGGTAGCGATTTCTTGGTGCTGCTTACCGCCCAGGGCGTGCCCGATGGAAATGGTGGTGCCCATGACGAGCCCCACGATCATGACGGTCAGCATGTGCATCACCTGACTGCCGATAGCCACCGCCGTGACCGGGGCGGCGCCATTGAAACAGCCAGTGATAAATAAATCGGCCATGCCGTAAAAGGTTTGCAAGAAGCAGGCGATGAGGTAGGGAATGGCAAAGGCCATCATTTTTTGAAATAAAGGTCCGTGGGTGAGGTTGATTTGGTTCATGGGGTTGGTTCCTTTTATAGTTAGCAGTAGGCAGTTAGCAGTAAACAGTTAGCAGTAGGCAGTTAGCAGTAGGCAGTTAGCAGTTGGCAGTAGGTAGTAGGTAGTTAGCAGTTAGCAGTAAACGGTAAACGGTAAACAATAAACGGTAGACCGTAAACAGTAAACAGTAGACAGTAAACTGTAGACCGTAAACCGTAAACTGTAAACTGCCAACTGCCTACTGCTAACTGCCAACCGCCAACTATAAATGTAGTAGCAAAATTTCTACCTTCTGTGATAAAATAATACAGTTATTGTGTCTGATATTGGTTGTTAGTTGATGGTTGATGGTTGTTTGAAATAGTTCGTGTCCCGTTGTGACACTATCAAAAATAACGGGATTCCCACAAGATTTCGCCACTTCTGTCTCACATAGTTGCGGAAAAGCGATAGAAGCATCAAGCACAAATCCCATCGGTCGAAATGACGATTGCGA
>CAVBRV010000235.1:0-3569 GCA_963597965.1 Paludibacteraceae bacterium | reverse complement strand
GTTATATAAGGGAATATAGGTCTGTTTTCATATTTTTGAAGGCTGGAGACATTTACTGTGAAAAAAGGGTGACTAGGGACTGGTGACTGGTGACTAGGGAAAAGCGTATCCTAGTCACCAGTCACTAGTCCACTAGTTACCGATGCTAATTGTTTTCATACATAGTAATGTTACAACCAACACTCCTATTTCCCATCAAAAATAACGAAAAATCATTATTGCGGAAGGTGAAATTATGCGTGAAAAGTACGTTCCTCAGCAGATTGAAAAGAAATGGCAGAAAATCTGGGAGGATACCAAAGCATTTGAAACTCATTCAGATCCAAACAAGAAGAAATACTATGTATTGGAAATGTTCCCATACCCCTCTGGCAACTTGCACATGGGCCATGTACGTAACTACTCCATCGGTGATGTGGTGGCTCGTTTCAAGACCATGCAAGGTTTCAATGTGATTCATCCTATGGGCTATGATGCTTTCGGGATGCCTGCTGAAAATGCGGCTATTAAACATGGTATTCCGCCGGCTAAGTGGACCTATTCCAATATTGATAACATGACTCGCCAGCAGAAGGAATTGGGGCTGTCCTATGATTGGGATAGAGAAGTTCTGACTTGCCGGGAAGATTATTACAAGCACACCCAGAAGCTTTTTGAAATTTTCTACAAAAGAGGCTTGGCTTACAAGAAGGAAGCGAAGGTCAACTGGTGCGAAAGCTGCCATACCGTTCTCGCCAATGAACAGGTCGAAGAAGGTCGCTGCTGGCGTTGTAAGAATCCGGTTGTGAAGAAAGATTTGTCTCAGTGGTTCTTAAAAATTACCGACTATGCAGATCGCCTGCTGGCAGACCTGGATCATATGCCGGGCTGGCCGGAACGTGTAAAGATTATGCAGAGAAACTGGATTGGCCGTTCTACCGGTACCCAGCTCTCTTTCAAAGTAGAAGGCATGGATGACCAGATTCCGGTGTATACTACTCGTGTAGATACGGTGTACGGCGTCACTTACATGGTTCTCGCTCCGGAACATCCACTGGTAGAAAAACTGATTGCGAACAATCCAGAAAAAGCTAAGCTGGAAGAATTCATCGAAAAGATGAGAAATGAAAATGACATTGTCCGTACCGCTGAAGATGCGCCGAAGCTGGGCATGTTCACCGGCAGCTATGCCATTCATCCACTCACCGGCGAACGGGTGCCGATTTGGATTGCGAACTACGTTCTTTATGAATATGGTACCGGTGCTGTCATGGCCGTTCCGACTCATGACCAGCGCGACTGGGATTTCGCTAAGAAATACAATCTTCCTATGAAACTGGTTGTGGAAAATAAAGCCGGCAGCCTGGTTCTGGAAGAGATGGATAAAGCCTATGATGCTGATGGTATCTTGGTGAACTCCGGTGAATTTGATGGCATGAAATCCGCCGAAGCTCGTGAAGCGATTACCAAGAAATTTGAAGATATGGGCATTGGTCAAGGCAAAGTCAATTACAGACTTCGTGACTGGCTGATTTCTCGTCAGCGTTATTGGGGCTGCCCGATTCCGATCATCCACTGCCCGCATTGCGGCAATGTATTGGTACCGGAAAAAGATTTGCCAGTGAAATTGCCGGAAGATGTCAATTTCGTAGCTGGTGCTACATCTCCATTGGAAACCAGTGAATCTTTCCTTCATTGCAAATGCCCTCAGTGCGGTGCCGATGCGACGAGAGAAACAGATACCATGGATACCTTCATCGATTCGTCCTGGTATTTCATTCGTTATTGCGACCCGCACAACACAGAAGAACCATTTGCTAAAGAAAAGGCCAATTACTGGATGCCCGTTGACCAGTATATCGGCGGTATCGAACACGCCATCCTGCACTTGCTCTATTCTCGTTTCTTCATGAAAGTCCTCCAGGACGAAGGCATGGTGGATTATCCGGAACCATTCACCAACCTCCTTTGCCAGGGCATGGTACTGAAAGATGGGGGCAAGATGAGTAAGTCCGTAGGCAACGTGGTTTCCCCAGAAGAAATCGTAGGGAAATATGGCGCCGACACCGCTCGTCTCTTCATCCTCTTCGCTGCACCACCGGAAAAAGACTTGGAATGGTCTGACCAGGGCGTAGAAGGTTCTTATCGTTTCTTGAAACGTGTATGGACCATCGTGGGCAAGTACCTGGATTTGGCAAAAGAAAACAAAGGTAAGCTTTCCTCTGATGAATTTGCACTCCGCAGAAAACTCCACCAGACCATTAAGAAAGTAACCGAAGATCTGGACGGGAAATTTGCGTTCAATACAGCCATTTCTTCCATCATGGAACTGGTGAACGATATGTATCGCTTCATTGAAGGCCATGAAATCATCGAAGAAAGTTTGGCAAAAGAACTTCTGAGAAATCTCCTGATTCTCTTGGCTCCCTTCGTTCCACATATCACGGAAGAATTGTGGCAGGACATCGGAGAAAAAGAAGAAAGCATTCACCTGGCACACTGGCCGACTTACGATGAAGCCGCTTTGGTAGTGGATAAAGTAGAATTGGCTGTCCAGGTCAATGGCAAAGTTCGCGCTACCATCACCGTACCGGTGGCTATGAGCCGCGAAGATATTGCTGAAAAAGCAAAAGCACTGCCGGATATTCAGAAATTCACGGAAGGTAAAAACATTGCGAAAGTCATTGTGGTACCGAAGAGAATTGTGAATATTGTTGTAAAATAATATATTGGAATGGATAGCTGGTGACTCGTGACTGGTGACTAGGAAAAGCGTCATTGGGGCATGAACAACGAATCCACTTCACGCAAAAAAGCATTCTCCTTTGTGGAGAGTGCTTTTTGCGTGGGGTGACAATAGATTCTTTCCTTTACAAAATACGCATAGTGTGTATAATAAAGAAAAGGGGAGATACAATGAAATTCAGAGAAATTGTAAAGCTATTGCAGGAAGATGGTTGGGAGCAGAAATCGGTTAGGGGTTCTCATTACCAATATATACATCCAACCAAGTCAGGGAAAATTACAATTCCCTGTCATCGTGGAGATTTAGATAAAAGAACGGTAAAGTCTATATTGACTGCTGCTGGACTTGATACATCTCGATTGATTTAGAACGTGGGGTGATTGATTATGAAAAAATTACTATATCCGGCTTGCTTCTATCCTTGTGAAGATAAGCCAGGTGCTTATACTGTAACGGTACCAGATTTGCCAGGCTGCATTAGTGAAGGCGATTCCTTAGAAGAGGCATTGGCTATGGCTACGGATGCCGCTTCGGGTTGGGTATTGGATGAAATGGAGGAAGGACATCCTGTACCAGTAGCGAGTGATATAAAAGAAATTCACCCAGATAGCCCAGATGGATTTGTGAATTTATTGGTGTTGGATATGGATTCCTATGCAGAAAAATATGGAGAAAAAGCGGTACGAAAAAATTTGACCATTCCTGCTTGGCTCAATACGTTTGCGGAAAGAAATCACGTGAATTTCTCTCAAGTTTTACAAGATGCTTTATCATCCATGTATCAATCCCAAGTCGCCAAACGATAAAAGAAAGGACCATTTTGTGTTATAACATGAAGTGGTCT
>CAVBRV010000234.1:0-3573 GCA_963597965.1 Paludibacteraceae bacterium | reverse complement strand
TTGAATAAAAATTCAAGAATCATTTCAAATAACGATTAAATCAGTGTTTCCCTAGAAATTGAGGATTAAAATGGGTATTTCCTAATCCCTAGCTACTAGTCCCTAATCCCTTATAGATATTCGGCGGCTTTATGAATTGTGCCGCCGCACCACCACTCCTCACTCCTAATTCCTAACTCCTCACTATAAGTTTGGCGTTTTATTTTCCCCACCATAACAAGCGAAAACATATTTCCCAAAAACTCACCAGGCTCTTGAAATTTAGAAGGCCTGGGTATTTAGCGGCTGCAATATAGGCCGTATAAGGAGTCATTGCATGAGCGATTTTCAGATTCCCGTACTTTCTCAATTTGTAGGCTTCTTGGCAGAAATCATGCGCGTCTGCCTGGAATTTTGCTACAAAATGACAGAGGACCTGGGATTTCCTAGTTATGGGATTGCCATCATCGTTTTGACCATCATCATCAAGACGCTGCTGCTTCCCTTGGCCTTGAAACAGATTCGTTCCATGAAGGCCATGCAGGCGATTCAGCCTGAGATGCAGAAGATTCAGAAGAAATATAAAAATGACCCGCAGAAACTTCGGGAAGAAATGGGGAAACTCTACAAAGAAAATGGGGCATCTCCGCTCTCCGGTTGCCTGCCCCTTCTGATTCAGATGCCATTCCTGGTTTCCATTTACTATGCGTTGCAGGGATTTGCCTATGACCCAGCCCATGAAAGTTTCCTGTGGCTGCAAAGTCTGGCTGTACCGGATGATACCTACATTCTTCCTGTACTCTCCGCAGCGTCTACCTTCATTATTTCCTGGCAGACCACGCCAAAAGATGCACCGAGCAACCAGAAAACCATGCTGCTCATGATGCCTCTCATGATTGGCTGGATGTCTCTCAATTTCCCGAGCGGCCTGGTCATTTACTGGATTGTGTGCAACCTGTATCAGTTGGTGCAGCAGACTATCATGTATCGGGATGAAATGGTGGATCGTCTGAAAGGAAATAGCAAGGCCAAAGGTACCTTGACCGTTCACGGCGAAAACCAGCCGAAGGTGGAAACCAAGAAAAAGAAAATTATCCGCAAAAAGGTGATCAAGAAGGTTGTCAAGAAAAAGGATGACACCACGCCCAAAACGGAACCGGATCATGAAAATAAGAAAGAAACTGTGAAAGCAGATTCTTCTGACAAAGATGGAAAAGAAGCTGGCCAGCAGAAGCCGGAACAAGATACAGTCCATGCGACTGGGGAGGCTGATGAAACGAAATGAAAACAGTAAGAATCACAGCAAAAACCATTGAAGCGGCTGTAGCGCAAGGCTTAGAACAGCTGGGAATCAGCCGCGAAGAAGCGGTTGTCCATGTAGTGGAACAGCCTTCTAGCGGCCTTTTCGGAATGTTTCACAAGAAAATGGCTGTCGTAGACATCTCTGCTCCTGATGAAGTAGAAGAAACACCGGCTGCCGAAGAAGCTCCTGTAGAAGCTAACGAAGAACCAGTGAAAGAAGCAGAACCGGTAGAAGAAGCAACTGCTGCTATGGAAGAACCGGCTGCTGAAGAAAAAGCAGAACCGACAGAAGAAGTGGCAGACAAGAAACCGAGCCGCGAAGAATTTGTCTTCAATGCAGAAGAACAGAAACAGACTGCTGAAGAAGCGAAAGAATTTTTGGCGGGTGTCTTCAAAGGCATGCATCTCTCCGTTACCATGGAATGCATGATGAGCGAAGAAAGAATCCTCATCAACCTGCACGGCGATGGACTGGGCATTCTTATCGGCAAACACGGACAGACCCTGGATGCTCTCCAGTATCTGACCAACTTGGCTGCTGGGAAATCCTTCCGCCATCATTACTTCGTTCTCCTGGATGTGGAAAACTACAGAGAACGCCGGCAGGATACTTTGGAAGCCTTGGCAAAACGGCTGGCAGGCAAGGTGAAACGGACCGGTGAATCGGTTCGCCTCGAACCCATGGCTGCCGGCGAACGCCGCATCATTCACCTGGCCCTCCAAGATGATCATGCCATCACCACAGAATCCGAAGGGGAAGCACCGTATCGATATGTAGTGATTAAACTGAAAGATTAATTTTTTCACGAAAAAAGCAGCCGTGAGGCTGCTTTTTTGATTGTGCAAATTCCTGTGTGCTCACTGTTGTTAGTTGTTGGTTGTCGGTTGTTTGGCCCCAACAACAAACAACTAACAACCAACAACTAATAATCAAAAAATCCGCACGCAAAGAAGAGGTATAGCCAGCATACAAATTTTCATTTGCATGTACCTTTTCTCTGGTGCGGATTCTTGCTCGAAAGGGAACTGCACATATTTGATTGTACAAGGAAGAAAATCGTTTTCTATTTTCTTCACCTCTGGACGGGAGTTGTACTTCCCGGCGCGCATATGGTATTCACCATTGGTAAACGAGTTGCAGCGAAAGGTGACCTGATGTATTTTTCTGGGATCCCTCCATTAGGGCTTCCGCTTCGTCTACACTTAGTATACTCCTTTTCAAAAAATAGCGGTAGAGAACACGAGGTTAAGCATTGCACATTTTGAAATAATATTTCTAATATATAAGATAGAAATGGATTATATTATTTAGGAATTAAGGAGGAGTAGGCAGTTAGCAGTAGGCGGTAGGCAGTGTTTACTGTGAAAATAGAATTTGGTAGCTAGTGACTGGTGACTTGTGACTGGGAGAAATGTGATTCCAGTCACGAGTCACTAGTCTACTAGTCACCGATACTAATCATTTTCATTGATAGTGATGCACCGGCGGTGCATGAAGTTTACTGCGAACTGCCTACTGCTTACTGCTAACTAATTCTCTATTTACCAATCAATCCAAGTGAGTGCTTTTTCCAGTTCATAGAACGTCTTTCCATCCCACAATATATCTTCGGTGAGATGGTTCAATACATCATCGGGATCGTCTGATTCGTAGTTATAGATGAGCTGCATGAATTCTTCAAATGGCTCTTTGGAAAAGCGGTATTTCTCTACACTAATGCTATACGTGTCTCTTCCCGGGTGGTATTTCAAACCAGAAAAACGATACACATAGCCTCTGTGTCGGACAGAAGCTTCTCCGTCGTTCATATAATCAATAAATTCGTCCGCGTCGCCGCCTTGCATATTTTCTCTCCTTTATCAACTAATAGATATATTTGACTATATTATACAGGAAAGAGTGAGAAGTTAGAAGTGAGAAGTTAGAAATGATGGAAGGGGGATGAAGTGGATATTTCAACAAATCGTTTCATACCGCTGGTGCAGCCCCCTCTGCCTACGGCATCTCCCCCGATGGGGGCGATAAATAAGGTGTAAACTTATTTACGCACAAAATTTGGAAGCGCCCCAATACCCCTTTTATAAGTAGTGACTGCTCGTTAATTCGTTTTTTCAATAAAAAGAACTCGGATTGGTGATTGTTGCTGGTTGTTAGTTGTTTGTTGTTTGTTGTTGGGGCCAAACAACCGACAACAAACAACTAACAACAGTGAGTGCAAAGGAATCTGCACAATAGCCCGTATTTCTATGCACTTGAATGACAAAATTTCACTGCATATATTCAGTAAACAT
>CAVBRV010000233.1:0-3586 GCA_963597965.1 Paludibacteraceae bacterium | reverse complement strand
TTGCGAAGCGTCCTGAGAACAAGGGCAAGAAGATTGTAGCCCTCTTGCCAGATACCGGCGAGCGCTATTTAAGCACTGTACTCTACGCTTTCGAGGAGTATCCTTTGTAATTCACAATCGGATATTTTCTGATGAAAGCAAAATCTATCATAATTTTCCCAACCAGCTTTCCCATAGCAGGTTGGGGATTTTTATTTTTCGGAACTTCATATATATTTGCAAATGCGATACCACCGCCCTAACTACCTTTTTTAACATAGTTAGGGCGGTGCTATCGCTAAAATTCGAGACCATTTACCGCAAAAACACAAAGTAAACTACCGTTAAAATACAAAGTAAAACGCCGCAAAAATATAAAGTAACTGTAGAAAACACGATTTACGATAAAGCCATATCAATGGAAGACGGAGTAAAGGTTATACCTTTGGCTACATTAAAAGACTAAGAAAAAAGCTAAATTTTCGATAGAAAACTAAGAAAAAGTTTGTTTTCTATCAAAAATTTGACTATATTTGCACCCAAATGAGAAATATTCTAATTACATTAGGCAATATTCCAGTAACATCTTCGGTCATTGCTTCACTATATCCAGATGTAAAGACCAAGTTTGCAAAAGTTGCACAGCTGGAAAAGGCGGGTGAAATCATCCGCCTCAGGCGAAATCTGTTCGTTGTAAATCCACAAGAAACGGGACAACCACTCTCTTCCGGACTTATCGCCAACCATCTGTTGTCTCCATCTTATGTGTCTATGCAGACAGCATTAAGATATTATGGTTTAATACCCGAAGCTGTATATACAGTTCAATCCATGACCTTTAAGACAGCAAAGGAATACAATACACCCATAGGCAACTTTTACTATCATCATATTCCAAGGGCCACCTATCCTATAGGAATTACGCAGATAAAGGAAGGAAACAATGTCTATATAATGGCTACTCCAGAAAAGGCATTATGTGATTTGATAGCCAACCTGCCAGGTATCAAACTGAGATACAAGAAGGAAGCATTAGAGTTTCTGGAAGAAAATCTAAGATTTGATATGGACAGATTCTACCAGCTCAATCCCAAGATATTCGAAGATTATGCAAATATAGGAAAAAAGGCAACATCCATACGCACAATATTAAAACTCTTACATCATGAATGAGATATACCAAAATATGTTATCAGCTTATGATCTTTCTACAGATCAGTCTAAAAGAAATGCTACTTTTGAGGTAAACCAGCAAATAATTCTTGCCGGTTTGTACCAAGGCGGTTTCTTCGAAAAAGCAGCTTTTTATGGTGGAACCTGCCTACGCATTTTCCATGGTTTAAATCGCTTCAGTGAAGATATGGATTTCTCTTTATTGAACAAAGATGAAAGTTTTGACTTCTCCCAATACTTCCAACCAATTATCGACGAATTTGATGCCATCGGGAGAAGAGTGGACATACAGAAGAAGGACAAGAAGAATTTTGGAAAAGTAGAATCAGCTTTTTTAAAAGATACCACCGACGTTTATGACATTTCATTTCAAACAGAAAAGTCCATCAAAATCAAAATTGAAGTAGATACCAATCCTCCTCTCCATTTTTCTACGGAGCAAAAACTTCTGATAGAGCCTCGTTCTTTCATGACAAGATGCTTTACCCTTCCCGACTTATTTGCCGGCAAAATGCACGCATTAGTTTATCGAGCATGGAAAAACCGGGTAAAAGGACGCGATTGGTATGATTTCGAATGGTACATCCGGAATAGAATTCCTTTAGATTTCAAACATCTACAGGAAAGAATCAAAGAATTTAACGGATGCGAGAAATCAAAAGAAGAATTCATTGCCGACTTGGAGCAAAGATTGAGATCAGCAGACATCAAACAGGTAAAAGTAGATGTGATGCCGTTTATAAAGAATCCAAAAGATATGACTATCTGGTCCAACGAATACTTTCTGCAATTGGCAAAAATGATAAACATTGAATAGCTAAGGTATCTTCCTCCCCTATCCCATGGGGGCAGTATCAGTTTTAAAAACGAACATTAAAGGGGGTAGGATTCCTTATTTTATGAGAGAAAAGAGAGTTCATTTGCAACAACCGTTTCCCTTATATAATAAGGTGTAAGCTCGGGAAGAATGAGCTTACACCAAAATGAACCAAATTGAACCAATCGTCAAAGTTTAAAGAATACTAAAACTTTCGTTTCCGCTTGAAATTCTCCACAAAAATGACAATATTTGCAATGCCGTTGAGATAAACACGACAAACGACCAGAAATTCTTCCCCAAGAGATAATATGGACGAATTGGACCACCTTGATGAATATCCTCAATGACTATCAGTTCTCAGCTATCTCATAGAACAGTTTGAACTTCTTATAACCTCTTTAGGTTTATATGATGATCACGAAAACCGCGTCATCATAGTAGGCGGAAGATGGGGTGAGCCTATTGCTTTGGAATATAATTTCTATGCCTGCCAAGGCGATAGAAGATTCAAGAATGCCAAATACTTAGCATTCTATTACGCTCAAAGAATTCAATATCTCTTTGAAATTGAAAAAAAACTAGAAAATGTAGACATCAGAGAGTTAAAAGAATATGTTCCAGAAGAGTACTTTGCTAAAAAGGAACCTCTATACAAACCGGAGAAACGAACATTCTTCAAGCTCAAGAAAATAGAAGAATTCTCACCTGCAATTCAAAATGATTCTTTCGGAAAGACAGGAAGACGCATAGCCTTCACACAAGGCCAGACCTACACTACTCTTGAAAGAATCCGAAAGGCAAAAGTGACCTCAGAACTTAGATTTTAAATACACTATATTATGGCAACTACCGTAAAAGAAGGTAATTTTATTTACCGCATTAATCCAGACAAGCCCACAGAGCTTCAAAGAACCACGATGGGGAGTAACAGCTGGAGTTTCGTCTGCGGATGTAATGGTGCCGAGATTTTCGACATCATCACCAAGGGGAGCGACATCATCATGAGTACCTCCATGGGTACTTATGTTCGCTCGCATAGCGGAACCGTAACCAAGAAATAACGATATAACAGCATAAAAGACATGATGGCTATACTAGGATTCATAGGCGTATTGGTTATTGCTTTTGTCATCCTCGGCTTAATTGGCTGGGGTGTGCAAGCCTTGGGCTTTGTCGCCTCTTTCCTAGGTGAAGGTATCACTGGGTGTATCGGATGCTTCTGCAAATTCATTTGGTTTTTCATTGTAGCATTCGTCTTAATATGTTTAATCTTTTAAATACTGTAAAGAACGTAGGTAAAACTTTAGAACAATATATTATGAACAAATTTAAATGTACATTAAAGGCTGACCGTGCCGGCATGAAGAAAGGCACAGTCATTGAGGTTACGACCTCTCTCGCTAGTTGTGATGCTCACAACATCGCTGATGCTTGTGAAGCAAAGTTTGGTAAGAAATCTCGTGATGCTTCCCATCCAAGTTACTGGGACATCAAGAAGGTATAACATAAGTGACAGTATCGGCGAATCGGTACCACTATAGCGCATGAATCGGTACCATCATAGCACTGCATTCGGTACCATCGTATCACTTGAATCGGTACCATCATAGCGCA
>CAVBRV010000232.1:2516-3649 GCA_963597965.1 Paludibacteraceae bacterium | reverse complement strand
TAAAGAGGGGGTGCATTTCCCTCGGCCGTAAGGCCGGTTGTATGGTTTTCTAAATGCCAAGCAAGATAAAATCAATCAAACAAGAATTTCCAGTGTTTAAATATCGATATGAGCTACATCAATACTTCCAGACATTAACTTCGGCAAAATCGTATCTCGTAAAGTCGCAAGCCTCAAGTTTTCAGTATTGTTTACATCCCATCTAGCCATTAAGGAGCAAGCGATATTCTCAAATTTTATAAGAAAATCCTTATCAGGTATTAGTACAGATAATTTTTTTACGTCTCCCTGAGTTATAAGAGATTGCGTAGAACCACAATTTAATGCTGAATAATCAATTCGATGTAAGATTTGATTTGTAAATTCATAAAAGGGACTGGTTATTACAAGCGTATTATCAGAAGTCCAACAGGGACTATTAAATCGTTGAACAACGCCATGTGTACCAACTCGACCAATAACTAAAATTTTATCTGTATGATTGGCTTTAGACGTAAATCCCATTATGGATGTAGCTCCAATAATTGGAATTGATGTTTCTTGATTACAGATTGTTGTTTTTACAGGTGGACGTTTGCCACTTAATATATTTGCAATAGAGGAAAGTTCTTGAAAGTGCCAATTAGTAGGCATAATACCATCTGTTAGTTCAAAATCTTCAAACCATGATTGATAAATAGTAGAAACTTGTTTTTCTAAATTCTTGTTTATCGTATTGTTACATTCAATTTTATCATCAATACTCTCCAGCAAAGATACTATCTTCTTTTGCACTATCTTATCAGGATAAACAATTTTAACTTCTCCCATCAATTTTGTATTTATAGATGGCATTGTTGCCCCAACTGCGATATTACGAATAAATTGCTTTGTCTCCTCTGTGCAAAAATAATAATAGAGATACATTGGATTTATTTCTTCTTTAGGTCTAATCCTTAAACATCTACCAGAAAACATCCAGCCATCGTGTAATTTATCCACATATGAACATCTGTCAACTGAACCCACTCTGCTAAAAACGATATCCCCTTCCCTTAAGACATATTTATTTAAACGTTTTTTATCCTCGTTAGCGACTTTCGGCAAATTCTGTTCCGTAAACTTACGATTCCCTAAATGCTCAACCGTTACTA
>CAVBRV010000232.1:0-2506 GCA_963597965.1 Paludibacteraceae bacterium | reverse complement strand
TCCCTGGTTGGTCTTTTCGTTTGGAGATAAACCAAAGGGTCACAGGAATCGTCACGCTATAGAAGAGCTTCGTAGGTAAAGCCACAATGGCTTCAATCAAATCATCTTCAATGATATTCTTCCGAATCTCTCCTTCCCCGCTAGTTTGGGTAGAAAGAGCCCCATTGGCGAGAACCAGACCGATTTTCCCTTTGCGGTTCAGATGGTAAATCATATGTTGGATCCAAGCAAAGTTCGCATTGTTCGCCGGCGGGATGCCATATTTCCAACGCACATCATCTTGTAAATTTTCCTGTCCCCAATTTGAGAGATTGAAAGGCGGATTGGCCATGATGAAATCAAATTTCTCTGTTTTATGAAGGTCTTTCGCAAACGTATCTTTCGGATATTCTCCCAAATTAGCTTCGATGCCGCGGATAGCCATATTGATTTTCGCCATCTTCCAGGTGTCCGCATTGGATTCTTGCCCAAAGATGGATACATCGTCTCTTCTGCCACTATGGGCTTCGATGAATTTCATGGACTGCACAAACATACCGCCGGAACCGCAGCAAGGGTCATAAATACGGCAGTTTCCCAAAGGATTGAGCACTGCCACGATGGTGCGGACGATGCTAGCGGGCGTATAAAATTCGCCGCCCTTCTTCCCTTCATAAGCGGCAAACTGAGCGATACAGTATTCATAGGTCCGCCCCAAAAGGTCTTTACTTTTGTCCGACTGGTCCATGTGGATTTCATTGGTAAAGAGGTCCACCACTTCACTCAATACGTCCTTATCCAAATCCGGAGAACCGTAATTCTTCGGAAGAACCCCTTTCAGCTTCGGATTTTCATACTCGATGGCTTCCATGGCCTGATCAATGACCTTCCCGATTTTTTCGGTATGAGCCGCCGCCGCAATCACATGCCAGCGGGCATTTTCAGGAACAAAGAATACATTCTTTTCCGTATAGGCGTCCCGAGTCTTTTCATATCCTTTCCCTTCTTTGACCAGTTCTTGATAGCGATCTTCAAAAGAACCGGAGATGTAGCGAAGGAAAATCAAGCCAATAATGACTTTCCGATAATCCGCTGCCGGTATATGTCCCCAAAGTACGCAAGCTGCATTCCAAATCTGTTTTTCAAAGCCAATATTGGCACTCGTCTTTTTCGCCATTTTCGTCCTCCATGTGGATGAAATCCATCACATATTAACATACATTATTCTTACATTATACTATACCATTCCATTACGTAGCTCTCAATCCTCACTTTCTATATTATATGTAGTGGCTGCTTGTTAATTCATTTTTTCAATAGCAAGAAGCTGGATTAGCGATAGTTGTTGGTTGTTGGTTGTTAGTTATCTGGGATTCAAATAACTAACAACTAACAACTAACAACTAACAACGGTGAGTGCAAAGAAATCTGCACAATAGCCTGTATTTCCATGCACTTAAATGTCAAAATTTCACTGTACATATTCAGTAAATATCAGGCGTATGAATGATCGAGTATCCACTATGTAAAGATTTTTTAGCAATAAAAAAGAGGCAAGCTACATAGCTTGCCCCACATCTTCCCACGTCAAAAAGACAGAAAAGCATTTCCTTTCCCGAAGTAGTCTCATCCAATGAATCAGGCGCCTGGTCGAGAACATACACTTCCAGACAGAGTACCCCCGAAAGGGACTGTCTTACTCATGCAGAGGTGGCCCAGAACTAGTCGTCAGAGCGATGAGAGTTCCTTACTTTTCAGATTTGCTTTTCTGTCGTTTTTTGTGACTAGTGAACTGGTGACTAGGAAAGACTTTCCCAGTCACTAGTCACTAGTCTACCATGACTATCACTTTATACACCTTGATTTATACTATACAAGATATATCACTTTTCCTTAGATTCCTCCCGGGCAGAACCCTTGGAAAAGGGAAGAAAGAAATCGCTGCATCTCCTCTTTGTCTATATCTTATCTCCGGGGCCTAGGATGGAGACTTGACATAGTCTTAGATTCGATTTCCGGGAAGCTTTTTCTCCCTTCCAATAATAGTATCGTAAAAGGTAGCTACTTTGTGAACCTCTTTTTAAAAATTTTTTCAAATTATGAAGAGGTAGTCATTCATTCGCGCTTCGACTGGTAAGAAACCGGATTAGCGATTGTTGTTGGTTGATGGTTGTTTGGGATCGCTAGCATGATTTTCGCAGGAGATTCATTTTTAGAAGTACCGCTAGCAAATACATTTTAAAAATGAATCTCTTTTGAAAATCGTTTCCCATAAAACAACTATCAACCGGGAGAGGGAAAGATGAGACCTTCCTGGTCATCTGCTTGGCGTTTCCCTAAGCATTGTCTCCAGAGTACAATTTCCAATGCCAAGGAATATAACCAACCAGTCCTAGGTGGAAGGTAATTGATTTTCCCCCCTACTATATACATTGCAGAAGGGGCGAAAAATCACAACATGAAATTTCAACTTTTTTGCTCTCCATATATTAAAATTGCATCAGCTATGAAAAATCATACCCAAAAT
>CAVBRV010000231.1:0-3653 GCA_963597965.1 Paludibacteraceae bacterium | reverse complement strand
AACAACTAACAACCAGCAACAATCGCTAATCTGGTTTCTTGCTATTGAAAAATGAATTAACGAGCAGCCACTATGTACTTACCGCAAGTTTCATAACCTTTTATAACCTTTTAACAAGCGAAACGGTCGATATGTGAGAAAGAGAGCAAGGCAAAATAAATAACCCTTTGCTAATCCATTTCTTGCTATGAGTGCAAAAAGAAATTGGCTGTATGATAACCCTAATCCCTAATCCCTAATCCCTAGCTACTAGTCACCAGTCCCTAGTCACCCAAAATGTTGTATAATGAGGAGGAAATCTCATGCGTCTGAGACGTAAACCTTGGATTGAAGAAGCCATTAAAAATTACACATCCATCTTATTTCTAGAAGAACCGACTGATATGAAAGGGAAATGGAGAGACCAATTTCCAGATCCCGCGAAACCGCTTCATGTGGAATTTGGTACCGGGAAAGGGCAATTTATTTCCGGTATGGCCTCCCTTCATCCCGATGTGAACTATATCGGCATGGAAGTGCAGGAAGGGGTCATTTACTACGCTGCCCAGAAAGTAGCAGAAAAAGACCCGCCTCTTACCAATGTGCGGCTGATTCTCGGAGATGTGAGTGAAATCCTGAACATCTTTGACGAGGGCGAAGTGGATGTGATTTATCTCAATTTCAGCGACCCCTGGCCGAAGAAACGACACGCCAAGCGGCGGCTGACTTATCGGGATTTCTTGAAACGCTACGCCATCATTTTGAAAGAGGGCGGCGAAATTCGTTTCAAGACGGATAACAAAGACCTTTTTGATTTCTCACTCGAAGAATTTCAGGCCATGGGATGGGAGCTTTCTGATGTGACCTACGATCTTCATGCCGCGCCAGTGGAAGGCGATGTGGAGACTGAATATGAAGAGAAATTTTCCAGAAAGGGGAATCTCATATGTCGTCTCGTAGCGAGACGTCCCGATTAGACTTGAAATACGTACCAGAACCGCTGAAGTGGATGCTATTCATTGTTGGTGTATTGATAGCCATTGGGGCGATTAATGTATATAGTGCCACCTATTATATGAATATCGAATCCGGTGACAATCCATTTGCTCATTTGATGAAACATATCATCTACTTGGTTGTAAGTTTCGGTGTGGGCGGCGTATGTGCGTGGTGTCCGAAACGAATTGTCCGTGGCGGCGCCGGCCTATGGGTGGTTTTTACGGTGCTCTTATTGCTTCTCGTCATCGTGGCGGGGCGCACGGTGAATGGGGCGACCCGTTGGATTCCGGTGGGACCTTTTTCCATGCAGCCTTCGGAATTTGCCAAAATAACAGCTCTCATTTGGGCTTCTTCCTACTTGGCAAAACGAATTGACGCCCATGAAAAAATCACCATCATTGGACGGTTCTTGCGTCCCCTCTTCTTTTTCTTCAGCAAAAAGAAAGAAAATTCCTTTCAGGCTATGTTGAAATATTTCATGCCTCTCTATGGCCCCCTTGTAATGGCGGCTTTGGTTTTGAAACAACCCGATATGGGGACAGCCGTATTGATCGTTGCCTTTCCTATCGCTTTATACATACTGGCTGGGCTTCCTATGAGAGAAATATTCCTGGGCGGCGTTTTGCTTGCCCTGGGCGTGGGGATGCTAGCCCTGTCAGAGCCTTACCGCATGGATCGCATGAAAGTACTCTATGACCCCTTCCCTTATGCCAGAGATGAAGGGTATCAGACCGTGCAAAGCCTCATTGCAGTCGGCTCCGGCGGATTCTTCGGACAAAGCGGCGGCGAAGGAATGTCGAAATTTCTCTACCTGCCAGAACAATTCACCGACTTCGCCTTTGCCGTATTTAGCCAAGAATTTGGTTTCGTGGGCGCCGTGATTTTGATATTCCTCTACATGGCTTTCTTGCTCTGTGGATTCTCGGTGGCTAGCAAATTACAAGAAACCTATGCGGCTCTTCTTGTCTATGGATTGACTTTGCTCATTACCGGACAGGGCCTCCTCAATATGGCGATGGTGGTGGGCTGCTTCCCCGTCACCGGCGTACCGCTTCCCTTCATTTCCTTCGGTGGCAGTTCTCTCTTGACGAATATCATGGCCGTGGGTCTCATCTTTGGTACCACCGTGCAAAGTCTCCACCAGACGGACATGGAAGAACGAAGACGCCGCATCGATGCTATGGAAGGACGAAGTGCGTCGTTTCGTGATTTGTCTCACTCGGTGTACCGGTGACTGGTTGGCAGTTAGCAGTAGGCAGTTGGCCGTGAAGTGAGTGGTGATAGCGGAAGTTGCACTAGCGGCTTGAAATAATATGTAATGAATGAAGACAGTAGCATCACTAGCGTGTTGCCCCTTACCATGAAATAGGGATTAGGGATTAGTAGCTAGGGATTAGGGAATGCTCATTCTAATCCCTAATCCCCAATTCCTAGCCACTCAATCAGGGGCAGCGGCATCATATCTATTGTCATTTCGACCGATGGGATTTGATACAGCTATTCTTAATTTAGTTGTTGGGGCAAAACAACCAACAATCAATGAACAACCAGACACAAAAAAGCCGCTGAAGAAATGAGTTATATTTCTTCAGCGGCTTTTTGTATGTAATTTCCTAATCCCTAATCCCTAGCTACTAATCCCTAATCCCTAGTCCCTAGTCACCAGTCACCAGTCACCAGTCACCAGTCACCACCCCCGTGCCAAGTCCACTGCTTCCAGCAAAGAAAAAACAAGACCCCCACTATAGAGCACAAGACCAAGGACCAATATTTCCATTTCTCGCAAAGAAGGGGACGCTGAGAGAGCTAGGTCCTGGAAATCCATACGATCCGTTTGGAAATGATGCTTCCCGAAAGTCGTTAAGAAGAAGCCATCCTCTTTAGGGCAGAGAATGGCACCAGCAAGAGACAACTGATCTGTCGCCAGTGCAAGCTGTCCTGTTTTCTCTATGGTAGGCACCAGGGCCAATAGATGATGAGGTGATTCTTTGGGGAAAGGCGTAGCGGATAGTTTCTCTATTTCTTGCAGACTATTTGCTAGTGCAATCTCCCAGGGATGATGGGGCGGCAAAAAAGAAACCAGCAGGAGGGGAGACGTGCTGGTTTTGACCAGCCGAGAGAGGGCTTCTGTCAGTTGGCTCATATTTCCCGTGAGCGGCCAGCCCGGTTTCCGTTCAACCTTTTGGGGTGAAAAATTTTTTCGCAAGTTTGTACGTCACTCCTAAAGATTGTTGTAACAAAAAGAAAGAAAAGGCCCGCTGGGGGTGGAGCAGCCAAAATAATTTCCGAATTGGTGCCAAAGGTTGCCAACCGAAAGAATCGTTCAATTTCTTCGTCGGATGGTGCTGATTTTCTCTTTTGTTTAATTGATGGGACACAAAAGCAGCTGCGAAAGCTAGCAGCAATGCCTTTCCTAAAGATTTTTTATCGTTCATGATGATTACCTCTGTTGCTAATGCGATTGTTGTTTTAGGGTTCTAAAGGTACTAAGGGTTCTCAAGGTTCTAAAGGTTCTAAAGGTTTCTCGAACGAGCTAATAACGCAAGCGTTCACCGGCACATTAGGGAAACTGAGCACCCCTTAGAACCCTTAGAACCTTTAGAACCTTTAGAACCCTTTCATCTTAAGTGTTAGCCTACCTACTAGCGCAATCCCTAACTTACCAGTATTTCCTT
>CAVBRV010000230.1:3009-3691 GCA_963597965.1 Paludibacteraceae bacterium | reverse complement strand
GCAAAGTAAATGAATGAGCACACACTCATTATATCTAGGAGGCTATAGAAACATGGAAGAAAAATTGGAAAATCAGGACCCTTATCGCATTGACCTGATGCGTACTCTTTGGGAAAATACGTACAGAGGCACTATTTTTGATTACAAGGAACAATACGTGGCGACAGTTCGTCTCGTATTCAGCATTCCGCTGGACCGCAGTGAAGTACCGGAAAATGCACCAGAAGTGAATCCTATGGTGATTGCTTTGGTGGAAGATACCACCTTATCCCCCATTCAAGTCATCGACTTTGAACAGGCCATGACACCGATTCTGGTGAAAAAATTATCGAGTGAATATTTCCAGCCCGATCGGATTCTCTATTTCTACCCCAGCCCGGCAGAGGGAGCGGAGACGAAGTAGTTTGGTGACTGGTGACTAGTGTTATTGTTTCGACGATATTTACAGTAGTAGTCATTTAGCATGAATTGGTTTACATTCCGAGTTCGTATAAAATCAATTCGCCATGAAGAAAACTTCATTGGCTTAGGGTTTATGGGTTATATGTTTGCATTAAACCTTAAACCAATGACACTTTCTTCGCAACGAATTGTCACATACGAGCTCGGCATATAAACCATAAACCAATTCATGATAAATGACCAACAACTACCAACAAACAACCGACAACAAAATAAAACC
>CAVBRV010000230.1:0-2999 GCA_963597965.1 Paludibacteraceae bacterium | reverse complement strand
TTGTCCGAACACGACAACATCTGGGTTTTATATTTTAATTGCTTTGTTCCAATTCCTTAATGCAGCGAATGGTCAAATCATATTTTTCTTTTAATTGTGGTAAAAGCTCATCCACCCCATCTAGCTTCTTCGCACGCAGAATTTCTGTGATTTCCACAGAAAGCGGATAGAGCTGGGTGAAAGCCAAATTTTGTGCGACCCCTTTCAACGTATGTACCGCGCGGAATGCTTCATCCACATTCTTCTCTGCCACATACTTCTCTAAATCAGGGAAACTCGGGGCTTGTAAAAACTTAATCGCAAATTTCTTAATAAACGTATCGCTGGGGAAACGGCGACGTATTTCGTCATAATCCCCACCCATTTGCTTATAGCATTCTTCCACAGTCATAATAAGAACTCTCCTTTATTTTTATTATTAATCGGTATTAAATCATTTATTCTCATTCTCAACTTAACCAGGAAAACTGGTTTGAAAATTTGTTGTCCTGTATACGGAGGAA
The DNA here is from genome assembly GCA_963597965.1 of Paludibacteraceae bacterium. Lineage (GTDB taxonomy): Bacteria > Bacillota > Negativicutes > Veillonellales > Dialisteraceae > Dialister. Next base: position 2,496 of record CAVBRV010000230.1, on the reverse strand, counting down.
CAACATAAATAGTGACTACTCCTTAATTCACCTTTTGCAAGTCTTCTCTTTTGTCAAGGTTTAGGGTTTAAGGTTTAGGGTTTGTATTTTTGCATTTTGCATTTAAACCTTAAACCAATGACACTTTCAAGACACGCTATTGGTGAATGATGCACTCGGGAAATAAACCCTAAACCATAGCAAACCTATTTGCAAGATAGTGCTATTTCCATGCCCGTACATCTTGCTACCACTTCGGGTATTCTGTACGGATCACCTCTTGGATTTCCTTTAAGCCCTGCATGAGGAGCGGATTGAAAGTGCCGCATTCGCCATTCAGAATCATCTGGATCGCCTTATCATGAGAAAAGGCATCTTTGTAGCACCGCTTGCTCACCAATGCATCATACACATCGGCCAAAGCCACCACTTGGGCGGAAATCGGGATTTCATCTCCCTTGAGACCGTCCGGATAGCCTTTCCCATCCCAGCGTTCATGATGCCAGCGGCAGATTTCATAGGATATTTTGACCAGTTTATTATCCTGGTATTTATCCAGACTTTTGATAATATCTGCCCCAATCAGGGTATGGGTTTTCATGATTTCAAACTCTTCTTTGGTGAGTTTCCCGGGCTTGTTTAAAATCTTTTCATCAATCCCAATTTTCCCAATATCATGGAGCGCCGACGCTGTAGCAATCAAACTCTGGTCATTCCAAGACAGTTTGTACTGGCTCGTAATCTTGGATAGCTGGCCCAAAAGCAATTCGGTCAGCTTATTGATATGCCGGATATGCACGCCTGTTTTCCCGCTCTTGTAACCGATAGCCTGGCTCAAGATGGAAATCATCATGTCATTATTTTTTTCTTTTTCATGGATTTGGGCAGTCACGATCTGGCTCAGCCGGCGCTGCTTGGTGAAGAGCTTGATGATATTAAATACTCTTTGACGGACCGTATTGATGTCAAAAGGACGGCTAATATAATCAGAAGCTCCGTATTCATAGGACTTGCGAATATACTGAATTGAATCGGCACTGGAAATCATCATGACCGGGATGTCATCAATCCAATGCTCCTGATTCATTCGCTCCAGCACGGCAAAACCGTTTTTCTTTGGCATCACAATATCCAAGAGGACCAAGGAAATTTGCGTCCCGTACTGACCCAATAAAGAAATAGCCGCCTCGCCATCTGCCGCTTCCATGATACGGTAATCATTAGATAGCATCTCCGACAAAATATCTCGGTTCATTTCCGAATCATCCACAATCAGCACCAAAGGGCGCACTCTTTTTTGCGGTAATCCTGGGTCGCCTGCTTCCATATCCTCTTCCATGGCGACCGTATTTTTATAAGACTTCGCATAATACATTAGCTTGTCTGCGTGGGAGACCACATCTTTGATATTTCCATCGTACAGCATAGCGCCGCCGATACTGACGGACAATTTGATGTTTTCGTAATTCGGAACAATGGTAGCATGGATTTTTTCTTGAATGGTACGGAGCTTAGCAGCAAAAATCGAAGCCGATACATTGGGGAGGACCAAAAGAAATTCATCGCCCCCGTAGCGAATCAGGGAATCGGTTTGCCGGATATTTTGTAAAATCGTTCGGACCACCGCCTGCAAACAAGCGTCGCCCCCCTGATGACCCAAGGTATCATTGTACAATTTCAAATCATCAATATCGATGAAAGCCACCCCAGCGGTGCCATGGAAATGAGAAATTTCATCTTCCCAATACCGCCTGTTATACGCCCCCGTCAGGGAATCATAGTAGATGGTCTTGTGAAATGAAAATTTCTTGATCACCTCATCAAACCCTTCGATGTCAATGAGCATCCCCTCATCGAGGCCCCGAATCATCTCCATGATATAAGGAGTTCCATCAATTTCTACATACTTGGCGTAGATTTGATACACTTCATTATCGATGCATTCAAATTTAATCGCCTCATGATGGGTCTGATACGCTTTCTCTGCTGTACAACCATCATTGGGAACGATTTTATTTTCACACTGAAAACACCGGCAGTCCGTGGCGATACGGCTGCAGGGAATCAGTCTCACATCATTAAAAATAGTTCGCAAACAGTCCATCTCTTGCTGGGCCTGCTGCATGGTCAAAACTTCTGCTCCATTCATACATTCCATCCTCCATCTTTGCTTTTATTGTAACATATAGAATGCGACTTGATAAGATGAAAAGTTATAATTTTTTTAGAAATATATGATTGAGTGTGGATTGTTTAAATTTTCAACTGTGAGCGAAGTCATTTAGCGGTTTTAAATAGTAATGATAGGTCCGTAGGACCTCGCCCCCTTCGGGGGAGATGCCGTAGGCAGAGGGGGTGTATTTCCTTCAGCCGAAGGCTGGTTGTATGGTTTTATAAATACAAGGCGGTATAAATCACGATGTTCGATTTACACTAAAATGTTTTCATACCGCCTAGTATTAAGAAAAACCAAACAACCGGCCTTACGGCCGAGGGAAATGCACCCCCTCTTTTTAT
>CAVBRV010000229.1:0-3695 GCA_963597965.1 Paludibacteraceae bacterium | reverse complement strand
TTGGATAAAAATTCATATCATTTCAAATTCTTTGATTAAATCAGCGTTTCCCTATCAGCAATCATGTGGATGATTAAAATAAATAAGAGCGAGACAATGAAAAGAAGGAGTGCCATAGACCAAAGAGCCGCATTCAGTTCGCCGCCATCCATAGCACCGCCCATGTCGGACGCAATGGCTGCGGTCAGGTTGTTGGTCGGGTCCAAAAGGCTATGGGGAAAGGCGCGCATTTTCCCAATCACCATGGAAACAGCCAGGGCTTCGCCAAAAGCACGAGCCAATCCCAAAACGATAGCGGTCAAGATGCCCGACATAACTGCTGGAAGAAGGACTTTGTAAATCATCTGCCAACGAGTGGAACCCAAGCCGTAGGCGCCTTCGATGTATTTCTTATTCACACTGCGAATGGCATCGGCAGAAACAGAGGTGATAGTGGGATAAATCATGACAGAAAGCACAATAGCCGCTGCCAGTACAGACTGCCCATGGGAGCGATCAAAAATTTTCTGAATGAGCGGCACCAAAACGACCAATCCTACCCAGCCATAAACAACGGAGGGAATCCCTACGAATATTTCTACGGCTGGACGAATCAATTTCTCTCCGATGGAAGGGGAAATTTGCGTCATGAAAATAGCGGTAGATAAGCTGAATGGAATGGCAATCACCAATGCCACCAGGCAGGTCAAGATGGAACCCCAGATGTAAATGGCCGCGCCGATCTGCCCACCGCCGGTTTCTGTATCGCTCGGTTTCCAAGTGGAAGAGAAAAGAAATTCTCCTATCGAGTGGTCAAAGGTGGTAAAGGAAAGCATTCCCTTTGCCAAAAGGAAACAGCCGATGGCAATGGTGAGGACCACCAGAAATCCACCGCAAATGGTGGATAGGCTCTTTCCGAAATATTCTCTGCGGAACATGTGCTGCTGCCGCATGTTAGTTTCCATATTTTCTCCTTCGTATAAAAGTTAAGGATTTGCGTTAGTAGGTATGATTTCATTCGCGGTTACAGGTTGTTCAAGGTTCTAAGGGTTCTAAAGGTTCTAAGGTTGCTCAGGCTTCTCAAGCTTCTCAGGTTTCTCGAACGTGCCTATAAATGCTAGCGTCATCAGCTCGTTCAAGAAACCTTTAGAACCTTTAGAACCCTTGGAACCTTTGCCGTAGAAATCATCACCTGTTTCTCTTAACTTAACAACATTGCTCTTACTAAGTTGGCAGTAGGCAGAATTTTCCTGTCTACCGCTAACTGCTCTTGCTTGGTTGTTAGTTATTGGTTGTTGGTTATTTGAGCAAAATACCGCTAGTGCTTTGAGATTTCTCCACTTTTGTCCAACATAGTCGCAGAAAGGCGATAGAGACAGTAAGCACAAATCCCATCGGTCGAAATGACGGCTATCGCTAGAAGCACAACTAGTTTCACTGCCAACTGCCTACTGCCTACTGCTAACAGCCTACTAAATCACTGCTTCATCTTAGATGAAACGCCATAGCCTTGTTTTTCGATTTCTACGCCGTATTCATCGGAGAGGATGTAGTCCAGGAAGGCTTTCACTGCACCGGTAGGTTCGCCTTTGGTGTACATGTGTTCATAGCCCCATACTTTGTACTTGCCGTTATAGGTATTTTCCAAAGTCGGTTCTACACCATCGATGGCGAGAGCTGCTACGTCTTTGTTATTGACTAAATAAGGAAGTGCTACATAGCCGATAGCCCCTTTCGTCTGGGCTACACTCTGAATCAAAGTGCCACTATCATCGGTTTCCAAAGATTTATTAGATGCTTCTTCCTGACCAGCCAGTGCCAGTTCGGTGAAGAGGGCGCGGGTACCGGAAGTGGTGGGGCGAGTAACAAGAACGATTGGTTCATCCGGGCCGCCTACGTCTTTCCAGTTGGTGACTTTCGCGGTGAATACATCAGCCAGCTGTTGGGATGTGAGGCTCTTCACCTGCCCCGCAATGTCTTTATTCACGATGGTAGCGACCGTCATGGTGCAGACTTTGTGGTCAATGAGACCTTTCGCTTTGTCTGCCGGCAGTTTCTTATCCGCTGGTACGTCGGAGTTCCCGATATTGACAGAACCTTCTGCTACTTGTTTCAAACCGGTACCAGAACCGCCGGCATTCAATGTCAAAGAAACTTCTGGATTCTTGGATTTAAATTTTGCGGCTGCATCCTTCACTAAAGGAAGAAGCGCAGAGGAACCGGAAGCGGTGACCTGTCCCGTCACTTTCGCTGCGGAACCAGCGGCGCTCTTCGCCGGCTGATCTCCCCCACCGCAACCAGCGGCTGCTACCAATGCTGCAGAAGAAAGTGTCAATGCCATCCATTTTTTCAAATTCATTTTTTGTCCTCCTTGGAACATTACATGTTGTTAGTTGTTGGTTTATGTTCCGGGTCCGTTTGTATCAATCAGCCAAAAAGAAAATCTCATTGGTTTAGGGTTTAAGGTTTACATGCTCACCATTAAACCCTAAACCTTAAACCAATCACACGCTCTTTTCAGATAAACAATCAAAATGAACCTAGAATCTAACCTGTAACACTCGCATCATAGATTTTCTCGATCCTATTGCACCCATGAAATGTAGTGCTTTGCGTTACTGTTTGTATTGTAAGAAATAGATGTAAAAAGGACAGACAGATTTGGGTATAATTTTCGTCTATTTTGTAAAAGGAATGTAAATGGAGACTAGGGACTAGTGACTAGGGACTAGTAGCTAGGGATTAGGGATTAGGTTATTATTCTGCTGATTTCAGGAGAGTTACATAGGTGTATAAAGGTTATAATTCTACAGATTTTGTCTAGTTACATAAAACAGAAATATCGCTACCATCGGGGTTATAAAGGGTTATTTCAATATGATGAAGTAACCTTTCATAACCTTGTTGATAGCGGTATTTTTTCTTGTGTCTCTCATCGAATCAGCAGATTAATAACCCTAATAATAGCGGCATATTCTCCCTGTTCCTCTCATGGTATCAGCAAAACCATAACCTTAATAATAACGATATGTTCCCCTTGTTATTCTCATGATTACAGTCGAATATTTCTCTTACACGGCTGTAAGAAGAACTTTTCTTAATTTTCTTGCTTTTTTCCTGCATTTCGTATATGATACAGACAAGGCAAAGGTCTCCGCTTACCGCGCACGGCGCCGATACAAAAACGCGGCGGGCAAAAGATCTGCAGTTTGCCTACGGATGACGAATCCATAAGAGCTCCGGTTAGCAATAGCCGCTCATACGGGTGGAAGGTAAAAGTTCCACAAAACTAAAAATTGATAGCTAACGAAAAGGTCCGCAGGAAAAGCAGACAGGGAGTTCACGAGCAAAGCGTGAGGTTCCTATCTACTTTTCGTGCGGACTTTTTGCATTGAGAAAGGTTGTTAGTTGTTTGTTGTCGGTTGTTTGGTCCTAACAACAAACAACTAACAACCAGCAACGATCCGATTTCTTTCTATTGAAAAAACGAATTTACGTGCACTCACTAAATACGGATGATAGGTTTATCAAGCCTTCCAAGGGAATCTTGTTAAGTCAAGAAGGCGATAGCAGCGGAGCCGTCATTTCGACTGATCGTATTTGTCAGAAATGGAATAAGAGTTGTAAATACCAATGTGTCCCTGAATGGAGAAATCTCAGCGGCACCAGCGATAAGGGCTTGATGACAAAATCCCGTCTCTGTCTTTAAGCCCTTA
>CAVBRV010000228.1:930-3738 GCA_963597965.1 Paludibacteraceae bacterium | reverse complement strand
CCTTCTTTGTTTTTCCCACTTAGCGCCGTAAGTTCTCGTATTTTATCATCTGTCAGATTCGTGATTTCATGGGCCACCAAGTTTCTTGTCTTTTCTTCGGCTAGCCGCAACTTGGAAAAAATGCCTGCCATGGTGGCATGGGTTTGATTTCCCGATAGTTCATTATTCCGCAAATAGTCACAAATCATAACAATGGTACTGAAATAGATAAAATCATCTCGAAAAGACTTCCTCCTCCCTCTGCCTATTTTCATTTCCATATCCGCTAACAGCTGCGGAGAATACAGATAGATACTTTCATTCTTTAGGTAAAAAGCCCCTTTTCTCCATTCTCCACAGCGGGACAGAAGAAATTGCCCATTGTTTTCCAATTTTTCCATATATTTCATGCCTAGTCCCATCAATATAGGAGAGAGTTTGACGATGAATTCTGGATATTGTTTTTTTCGCTGTCTCATTTCCATGACCTGGAAGTATTCAGAGAAATCACTGGGACTTGGTATGAGTGGTTTCCCTTCATAGTTTGCAATCACTTTATTGGCTTCTTTCCACATCAGGTCTCTACGATAGACGGCGTGCTGAAGGAGTTTTTCTGTATCTTTTGAAAAGAGTCCTCGATTTTCCGGAAGTTTAAGGAGCTGCAAGGCGCCGGCATATTCGTAATTGTCGATAAGGGAAATCAGCTGTTTTCTGAGGCTATGCCGTTTCAAGAGAAGGAGCGGCGGCTCACTGCAGCGATTCGGCATCGTGGGATCCATACGATCTTCATTATCATCGATCATCTCTAGCAGATCTACGGTCTTGGGTTCTGGATGGTTTTGCCGATTAGATTTATGTTCCGGACTATCTACTTGAATGGCCTTCGTCCGGGCATAGTCTAGGGACAGAAGGGCCATGACAGTTTTCATCTGCGGCGTACCGGAGCTGATATTCAAGAGCCATTCCGTATCTGCTGGATATTGATGATCATGATATACGGTCTCGAAAGTATCTTGAATCCATGTCAGATTATCAAATCGATGAGGCGCTGTGATGCCGCTGGGGATCAGTTCCACGGATATCCCTGAACGCACAGAGGCTATGCCTTTGGTATATACATGGTCTTTATTCTCCTTTTCTTCCATTTCCTTGGTCAGGAAAAGGATGACCTTCTCTACCTGAGGATAATGGCGCAGAATGTGTAAAATAGCCCCATCTCGAAATCCTCTGACCGGGTCTGTATCCCCCGCTGGTGTAAATAAAATAGTCATAGCCCCCTCCTTGTTGTTGGCTGCCAGCTGCTGGTTTTCTGCTAACTGCCTACTACTAGCAGCCAACTACTAAAAGCCTAACGCTTCTGATAAAACGCAATCGTGCTTTCTGTAGCGCCCATGCCCATAGAAGTTTTCATGCCTGTACCAGCAAAGGTGGCAAAATGAGCCAAGGTGGCTGCCAGTCTTCCGGCGGTGTCACTCTTGAAAAGCCCATACCGTACTTGTCCGCGAAAGGCGCGAATACGCCGCCCTTCTAGGGAGAATGGATGCATATGAAGCTGGTAGTCTGCAATGTCCATCTGCATGGCCAAGTGGTCTGTGATATGGTCTTCTGTCATGACAGCCCCATCAGAGAAGGTATTCCATTTCTTCACTAGATTTTTGAAAATCAGATGAGGCATCGGAAAGATAGCGTAACCGCCCTGGTTCTTACAAGAAGCGGAAGTGAGAAATTGCATATCTATATGATGCACTTTTTCCACCGTCCCCCAGTACGTTTCTTCGATAGCACGAAAGCTGGTCTCTCGTACTACCTGAAAGGAAGAGAGTCCGATTTCCTGTCCCCGCTGCTTCACATAGATGGAGGAAATCCTTTCCATAGGAAGAATCATCCGTTCCAAAGCTTCATCGGTCAAGGCTTGAAGCCGCCACAGGGCTTTCCCCCCCTGCCACACCACATACTGGCTATAGGGTCTGACTTCCATCTGGTGCATTTGCTCTGCCCAGTCCGGATCGGTCTTTTCCATCAGAACTCCCTGCATGACCGATCCCATGGACTGGTTTAGCTTCGTCCCTTCTGGCAGCTGGAGTTCTATTTCTACTTGGGTCAGCATAGCGGTTCACCTTCCAGCCAGCAACACCCTAGTAAGCAAGTATAGCTTCTATCCTTTACTAACTTTAGCGTGTGCGGTGCAATCTTTTCATCTTTCTCAGAATGCTTCCCGTCAGGAAATTTAATTTCCATATACTTTTTAATAACATTGACTGCCCTCTGTCTATCCGGTGCCAGCATATAAAGAATTGTTTTATTAATAAATCCAGTACCACCGCCTAACAGTAAATCCGCTTGGGCAGCCTGGCATATATCTTTTAATGCTTCCCGAGCTTCACTACTTTGTTTTTCAAATGGGTATTTCAATATTTCATATTGAAAATTTATAAAATCCTGCAAAACTTTCTGTAAACTCTCAAAATCATAAATACCAAAATGACCTAGTCCTTCTTCACTATCATCAATTCCTAGTCTAAATTCCAAAACAGTTCCAGATTCCAAAGCTTCTCGACAAACTTTAACTAATTTATGTGGTTTTTCTTCACCAATAGATAAATCCAGCTTTTGTACTATAGAAAGTTTCCCTTTTGTAAGGACTGCATCTCCCACTTGTAATCCACGAAAGTAGCTATGAACCATTTCCTCTTCTTTTTTCATATTAGGAGGAATAGTTAGCGACTTCTCTAAATCACCCATGCACTTCCCTATTTTAGTTTCCATATCGTCTGCAGTTTTTGCCGTTATCGCTTTCTCTATTAAATCCCAATATTTACTATATGTATG
>CAVBRV010000228.1:0-809 GCA_963597965.1 Paludibacteraceae bacterium | reverse complement strand
GAATAGCGGTACGAAAAGCGCCTTTTACTGAAGAACCCGGTATATATGGATTTCCCTCAATATCTTTTACAAACATCATAATATTACTAGGCCCATTTTTTCCCATGGCACAAAATTCTTCTCTAGCAATAACGCCTTCCTTGCGTAACACACTAACAGCCTTATCAATTGTATCAAATTTCTGTTTTAGATACATGGTTAGAGAATAACTCTTCCTTGGCGTAAGTAATTCATTTGAAAAATCGTCTATCCAATTATGTTTTGCAAGAAACGAAGCCCATTTATTTTCATGTAAAAAATAGATCCTTTTCTTCTGTCCATCATAGATATATTGCGTTTTCTCATAAATTTCTCCACTGCCAACAAAAATTGGCGTACTACAAGTCAGTGTCACCTTCCAATATTTCATCGTCATTTCGGCACCCCCACATAGAGCCCTTTGCCATAGCGATAGACGGGGTGCTGCACCGCTGGCGTACTCACATCAGCGATACATCCTGTAATCCGTCTGTCTAGGCAGCTTCCGGAGGAAAGCATGTACAGGGTATGCATTTTCACTGGTACTTCCATGCCCTGGCTCCAAGAAAGTCCGCTCCGCTGAATCCACAATCCTCTTGCTTTGGCAGCCACTTCTGCTTCTTCTGCAGAAGGAAGCAAAGTCGATAAGGTCATCTGTTCTTCGGCATCTCTATCTTCCAGCATATGGTACAATGCTTCACTATCTTCATTGTCCCCATCTGCTGCCAAGTCGACAGGTTTTCCTTCTATAACAAAATGCCCCATACCGCTGGATTTCCTACCACCAATTC
>CAVBRV010000227.1:0-3777 GCA_963597965.1 Paludibacteraceae bacterium | reverse complement strand
TGGGGGAGATGCCCGATGGGCCTATCATTTCAATGTAAATACCGCTTGATGTCAGATTGCATCGGCAAAAAGTGATATTTCTTGGGTGGGAAGTTTAAGTTGATAGTTGTTGGAGCCAAACAACCAACAACTATCAACTATCAACAATTATAAAATCGCGGCACTTCCAAATTTTATGCGCCGCCACCACCACTCCTCACTCCTAATTCCTCACTCCTCACTATTTCCCTATCCATAGCGCCGTCATGTATGCGTCAATCGCATCACAAAATAGAAATCATATGCGCTTTTTATATAATTGAAACTATTGACAGAAATAACGCATACCCGTTATAATCATGTACATCTTCACAAGAAACAAATCCTTGGAAGGGAAAGAGTAATTTTTCTCCCCATCTTCTCAGAGAGCTGGAGTTTGGTGAAATCCAGCAAGATGCGAAAAGTGAAAATCATCCCGGAGGTGCGGTGCTGAATCAAATAAGCGCCGACGTGATTTCTACGTTATAAGAAACGCGTATGTTGGTACGTTGTAGAGTGCTTGAAATGGGCAACCTTTCAAGAATCAGGGTGGTAACGCGGAATTATATCCGTCCCTCATAAGAGGGACGGATTTTTTTATTACCTAAAATCCACAAGAAGTCCCTGCTCTACCGTCAAGTTTAAAGAAAGAAGGGATTTTTATGGAAAGTGATATTACCGGTGACTGGTAGACTAGCGACTGGTGACTAGGAAAATATTTTTCCAGTCACTAGTCACTAGTCACAAAACACTATGTAACAATAATCATATGCTAATATATTGCCCCTATTATTTGAAAGGAACTATAACTATGAAAAAACTTTGTAACTTAGCTGCGAAATATTTCGGCGTCCTCGCCGTAGTCTTCCTGGTTCTCGGTCTGGTGACTCCTACCAGCTGGCTCTGGGTTCTTGGAAAAGTACAGGGCGTGTCTGTACTTTCTGTGCTTCTCGGTGTTATCATGTTTGGTATGGGGACCACGCTGAACTGGAAAGATTTCCTGGTCATCTTCCGCCGTCCTCGTGATGTATTCCTGGGTGCCCTCGCACAGTACACCATCATGCCTCTCCTGGCATTCGGTCTGGCTATGCTGTTCCAGCTCGATCCGGGCCTCACCGCTGGTCTCGTTCTTCTGGGCGCTTGCCCTGGCGGCACCACCAGCAACGTCATCACCTACATGAGTAAAGGCGATCTGGCATACTCCGTCACCATGACTTCCGTTTCCACTTTGCTTTCCCCGATCCTCACCCCAGCATTAACTTTCATGCTCATCGGCAAGGAAATCAACTTCGACCCAGTGGGGATGTTCCTCTCCATCCTGCAGATCGTCATCCTCCCCGTTTGCTTGGGCCTGGCTTTGAAATATTTCCTCCCGAAAGTCGCTGCTGTCGCAACCGATTACACCCCTGCTGTTTCCTCTGTCACCATCTGCCTCATCATCGCTGGCGTTGTCGGTGCGTCTCACAAAGCTCTCATGGATAACCTGGGCGTCATCCTGGCTGTGGTCGTTCTCTTCAATGTTCTCGGTTATGTCTTGGGTCTCGGCGTAGCCAAACTCTGCGGCCTCTCCTGGAAAAAAGCAGTCACCCTCTCTGTAGAAGTCGGCATGCAAAACTCCGGCCTTGCAACCGGCCTTGCCAAAGTCCACTTCGCTTCCATGCCTGCTGCTGTCGTACCCGGCGCCATCTTCTCCGCATGGTTCACCATCTCCGGCGCCGTCCTCGCGTGGGCTTGCGTAAACTATCTGAACCCGAAATACAGCGATGAAGAAGAAATCGAAGAAACTGTTGTCAATACGGTCGCTGCAAACTAATTTAGTAGCTAGTGACTGGTGACTAGTGACTCGATATACAACGACCAGTCACTAGTCACCAGTCCACCAGTCACCATTTATTTACGAAAGAAGGAATCTACCATGAACCATCAATTCTTACCAAGCTATACCATCGGAACCGACGCTTATGACAGCGTCTATGACGTATGCCATTACTTTGGCAAGACCGCCGTCCTTGTGGGCGGTCACAAATCCCGTGCCGCTGCGGAAGGCAAGCTCCGCAAAGCCTTAGAAGGAAAGATGGAAATTCTAGATTCCCTCTACTACGGCGGCGATGCGACCTATGAAAATGCAGAAATGCTGAAACAGAACGAAGCCTTCCAGAAGGCCGACATGGTTTTCGCCATGGGCGGCGGTCGTGCTATCGACACCGCGAAGAAAGCGGCTGGCGAAATGGGCAAACCCTATTTTACCTTCCCGACCTTAGCTTCTAACTGCGCTCCTGTCACCGCCGTCGGTGCGTACTACTACCCGAATCACAGCTTCCGCCAGGTCTACTACGTCAGCCGTCCTGCTTTCCACACCTTCATCGACACCGACGTCATCGCTCATGCACCAAAAGATTACCTCTGGGCTGGTATCGGCGATGCGCTCTCCAAACAGTACGAAGTGGAATTCTCCTCCCGCGGCGACGAACTCACCTATGGCAGAAGCCTGGGCGTCCAGCTCGCCGGTGGCTGCTCCGCCGGTCTTTTGAAATATGGCGAAGAAGCCCTCCAGGCCGTGGATGAAAAGAAAGTGAACTACGCTCTCGAATACGTAGCCCAGAACATCATCTTCTCCACCGGTCTCATTTCCAACCTGGTTCCCGAAGACTACAACTCCAGCGTGGCCCACGCTCTCTACAACTCCCACACCGGCGTCGCTCACGAAGGCGCCCACCTCCACGGTGCGGTGGTCTGCTACGGCGTCCTGGTCCTCCTCACCCTAGACGGACAACTGGAAGAAAGAAATAAACTGTACGAATTCTGCAAAAAGACCGGCCTCCCCCACTGCCTCAAAGACATCGGCCTCACCGATCCGAAAGAACTGGTGCTGAACGCCCTTCCGAAGCCAGACCTGAACAAGGTTCCCTATCCGATCACAGAAGAACTCCTCACCAAAGCCATTCAGGATGTGGAAGATCTGAAATAGTTGCAAACAAAAAGAGTCTCATCGTTGTGATGAGGCTCTTTTATTTTAGTGAGGAGTTAGGAATTAGGAGTGAGGAGTGGTGGAAGGGGCGCATCAAATTTATATAGCACCCCAATACCCCTTTTTTATATTTGGGAACTAAAAAAACGGATAGAGGCAACAAGCATATGTCTCTATCCGTTTTTATGTATTTTCTATTTTTATATTTTGCGGCGCTTCCAAATTTTATGTATAAATAAGTTTACACCTGATTTATCGCCCCCATCGGGGGAGATGCCGTAGGCAGAGGGGGCTGCACCAGCGGTATGAAATGATTTGTTGAAATATCCACTTCATCTCATCTTCTACCACTCCTCATTCCTAACTCCTCACTATATAAAAAACCGTCTTGCATCCAACTGATACAAGACGGTTCATCTCAATTACTGCATCCCAAAAGGTTCATTGCTGCTTCCCGGCAGGCGATATACGCCAGAGCCCCATAAGAACAGAAGGAATTCTACAGCCCGTTTCCCCCAGTTTTCTAAAAAGCTTTCGTAAATGTCATCCATAGATTCCACCTCTTTTCTCTATAGTAGGATGAATTAATAAACAGTAAATTGTATTTTAATCCGACCAATGTATTCCTTAATACACAAGTTGTTCTGTAAGTATGATACCACAGAAAAAGGCGAAGAATCTATCATCAATTCTTCGCCTTTGTGCGATACCATATAAAACAGATAAATTGTACGGTATCTAAGGGTTCTAAGGGTTCTAAGGGTTCTAAGGGTTCTAAGGGTTCTAAGGGT
>CAVBRV010000226.1:3224-3791 GCA_963597965.1 Paludibacteraceae bacterium | reverse complement strand
ACCCTATACTTGGTCGAAATCATTGGCAAGTAATGCACTTTCGGAAAAAGTAAATATGGTACCCAATGAGTTAGTTAAACAAAATTGGGGTGGTCCTTTATTTAAATATTTTACAAAAGCAGGTGGAGTTGTTGGTGTTCCCTTGACGTTAAATGATATGAGTGATGATTGGAATAATTATAGTGGTTATAGATTTTGGCTGGCACTAGGGGCTGACATTATTCCTTTAGGAACTGGCACTATAGGAGGAACCATTAATGTACCTGGACTAAATATTGCTGGTGCTGTTACTGGAGCAATGATTGGGGATAGAGCTAAAGACTATGTTAAAGATCAGATTGCCACGGATCGTGATGTAGAAGTTGTTAAAGGGAGTAAGGGTAAATAAATGATAATTAATGCACAATACCTAGAAAATGCTTCCAGTTACGACTGGCCGAATGCTCTGCTTATTATTTCATATGTGGTAACATTGATTGTATTAGTAAGACGTTTTATTAAAGAAAAAAATACCCAACATGTTACCGAATTCTGGATTATTTAGGATATTTTTTATTTTTCATAAGT
>CAVBRV010000226.1:0-3191 GCA_963597965.1 Paludibacteraceae bacterium | reverse complement strand
GATTTTAATGCTTTTAGGCATAGGGGGGATTTGTATAGGTGTTTCATTAAAATTATTACCAATAAATCACGACATAAAATTGAGAAGAAAAAAATATTGGAAAATTTGTATCGGGATTGGAATTTATATAGTGCTTTATTCGTTGCTGTTTATGATATATGTTTAGTGGTTTTATATGATTGATTTCAGAGAAAAGGGAAAGAAGGGGTACTCCTTATGCAAGCCGGACAAGACATTACCATGACTGGTGCCACCCTAGCCGCTTTAGGTGAAAATGGCTCTATGATCCTTTCTGCTGGTCATAATCTCACCATGGATACAGACAGTTTGGAAGCTAAAAAGAATATGACGGAAAATAGCGATAATTACATTCGTACCTATCGCAGGACAGAAACAGCGAATACACTGACTGCAGGAAAAGATATTTCCCTCATCTCTGGCAATGACATCAAAGCCAGAAATACCACAGTAGCTAGTGAAAATGGACAGATTTCCATGAAAGCTGCCAATGATGTGACCATAGAAAATGGCTATAACGAATCCAAAGACGATTACGGTTTGAAGTACAAAGAAAGCGGCTTCCTCTCTCATAAGACCACTGCCATCAAGAGCCATGATGAAAGCAAGACGGCCACTGGCAGCATGATTTCCGGGGACAAAGTAAGCATTACTTCTGGTGGAAACACCACTATCACAGCATCTAACGTAGTAGGCACCAATGATGTGTCTATCACCTCTGGGAAAGATACGACCATCACTAGTGCGGAAGAAGTGGAACAGCACGATTATGAGAAACGTGTCAAGAAGAACGGCCTTTTAGGCGGTGGCTTAGGTTTCACTATCGGCAGTGAAAAACGGAATGATCAATATACTGATGCCGATGTAATGCAGAAGGGTTCTACTGTGGGCAGTATCACAGGAAACGTGACAATCGAAGCGGGCAAAGACGTACACGTGAATGCCTCTGACATCATTGCCGGGAAAGATATTTCTATGACCGGTGAAAATGTAGAAATTTCCAGTAAAGACAATGTGTACCATAGTGATGAAAAGCATGAATATAAGAAGAGTGGGCTCACTGTCTCTGTCAGTGGCGGCGTGGCAGACGTATTGACTGATACCATAAATAATATAAAGAAGGCATCCAGTGCTAGAGATAGACAGCTAAAAGCCCTCTATGGTGGGGAAGTCTATGAAACCATTGCCAAGAATAAAGAAATGCTCAATGATGTAAAAGGAAAAGGTATGCCCGGTGTCAGCGTAGGTATTGGTTCCAGTTCCTTTAAAGCAGAAAATCACACGGAAACCACAGAAGCGGTTGGGAGTAACCTATTGGCGAATAACGACATTCATATCACGGCGAAGAAAGATATTGCGATGAAAGGCTCACAAGCTATAGGAGATAATGTCTCTATGAAAGCAGGAGACAATATCACCCTCGATGCAGCCGAAAACAGGAGCACCAGTGAAACAAAACAAAGCAGCAAGAGTAGCCAGGCAGGCATGAATTTTGCACCGACCGGAAATAGTTTCTATGCCAATGCTAGCAAAGGACAAGGCAATGAAACGGAAGAAGCTTTAACTCATACCAGTAGTCAAGTGATTGCTAGAAAAGATCTGACGACGGAAAGTGGCAAAGATACGACCTTACGTGGAAGCAATGCCTATGGGGATAAAGTGACCATGAAAGTAGGCGGCAATCTGACCATTAAGAGTGTACAGGATAAGGACAACTATACATCCCATAATGAAAGTAAAGGCATGGACCTGACTGTTGGCAGTGTCAAAAAGACTACCGCTAATAACCAAACAAAATCTAGCCTAAAAGGTGGATTGGGTGTTAGTACGTCAAAGAGTAATACCGATTCCAACTATGAAAGCGTGACAAATCAAGCAGGCATTACGGCCGGTAATCAAGGCTATGACATTTCCGTCAAAGCCAATACCCATCTCAAAGGTGGCGTGATTGATAGCAATGCAAGCAAGGATAAAAATACTCTCACCACAGGGACATTGACTTGGGAAGATGTGGAAAACAAGGCAGACTATAAAGCGACAGCAGATGGTAGAAACTACGGCGCCAGCTGGTCTCCGAAAGAAACGATTACAAATAAGGACGGTACGACACAAAAAGTGGGCGGGAATAAAGTAGCAACCAATCCGGTCAAATCGCAACCGGTGAAAGGCAAAGCGGATAGTACGACCAAATCTGCTATTTCAGAAGGAACGATTTCTATCACCGATAAAGAACATCAGAAGCAGGATATTACTGACCTCAATCGAGATACAAAGAATACCTTAAACCAGCTGGAAAAGATTTTTGACAAAGAAAAAGTACAAGAACGTCAAGAATTAGCGAATGAATTTGCCAAATTCGGTGCCGAAAAGATTGGGGATATCGCAGAAGAAAAACACTGGAGCAAAGACGATCCAAGAAGAACATTACTTCATGGACTTCTAGGTGGCATTACCGCTAAACTTGGTGGAAACAATGTTCTCTCAGGAGCCATGGCAGAAGGTGGTATGGAAAGCTTGCAGCCGATGTTGGACAACTTCCTGAAAGATCATCCAGACATGCGAGAAGAAGTATCTAGTATTTTCGGATATGCGACAGGGAAGCTCTTTGGCGGAGATGGTGACGTAGGTGCTGCCATGGCATGGAGTGGGACAAAGTTTAATTGGATTAATCATAAAGATGCAGAAGATTATGACGAAAAAATAAAACAGGCAGAAAATGATGGGAATAACGATGAGGCTGAATATTACAGAAAGAAGAGACAATTACAAGATGATTATACAAATGAACTTTTATCAGATTATGAAAAAGACCATCCTGATGTAGGAAAAATTGATGATAATCCGTTTACGCCACTAGGTGTTGCTGCCTCTGGTATACCTACTTTCAGTCCGAATATCCCATTAGATGTCAAAAAAACATTAGAAGATCAAGCACGGGATAAAGTAAATGAAGTAATGGGAAAAGATTATTATGACTATAAAGGGATGGAGGCTTTTGATGGATGGGCCTCTGTACGAAATTGGGGGATTGCGGAAAGTGCTGGATTACCATGGGAATTAGTTAAGGATCAGCAAGATGCACCTGCATGGGCAAAAGCACTTGGGAAATATAGCGTTGTAGGTTCTGTTGCAAACGGAACTATGAATATTACCCAGGATTTTAGAGATTATAG
>CAVBRV010000225.1:0-3803 GCA_963597965.1 Paludibacteraceae bacterium | reverse complement strand
CTGGTGCCGCTGAGATTTCTCCACTCAGGGACACAAATCTATTTATTTCTGTATCGTCACTTTGCACAAATACGCCCGGTCGAAATGACGGTGGATATGCTACCGCCAACTGCCTACTGCCTACTGCCTACTGCTAACTTTCCATTGCCTCAAACAACGGCAAGGGTTCCAGGAAAATAATATCTTTCCGTTTCGCTGCGTCTCCTTCAGCCAGAATAGCTGCTTCGCCGATGACTGTGGCACCTGCTTTTTCTGCCAATTCTTTCATGGCTTTCATAGAACCGCCAGTGCTGATCACATCGTCCACCAAGAGGACTTTCTTCCCTTTCATCCGGTTCACGTCTTCTTCGGAAAGGTACAACGCCTGCTTGCCTTTGGTGGTGATGGATTCATCTTCTACAGAAATGGGGTTTTCCATGTAGGCTTTCACCGATTTACGGGCTACGATGTATCGAGGCATGCCAAGTTTGCGTGCCATTTCCGCTGCCAAAGGAATCCCCTTCGTTTCTGCCGTCATAATAAGCTCCGTTTCCTTCGGCGCCTTCTCGGCTAAGGCTTTTCCTGTGGATACCACAATGTCCGTATCTCCCAGGATGACAAATCCAGCAATCGCCAGGGTGTCAGAAATATTCAAAATCGGCAGCTGCCGGGTGCAGCCTGCTACATGAAGTTCGTAATACTTTTTTGCCATGTTTTTTCTCCTTCTTATGTTTCATAGGGTTCTCAGGGTTCTCGCTCCGCTCGAGCGGAGCGAAAACCCTCTATTTATCGCCCCCGTTGGGGGAGATGCCGAAGGCAGAGGGGGCTGCTGTAGCGGTATGAATACAAATGTTATTCATACCATAGCACTACAAATCCCACCCTGTCCGCTATTCTGAACGCCTATATCTATCTCCTCACAAAGCATTTCATTCCGCTACTGCGAGCTATCCCCCCTGCCCCCCTTTCAGCGAAAGGGGGGTAAACGCTAGTGCCCATACCGTTCATCAATCAAATATTTAAAAACTCGCAGTGCCCTATCATTCTGATGCACCGCACCGCCACTCCTCACTCCTAATTCCTCACTCCTCACTATTAATGTATATCCACCCTTACCTCCTGTGTATTCACGATTTCCACCTGCGGTGCGGCGGTGATGTTGATTTCCACATCAGCCGGTTTCTTTTTCACCGGTTTAATCTTTTTGACAGACTTTTTAGGGGCAGCTGGCGTTTCCGCTGGTTCCGTCTTGATTTCTTCGGCCGGTTGCGTGGATGGAGTTACTGAGGAAAGGGGAATCACATCTTTGGGTACGACACTGCCTTCTTCCTCTTCAGTCTTCGCTGCAGTGATGGTCCCCATCTGGTTCGTGAAATCTTCTCTTCGGCTATCATTTCCCATTTCCTGCCGCATGAAATAGATGACCGCCGAGGAGGGATCTTCTGAGTCCTCCGACACTTCTCGCCATTTGCCATCAGCCTGTTCAATCCAAGTGCGACCGTCTTCGGCAAACCGGGCGTGAATGACTCGGGTGCTCAGCACGGCGCCCGCTAGGAGTTCAGATACATTGACTTTCGCCGCCAGTCCATCAGTAAATACATCTTCTATTTCCATGGTGGATAGGTCCATGAATAGCCCTGTATTTCCATCGTTATAAATTCCGCCGGTGTTCTGAATCATAGGAAGATTTTTATCGCCATTCAAATAATAGGGCTCAAAAGCACTTGCCTCTCCCGCAGAAAAACATATAATTCCCAAGGCGACAGCCGCCAAAAATTTTTTCCATCTCTTCACCATGTTTCATCTCCTATGCAGAATATTAGAAATATGTTTACGTTTCTATTTTATCATGAAATAGAGCTCTGTGGGAGGGGATTTATTAGTTAGCAGTTGGCAGTTGGCGGTTGAGAGTACGTCATTTCGACCGATGGGATTTGTGCTTGATGACGCATTAGAACCAAGCGACCATGTGAGACAAAAGTGGAGAAATCTTGAGTCTCTCTCGCTTTTACCTATCCTTCACAAGATTTCTCCACTTCTGTCCCACATAGTCGCTTAGCCCTACAGTTTCATTTCGCACAAATCCCGTCGGTCGAAATGACGCTAACGATATTACCGCTAACTGCTCACTGCCAACTGCCTACTGCTTACTGTCAACTGCCAACTATTAACGAAAAATAACTTGACAAAAATGATTTCATAATGTATCATTACAAAAGTCAGCTATGTGGAGCGATACTCAAGTGGCTGAAGAGGACGGTTTGCTAAATCGTTAGACCGGTTTCCGGTGCGGGAGTTCGAATCTCCCTCGCTCCGCCACAAAAAAGGACCTTGCGAAAGGTCCTTTTTTAATGCGTAATGCGAAGTGCGTAGTGGTGGTAGTTGTGATGCTATGATTTGAATAACACTGGTACTCCTACCGCTGGTGCAGCCTCCTCTGCCTACGGCATCTCCCCCAATGGGGGCGATAAATAAGGTGTAAACTTACTTACGCACAAAATTGGAAAGCGCCGCCAAAATAAATAAAAAGAACTCGGAAGAAATGAAATCATATCGTCCGAGTTCTTTTTTTATTTCATTATTGGCCTGACTATATGAATTGTGTCAGGCCCACCACCATTACGCACTACGCACTTCGCATTACGCACTCAAAACAACTAGCGTTTTCCCAAAACATATGCCGCAGCTTCTTCTCTCACCCATTCAAACCGCTTCGGGTCAATATCTTTCGGTACGGTGCAGTCGGCCCCCAGGATGACGCCTTTGGTGCCCGCTTTGTCCAGGATATTTCTAGTTTCTGCTTCCACCGCTTCTTTGGTGCCGCTATAGAGTACTCCTTCTGGATTGTTATCAAAACCACCAATCACACAGCGGTGATTGAATATTTCTTCTCCTTTTTCCAAAGGTACGCCTTCAAAGGCTACGGCCCAGTTGACTGCTTTGAAGGGATAGTCTTTGTACCAGGTGAGGTCATTGTGGCATCCCATGTAGCCGCAGATGTGGAGCAGGTTGTAATCGGAAACGGAATTGGCCGCTTCCAGCACCGCCACTTCAGAAGGGGTGATAAATTCTTTATATTTCTCTTCCGTCATATCGGGATGAGGGATGTTTTGCACCGACAGGTACACCCCATCCGCATGACCTTCGGCAATGACGGCTTTCGCCAAGGTGGCAATGTCTTCTGTGAGGACTGCCATGACTTCTTTCAGTGCTTCCGGGTCTTCTTTCATGAAGCCCGTGATGACTGTCTTCGCATCGCTTCCGGTCTGTTGAAATTCGATGCAGCGGGTGGGAGCGAAGAGGTTGTAGAAAACCATGACTTCCTTGCCATATCGTTCGGTCAGAATACCGCAAAGTTCCACCTGTTTCTGCACCCAGGCTGAATCTCTTCCCAGCGGCTTGATACCTACGGCATCGCGGATAGATTTCAAATCGTGAAGCTGTTCGTGGGGATAGAGGAAAAAACCATCGGTCATGATTTTCACGAAGTCCGGATGCCAGGAATTATAAAATTTGTCATGTCCTGCCAGGTTGTCCACCCAAGCAGAATGGTCGGCCAGTGCGTCTGCGTGTCTCTGATCTGCCAGGAAATGATGCCAGAAACCTACCGGTACGCGATCCACCGGTTTGCAATCAAGAGCTGCCTGTACGAGTTCTCTCTTAGTCTGTGCCATAAAATTGCCTCCTTGTTTTTTGTAGCTAGGGTTTAGTAACTAGGGATTAGGCCCTTTGCTACCTAGTGGCTGCTCGATAATTCATACGCCCGATATTTACTGAATATATGCAGTGAAATTTTGTCATTCAAGTGCATAGAAATATGGGCT
>CAVBRV010000224.1:0-3814 GCA_963597965.1 Paludibacteraceae bacterium | reverse complement strand
GAAATAAAAAGAGGGGGTGTATTTCCCTCGGCCGTAAGGCCGGTTGTATGGTTTTCTAAATGCCAAGCGGAATAAAAACGTTTTGACATCAATCAGACATCGTAACTCATACCGCATTGTATTTAATAAAACCATACAACCAGCCTACGGCTGAAAAATACACCCCCTCTGCCTTCGGCATCTCCCCCGGAGGGGGCGACGTCCTACGGACCTATCATTCTTATTCAAAACCGCTAAATGACTTAGATAACATCGAAATGAATCACCATTTTACAGGTGGGAAGTTTGAAATTGTTGGTTGTTTACCCAACAACCAACAACCAACAACCAACAACTAACAACCAACAACAAGAAAGAAAAGGAAAAACCTATGTATATTGTACGAAATGAAGAAATCAAAGAAACCCTGCAGCAACTTTGGAAGCAGTATCTCCTATCGATTACAGCGGGAAATATTATGCTGGGCGAAGTGGCGGATCAGCTCTATGTGTCCGATTTGGATTATGAAGGGCTGATGAAACGGGGAAAGAAAGCCCTTCTGATGGCGATGATGGATATTGGATTTGTGGATTCCATCGATGACGCTATAGAAAACGTATATGAAGCGCCGGAAGAAATCATGCCCTATGGAGAGCTGGCGCACATGATGGAACCAGAGGATCTCTATGATGCTCTATTCCGCTACATCATGGATCATATGAAGCGGTATGATGCCAAAGAAGTGACTCAAAATCCCTATTACACCCATGTGATGGCACCGACGGCGAAAAAGGGAAATATTACCCTCACCACCTTGGATTATTTGTCAGGAGAATTTTTCCAAACCTATCACAAACGGTTCAACCCGAAGGACCCTTTCGGCTATGCGGATATTGGATTCTTTGATGGGCGCGTCCCGTTTCCTGCCCTTTTGGAAGATGGGAAAGTATGGATGAGCGTGGTTATCAGTGAAATTGAATCCATGAAAAAGCCGATTGCTTTGGCTCGTGGGAAGGTGATTACCTATGGATTGGGGCTAGGATATTATGCGTTCATGGCAGCCGAAAAACCAGAGGTAGAATCGGTGACGGTGGTGGAAATGAATCCGAAGGTGATTTCTCTTTTTAAAAGGAAATTGCTGCCTCAATTTCCGCATAAAGAAAAGATTCATATCATAGAGGGGGATGCATTGGAATTTATCGACCAGCAACAAGATGGAGAATACCAACGGGCTTTCAGTGATTTCTGGGGTGGTGTCGATGACGGATTGGAACTGTACATGAAATTCATGCCCAAGACAGCTCGTTTCAAAAAGACTCGTCATGATTATTGGATAGAAACGTGTTTTGCGGAATATTTTTTCCGCCCTGTCATGCTGAATGTGCTCATGGAAAAAGGATTGGGACGGCATGTCAAATTGCCAGAAGCGAATGAATTTGAAACGGGTGTGCAGAAGCAATTTGCCGATTTCCTTTTGCAATGGGACTGCCATGTGGACAATGTGGAGGAAATATATGATTTGCTAGATTCTAAAATCTTGATTCCGCTCATGCGCCAATTTGCTTGCGAGGTGGCGGAATCGAAATGAGAAAATGGATGAAATGGGCCGTAGTAGGGACGTTGCTAGGGGCTGCCCTTTGGCCCGCTGCTGCGGAAGCTATTTCTAATGAAATCGCTATCAAAGGGGAAGGCGTCAAGTCCAAAGCCCTTCTGCTCGATGGCACCTGGTACACCAAGCCAGAAGTGCTGGAAGCGGGAGAACGTTGGAAAGTGATTTCTGAAAAAAATCATTTGTGGGTGATGTCTCGCATAGATCAGGCCGAGTCGCCACAGATTGAAATTCCCCAGAAGGAAATAGAAGGACAGGCCTATGTGGATTTTTCTTATTTCGCCAAACCGGCGGGACTGGATTATGTATACAATGAAAAAAAGAAACAGCTGAAAATTCAGCGAAGCCGAGAAGAGAATCATATGTCTTTGCCAAAACCACTGGTGGTGATGTGGGATCCAGAGCAATCGTTTGATGCGGAGAAACCGTTCTTTAGTGAAAAGATGGGACAGCGAGTCATTTCTCCTACTTGGGGAAGTTATGAAGAGTTGAGAAATGCCAATCGAGTGCCTTCCTTTTCTTATCTCAAACAAGCGAAAGAGGCTGGGGTGGCTGTGATGCCTCTGGTGCATAATGATTTCAATTTGGAAGAAACGGCGAAATTTGTGCGAGATAAGAAAGGCATGTCTCAATGGATTCAGCAAATGGTGGCTCTAGCAAATGTCTATGATTTAGCGGGGTATAATATTGATTTTGAAAAAATGAATCAAAAAGATGCTCCTTTGTTTACCGATTTTATACGGGAATTTTCGATACCCCTTCATGAGAAAGGGAAACTGCTCACTGTAGATATTACGGTATACAATGAGGGATCGCCGATTTGGAGCCTTTGTTATGATAGAAAATCACTGGCCGATTGGGCAGATTATCAAATCATTATGGGCTATGATGAGACACCGCGAGGCAGTCAAAAACCGGGCTCCGTATCTTCATATAACTGGCTAGATAGGAGCATTCAGCGGTTGTTGCAGGACGTACCAGCGGAGAAACTCATTTTGGGATTGCCCTTTTACACCCGCGTGTGGAAAGGTAATCCAGGAGCCCTGTCTTCTTCGGTACTGACCATCAAAAATACAGAGACCTACAAGAAGCAGCATCCTTTCCGTCAGGTGTGGCTCAAGCAGGAACGACAACCCATGGCTTCATGGAAGGAAAAGGGCGTGCGGCACCAAGTTTGGCTGGAGGATGCAGATTCTCTCTATGAGAAAATGCAACTAGGGAAATCTTACGGCCTGGCTGGCTATGCTTTCTGGCGGTATGGTTTTGAAACACCGACCTGGTATGAAGAATTGGAAAGTCGATTGGAAGGAAAAACACCGGCAGTGCCGCTAGCGCCAGTATTTCCCAAAGTGCAGCCCCAGGGAAAGGTGGAAATAGGAACATCGCCAGGAGCGGCACTTCAGAATTTTGCGTTGCAGGGATTATAGTTAGCAGTTAGCAGTTAGCAGTTAGCAGTTAGCAGTTAGCAGTAGGCAGTAGGCAGCAAATTGCCAACAGCCAACAGCCAACAGCCAACTGCTAACTTACAGAACCTGTTCATGAGGAGGAACTATGACAAAAGAGAAGAAAGCTTTATGGAAGAAATGGATGGCTAGTTTATTTCTCGCGTGGCTTCTGATAGGGGGCCTGTATAATGGATTTGTCCGTATGGTTTTGAATCCAGAGATCACGGAAATGGCGGACATTTTCCGAGCAGAGCCATTCAAAGACATTCCAGGGGAAACCGAATTGCAGCTGCCTGATGGGCAACCCCTCTTTTCGCGCATTTTAGCTAAGCTGATGTATACCGATCAAGACGATGCGGCTTTTGTCTCTATAGTAAAAGAGACGTTTCAAAAGGATGGTTGGAATCTGACCAAAGAAGATGCGGAGGGAGAGATTCAATTGGAAGCGAGAAAGGGCATCTATATTTGTACCTTGAGTAAGGCGGTCAGAAATAATCTTTACGAACCAGAGGGGACCAAATGGGCAATTCTGATGAAAAAGGATGATTGGCGGACGAATATGGGATTGTAGGAGTTGGTGACTGGTGACTGGTGACTAGGGACTAGGGTTCTGTAGCGGTGTCGTGGCTAGGAGAACATGGAGATGGAATGTGCATGTAAGGGTTCTGTCGCGATGACATGGCTAGTGAAACATAGAAATGAAATGTGTATTTTAGGGTTCTAATGGTTCTAGGGAAACGCTGATTTAATCAAAGAATTTGAAATGATATGAATTTTTATC
>CAVBRV010000223.1:0-3820 GCA_963597965.1 Paludibacteraceae bacterium | reverse complement strand
AAGCGAGGAAAGAAAATCCGCGAATAGCGAGCTATTTAAGGATTTCCTTGACGAAGATTTGGATAAAAATTCATATAATTTCAAACTCTTTGATTAAATCAGCGTTTCCCTAGCATCTCGTTTCTTCCGACAGCCAATATTGTTAGTGAGTGCTTGTTAATTCGTTTTTTCAATAGAGGGAACTCGGATTGGTGATTGTTGCTGGTTGTTAGTTGTCGGTTGTTTGACCCCAACAACAACCAACTAACAACCAGCAACAATCGGCTAATCCGATTTCTTTCTATTGAAAATGAATTAACGAGCAGCCACTAACTATATTGTCGGTTCCTCAAAGGCAAAGAGTACCTTATTAATCTCAAAAATATCGTATTTCCCCTTCTTCACGAAATACTCCACAATGAGGTCCGCCCTCCGGGCATGGGACAACGTGTACCCGGCCTTTTCTAAAAGCTCTTGCAATTCAGAAAGAGAGAGTTCCAAAGCAATGCCCAGTGCCAATGCCGTTGCACGAGACGGCTGATAATCCACATTTGAGCGGATTTTAGAAAAGAGCTTCCGATCCAAGTTGGCCTTCTTATAGCATTCCGGATCAGTCATGCCTTTTTCATCGATTTTGCGAAGCACCATTTCGGAGAAACTTTCTTCCACCTCAAAAACAATTTCCTCTCCCGATTCATCGGTGAAAGATGCTTCCTGCTGCTTTTCTAGCTCTAGGGCGCCTTTTTTCTGGAGTACATGCTCTGCAGGTACACAACGTTCCTCTATCCTATCCGCTAGGACACCGTCCTCCATCGGTTCTGGCATGGCCAAGTATTGCTTTTCCTGTTCACTGGCCCAATAATCCCGTTCCTCTTCCCATCGCTCCAAAAAATCATCTGTATCCCCAGTCTGATTTTCTTTCAAGTAGAAAGAAATATCCGCTGCTAGGTCTTTTCCAATCTCATAATCTGACTTCTGAAAAATGACCAGGTACACAGAGATTTCATGGTCTTTGAGGAAATCGGTGATGGTGTCCACTGCCACCTGGAGTGCCTCTTCCTTAGGATAACCATAGGCACCAGAAGAAATCAAAGGAAATGCGATGGAGTGTAAATCATACTCCACTGCCAATTCTAACGATTTCTGGTAGCAAGAAATAAGGAGCTCCTTCTCCCCGTGATTTCCGCCATGCCAAATGGGCCCTACGGTGTGAATGACCCGTTTGCAAGGCAGTCGATAGGCCAAAGTCATCTTGGCCTCCCCCGTTTCACAACCTTCGGGATACTTAAACCGACAAGCCTTCACCAATTCCGGTCCCGCCGCCCGATGAATGGCTCCATCCACACCGCCACCACCTAAGAGCGTCGGACAAGCGGCGTTCACGATGGCGTCCACTTTCAGTTTGGTTATATCTCCACGAATGATTTGAAATGGCATGTTCATTCTCCCCTCTTGTGAAAAATAGCTAATCTATAAATTCTATTGTAGATTAGCCAATATAGTTCGTCAAATCATGTACCTATTGAAAAAGGAGTAGCTGTTTT
Source organism: Paludibacteraceae bacterium (assembly GCA_963597965.1). Classification (GTDB taxonomy): domain Bacteria; phylum Bacillota; class Negativicutes; order Veillonellales; family Dialisteraceae; genus Dialister. The sequence goes on along the minus strand of CAVBRV010000223.1, from coordinate 2,297 downwards.
ATTTTGGAAATAACCACTCCTTTTCGCTGTTTCCTAACTGAACCATTTCCATTTTGGAAACAGTTCAATTCGATTTCTCCCATTTAGTACAGAAGATCTTTTTCCACCCGATATCGTTCAAGTAATCGGATGAGTTCCTGTCGCGTAATAAGCTGTACACCAGCTGCTTTGGCTCTTGTTCTCGCATTGAGCGTAAAATCAAAGGCGTTGGTAATGACCACACCTTTGAATCTATAGCCTCTTTGTTTTTCATAAAAGGAAAGAGCGCTACAAATCTGTTCTACTCCCTCAGGAGACATCTTTTTATCCATTGATGCCGTCTGTTTACATTGAATCAATAAACCCGTCCTTTTATGCATATCGCAATACACGATCACATCCGCCCCATAATCATTTCTTATAGGTGTCTGTTCCGCAGAATACCCAGGAATCGTATCATACAACTGGGTCACCACATGCTCAAAGATTTCCCCCTTCATCTGGTCTACGTCAGAAATGGTCCAGTAGGATGTTCCTGATCCATAAGATGCCCCGCCGGACTCCGCTACATTTCCTGCAGCAGATGGAATCAGTTCATTCCAAAGCCGATACCCATCTTCCGCAGAATCACCAGTAGGAAATATAACACTTCGACTCAAATTTCGTTTGAACTCCAAAAGTTGATCCAACCGTTCATCAAAAGAAACCACATTTCTATCCTGGCACACAGCAATAGGAAGGTACACATGCACCTCTTTGTTCTGCCCAATGCGATACACACGGTCTGTTGCCTGGTCCTCCTTGGCTGGATTCCAACAACGACTCAAATGAATCACATGATTGGCTGCGGTGATATTGAAGCCCACACCACCCGCTTCAGCAGAAAGAATCAAAATAGCAAAGCCTTCTTTGGCATTAAACGTATCTACAATGCGCTGCCTAAGTTCCCCATTCAATTCCCCATTGATCGGTGGTTGGATAGAAATACCAAAGGCTTTTTCCAAGAAATATTTCAATGCACGCTGCATCCGTTTGCTAGTTACAAAAATGAGAACCTTTTCCTTTTTCATTTTGATTTGAAATAAAATTTTCCAAACGGCTTGTAACCGAGCAGAAGAATTGAAAAATGCCTGGGCTGTCATATGCTCCAAAGCCCTATCATTATATAAAGATAAATGTGGGAATAACGATGTATCCCTAAGAGCTGCAATGACTTTAAACATCTCCCCTTTCTTCTTTCCTTCTTTATTCCCCCATTGAATGACTTTTTCATAAGTCTCCTCTTGATGGACTGGCATTGTGACTAGTATCTTTTCAATGGTCTTTTTAGGAAGTCCTTCTAAATGATCTGCTTTCTGTCGACGTAAGAAAATTGGCTTCAGTTCTTTTTCCAACTGCTCTCCCAATTGCTCAACGGCTTCCACATCACCTTTCAAATGTTTCAACGGGTTTTGGTATGTAACACAAAAATCCTTGAAACCATGGAGTCGTCCTGGATCCACAAAATCCATGATGCTCCATAAATCGGCCCAAGCATTCTCTACCGGTGTCCCCGTAATAGCGATTCCAAAATCATATTTCATAGACTTTACACAATTGGTAATCAATGAATTTGGATTTTTCACCTTCTGCGCTTCATCCAATACCATGACAGACCAATCCACTAGCCCAAAGAAAATATCATATTTCCGAAGCGTTTCATAGGAAGTGAGTACAATTTTATTTTGGGCAATTTTCGAAAAATAAATTTCTGCTGAGGTATTCACTGCAATTTTCTTCATCTCATTGCCATAGACAGAAACCAATTCTTCAAAAACTCCAGCTTTCACAAATCGTTCATATTCCTGCTTCCAATTTGCCAAAAGAGAAACCGGTGCCACAATCAAAACGGATGACATATCTTTAGTTCCATAGAAAGTTTTCAATCCAGAAATAAAACCCAAAGTTTGCAATGTTTTCCCCAGTCCCATATCATCTGCTAAAAGGACACCACGATAACCACCTTTCCAGTTGGTCGCCATCCATTGCATGCCTTCCTTTTGATACAAAAAAGGCGTCACCCTGTCTTCTAATCCAGCTGAAATACGATCTATAGAAAATGCCCGCCCTACTTGGCTGCGACGAGCCACTCCCCGCCTATTTCTTTCTTTTTCCGTAGACGTAACGTAATCCGCTTCCTCTATATTATCAGAACTAAGCAAATTATCCGGTTCTGGTGATGGAGTGGAATCAGGAGGTTCACTACGACCATTTGCGGGCCTTCCTTTTCCTCCCGATGCAGCATCTTGCTCAAATTTATCAATGGCCGCCTTTACTAC
>CAVBRV010000222.1:0-3852 GCA_963597965.1 Paludibacteraceae bacterium | reverse complement strand
ATGATGTAGAAGTTGTGAAATGATTTGTGTCCCTGAGTGGAGAAATCTCTTCAGCATTAGCGGTAAGGGCTTAAAGACAGAAACGAGATTTTGCCATCAAGCCTTTACCGTTAGTGCCACTGAGATTTCTCCACTCAGGGACACAAATCTATTTATTTCTGCATTATCACTTTGTGCAAATACGACCGGTCGAAATAACGCTAGTGCCGACTGCCAACCGCCAACTGCCTACTGCCAACTGATTTATAGCAACAAAAAAGACTGTGAACCATCTCCTTATTCACAGTCTTTTTTGTATTCATTGTGGGAACCTCAAGCTTACATAGCGTCAGCCAGTTTTTCGTTCTTGCTGGCTGTGGTATGCATCCATGCGCCGGCTTTCATTTCAGAGAGCATAGCATTCATGAGACGATATTCGCCTTCCATGCGAAGCAAATCTTCCAGCTTGCGGGTATGAAGCAGTCTGCCGTAAATAGTTCCTGCTTCAGAGTAGAGCATCAGTGCCGGATGTTCTGCAGGGTCTCCGGTAATATCGATTCCGTTGTCTTTCAGGAATGTGCTCAGATCGCCAATCAGGGTTTCATAGGCATCCATCAGTTTTTCCATTTTCAGTACAGCATCATACATTTTGTTCATCATGTTTCTCCCTTTCTGCATCATCAGATGCAATCATTTTATCTTATCTTCGGAAAAGGGTATTCATTCTTTTTGACCGGTCTTGAAGGAATTTCGTCTTACTTTTCCTTTCTGATTCTATTATATACAGGACAACCCCACATAGCTAGTCTTTATGCCTAGGCGTTATAACTTCCCTATTTTTGCGTCAAAATATGCTGTTTTTGCTAAACTTTCATGTTATTTATTCATAATTTGATGGTTTTGCATACCATTGATTTGCATTACTAACTCGTAGGTGGTGATTCATACGCTTTTCAGCTGGCAAGATACGGGATGAGGAATTGTTGTTGGTTGTTGGAGGCAAGCAACCGACAACCAGCAATTAACAACAATAAATACAACGGGATTTACTTGATAACGAAAACTCCGCTAGGAGTAACAGGTTGCTCAAGGTTCTAAAGTTGCTCAGGTCGCTCAGGTTTCTCGAATGTGCTAATGACAATAGCGTCTATTGGCACATTCGAGAAACCTGAGAACCTTGAGAACCCTTAGAACCTTTAGAAACCTGTCTCCCTAGCGGAGTTTCTACTAAAGACTCAATGTTTCAATTTAACTACCTAGGCCCTTTTAAACAAATGCTCCGGATCGCATTTTTCAAAGACAAAACGTTTTTCTGGAATATAATATTCCAATGACCAATACTGCCCTGCTTCTACGCTGACCTCGATTGTTTTGGGTCCCGCTTTGAAGCTCTTCATGCGCTGCCCGCGAATATGGCGAGCCCATGTCGATTCCACTTCTACCACATGGTCCCCCGGCGCCAGGTACACCGCTGGCACGCCGACGCGATACAAAAAGGTCTCTGTCCGCATCCCATCAATGCGATTCACCTGATTGTAGCTGGCATAGTCCATATTTCCTGCATGCCGTTTATGAAGCATGACAATGGCCGAATTCATATTGGCTTCTCTCATCCGCTTCAATTTTCTTCGCTGCATTTCAAAAATAAAACATACACAAGCAATAGAAAAGATAACGCCTAGGATACGCAAGCCGTAAAGCATAAATTCACTGGGCATATACTCACTCCTTTAGTTGTTGATTGTTTGGAAATAATGGACTTGCGGCAGTAGGAATGATTTCTACTAAGGTTACAGGTTGCTCAGGGTTCTAAGGGTTCTAAGGTTCCCCGAATGTGCCCATCTAAGCTAGCGTCACTAGCTCATTCGTGAAACCTTTAGAACCTTTAGTCCCCTTAGAACCCTTAGCAACCTGTCATACCTACTGTCACTTACATCAATTATTGGGGCGCTATATAATTTGATGCGTAAATAAGTTTACACCTTATTTATCGCCCCCGTTGGGGGAGATGCCGTAGGCAGAGGGGGCTGCACTAGCGGAATGAATACAAATGTTATTCAGACCATAATGACACAACGTCCACCACTCCTCATTCCTAACTCCTCACTATCACAAGAGCCAACGATACAATCCAAAATACGCCAGTCCCGATAGCAGCACCACGCCGACAGCAGAAATGAGGAACATTTTCACAAAAAGACGATCCAGTTCTCCTTCTTTGATACCGCCTTCTGCCGAATAAGCCGCCAGAGCCAAAGCACCGCCTGTCGATAGCGGACTAATCCCTGCCGTATTGGACACCATGCTGATAGCCGTCACCCATTCTACAGGATTGGCACTGCTTCCCATTTGGGAAATAATATGCGGCACCGTCGGAATCAAGGTAGGCATGACCACGCCAGATGTGGACGAGAACCAAGACATAATGCCAGCTGTAATCCCCAAAATAGTCGTTGCAGTGGCATCACTCATGACGGAAGCCAGCCCATCAGAGAGTAAATCAATACCGCCGGTCAGAATAATGACATGCATCAAGACACCGACCCCACAGATGAGCATCAGTGTGCCCCAGGGAATCTTTTTCAAGGCTTCTATTTCATCCGACACTTTGAAAAAGGCCAAGAGACCAGCCATCGCAAAGCTAGCCAGCCCAACATTGATATGGAAAAAGAGAACCAATACAATCATCCCGACGATGCCTGCCAAAGTCATCCACTGTTTGACATCAAAAGCAGGGGTATCCGATAAATGAAGCACCACATCGGATTTCAATTTATAACCGCCGAATGCTACATATACTAGTATAGCATACACAGTGGAGGAAAAAATCCCATTAATTAAAAGAGGTTTTTCGATACCGGTCAACCCAAATTCTCCGCACAAATTAATACCAATAATCCCAGTCGCTGCCAAAGGAGACATACCACCCCCAGCGGCTCCTAGAAATACAATGGCCCCCAGCATGGCTGGATTGATTTTCATTTCTATGGCCAAGGTCATGCCGAAAACCATCATAATCGCCGACGTAGGGATCGTCCCAGGCCCTAGGGCGGACAAAATGGTGGCAAAAACATACATCACGATGGGAACTAAAAAAGTGCGCTTTCCCGCCAAGGTGACAATTTTCTTCGCCAACAAGTTCAAAGTCCCATTGATTTCAGCCAGGCCAAACAGGTAGGTCACGCCCAGCAGCATGAGAAATAGGGAATAGTTAAATCCTTCTATAATCGAATCATCCGATAAATTCGCCATCTTTCCAATGACTAAAGCTAGTGCAATACACACCAGTCCGGTATTCATTTTTCTGAAAAAGCCTAGAAAAATAGCCAAGCCCAATCCGCCCAATGATAAAAGTGCCATGTCGGTTCCTCCCTGTCTTGTCAAAGCTAATGCGTTACGAATTTGAGTGAGTCGGTATGATTCCGATTGTCGTTACAGGTTACTCAGGTTACTCAGGATGCTCAGGTTTTTCGTATGTACCAATAAACGCTAGCGCCTTCTTCTCACTCGGAAAACCTGAGGACCTTGAGAGCCCTTAGCAACCTGAGAAACTTTTTATCAGAGGAAATCCCTCCAAGTTTCGCTTCCTGTAAACGATGAACAGTCCCATCTTATAACTTCATTTGTATCATTTCGCCGTTTATGATAGTCAATAATTTATTAATATTATTCCTTTTGTTTTCTAATCCTCACAAATGATAGCATGAATTTCTAGGAGGAATAAAATATCAGATTTGCATTTATTATATTCCTGTATCTGTTGGCGGTTGGCAGTAGGCAGTTGGCGGTTGGCGGTTGACGGTTGGCAAATTTATAGCCATCGTCATCTTGAGCCGCCCGAAGGGCGTGTCGAAAGATCTTTGTGTTATTCCT
>CAVBRV010000221.1:0-3958 GCA_963597965.1 Paludibacteraceae bacterium | reverse complement strand
TACGATTTATACCGCCTTGTATTCATAAAAACCATACAACCAGCCTACGGCTGAAAAAATGCACCCCCTCTGCCTACGGCATCTCCCCCGGAGGGGGCGAGGTCCTATGGACCTATCATTACTATTCAAAACCGCTAAATAACTTAGATTATATTGAGATGAATCATCATTTTACTGGTGGAAAGTTTAAGTTATAATTTTGCGGCGCTTTATAATTTGTGCGCCGCCACCTTCACTCCTCACTCCTAATTCCTCACTCCTCACTATTATTTCCCGCTAAAGCCTCCAAATGCTTCTTCAATTCCGTATCACTGGGCATATTCACATAATCATATCCTTCGCCCGCCATGCGGGGGTCGAAGCGGCAGATGGAGTGGTAGTGGCAGTTGGTGCAGGGGGAGTTTCCTTTGTAACGGGTGGGGTGGATGGGGATTTCTCCTTCACTCATTTGGTGATAGAGGGAGATGATCTTTTTCTTCACGATGGTGAGAAGATTTTTGAAATCATCTTCTGTGAGCAGGCTGGGGCTGCTGTAGGGGGTGCCGTCTTTTTTGAGACGCACCGAGAGGAAGGCGTCGTCACTGCCTAGGGCCTGGTCCAGTTCTTTGAGGAGCGTAGCATCTTGGATGAGGTAGCCGGAGGTATTTCCTTTATTCGTGAGGGGCGGGGTGCCGCCAGGGGGAACGGCGGTGGTGCTTTTCACATCGCCAGAGAGGTAAATGTACATGAGCGCCGCTGGGAGGAGGGAGGCATTTTTCTCTGTTTCAGAAATCGCCAGCAGGTAGGTGAGGAGCTGAAGCTTGAGGCCGCTCACGATTTCCTGGAGGGACGCAGTGGTGTGGCCCGTTTTGTAGTCAAAAATAGCCACCGAATTTCCATGGCGATCCAGGCGGTCGATTTTGCCATTTAAGGTCAAGGTGTCATCGGAATCGGCTCGGAGATGGATGAGAAATTCTTTTTCTAGTTCTTTCGTGTCAAATTGGCTTTGCTGGTTCCAGGTGCGGAGGGCGGTCAAAGTATTTCGGAACGTTTTGTTCAGACTTCGTTTCGTATAGCGAGAGGCACCGTCTGAATCCAAAGCGCCGTACTTGATTTTGGGTGCTAGGTGATCGGCGATGGTTTCGGAAATATGTTTGATATCTGCATCACTGGCATCCCGCCATTGTTTGGCTTGCTTTTTCAAAACATTGCCGAATTGGGCCAGTCCTGCATGAAGGTAATTTCCCATGTCTAAAGGTTGGAGTTTGCCTTCGTCTCGTTCGGAGAGTTTCAAACCGTATTGGAGGAAATATTGGTAAGGACATTTGCGATAGTTTTCAAGCCGTGTCACAGAGCTAAAGAATCGCCCTCCCGGTTTGAAAAGTTTCGCTGCTAAATCACGAGGAAGGGGCGTGGCTTCGTTGTGATAGTTGAGGCTAGAAAGTTTAGCATGCAGCATGGGGCGATAGGTGGTATTTCCTTCGGCCCAGGAAGCCAGGGAAAGCCAAGGAGAATCGGGCGAGACATTTGTTTCTTGAATGACAGAAGGCAGGAGCGAGAGGGCTTGTTTCGGATTGGAAAAGAAGGAAGCGTCCCCAGTTGCCATAGAGGAAACTTCTTTCTTTTCAGAGAAATAGCCCAGTCGATCCAGCTGGGAAACCAGAAGGGAAGGGGCGGTTTCGTTTCCTTCGGCGTTCAAATGGGGATAGGAGAGATAGAGGGCCTCGCTGCTGCGGGTGAGGGCGAGGTAGGCGTAGAATTGTTCCTGATGCACCAAGTCCATGAGCTGGTTGCCGAAAAGGAGCGCACTTTCTTCGTAAATTTTCTGTTTTTCCATTTCCGTGAAGAAGCCGCCCTCTTCGATGCGTTTCGGAAATTCGCCTTCTACCGCGCCGGGAACGAACACCACTTTCGCTTCCATGGCGTAGCCCCGGTCCATGCCAGTTACCGTGACGTGGTCTAGAGAAGGCGGAATGGTGGAGTAGGTCAAAGCGGAGAGTCCGTCTTCCAGGATGGAAAGAAATGGGTCCGCCGAAAGGGTGTCCTGCCCTGCTACGTGAACGATTTCTTCTAAGAGGGAGAGAATCTTTTTCCATACTTGCAAATGGGGGCGGAGATGGGTCAATTCCCATTCCTTTTCATCCATGGCAGCCAACGTTTTTGGGATTTGCTGGTCACAAAGCCATTGGTAGAGAAGGGTGCAGCGGTCTTGGGTGGTTTTCGCTTCTTTCCAGGCGGTGGAAATGGGATCCAGCAGGGAAACCAGTTTCTCTCGCCAACCATTGGCGGCGCGGAGTTCGGACAGTTCCGCTTCAGTCATGGGCGGCGGTTCTTTGTCCAAATCCCGGTAGCTGCGGAAGGACCAGGGGTCATGCCACTGCCATGGGCGGATGTGGTGGGTCAAGGCGTAATTTTCCAGTTGGTCGATTTCTTCTTGGGACCAATCGGGGAGCAGGGCGGTTTTCAGCAAACGGAAAAGAGATTCCAGTTGCCAGCCCCCATGTTTTCGCTGGCTTTCTTTGGTGAGGAAACGAACCAGAAAATCCAGGAGCATCACCAGGGGATGGTTGTTCATGGGATGCTTCTGGTCGATGAAGGCCGGTATTTCGTAGGTCTGAAAGGCCCGCTCAAAGGCGTCATTGTATTGGTCCGGCGTGCGGAGCAGCACCAAAATGTCCCGGTAGCGAAGGCCTTTATCCCGCACCAAAGTCATGATGCACCGGGCGATGGCATCCACTTCTTCTTCCTTGCGAGGGGCGGATAGGAGATGGAGCCCTGTTTCTGCTTTGGGCGTTGTTTCACCTGGAAGCGTGCAAGGAGAGGGGCGAGCCGCAAAAAAAGCACGACTCATCTGCTGGAGGTGGGCGGAATGGAACCGTCTATCTTCTGTCAAAACCAGGGCGGAGGAAGAGCGCTCCCGCTGCTGAAGCTGTTCGTAAAGATGGAAGGGACGGTAGAAATTGGGATTTCCCAGCGTCTCTTCAGGGCTATCCATTTGGAGCGTTACGGTTACTTCTTGGGCGGTGTGAATCAAGGCAGACACGATGTTGATTTTTTGTGGTGCCATGCCATTGAATCCATCAATCCAAATGCGAGAGTAGCGAAGTTTTTCCGATTTCGGTATTTCCCGTGCTAGTAAATCAAAAAGACTGCCTACATAGGAAAAATGGGTGCGCAAATAGTCATGATAGGCTTTGTAGAGCAACGCCAAATCCGCCATTTTGCGGCCAAGCGGTGTGTCCCCTTCGCGAGAAGCAGCGACAGATAGGTCTTCTTCGGAAATACAAAACATATCCAGCTGGTGAAAGAAATTGGTGAGTTCTTCTGAAAAATGGGGTTGTAAGGCGGCTTTCTGAATCATTTGCAACCGGTCTTTGTGCTCTTCCAAGAGGCGGCGAATGATGATTTGCTGTCCCAAAGGAGACAGGGCATCGCTGACGGGAGAATGGACTTCTTGAAAGACCCGATAGGCCAGACGGGAAAAACCGGACACCGTCACGTCTACAAATCCTTCGCCTGGAAAGGCTTTGGCCAATTCGTATTCGGCGGTGTAGGTGCACTGATCCGGTACAAGCAAATAGGCCCGGCTGCCGGGATTTCCTTTCACGTAGTCTCTGATTTCCTGGCAGCAACGAGTGGTTTTCCCCGTGCCCGCCCGGCCGAAGATGAAGTGTAAACTCATGACATTTGACTCCTTGTATGACAGATGTAACATAGTGCTCGGTTTGATAGTAAATGCGAAGTGCGTAGTGCGTAGTGCGTAATGGTGGCCGGCGAGCGCCTCGAATTACTCTTATATGGGTAGATGTTGGTATTATGGTGTCCGTTTCTATATGCTCGCCGATGAAATTAGCCTATTGCTATGGAATTTTTATTATAAAAAAGGGGTATTGGGGCGCTTCTAAATTTTGTGCGCCCCTTCCATCATTACGCACTACGCACTTCGCATTACGCACTATTTATGATTTCATCGCATATG
>CAVBRV010000220.1:0-3970 GCA_963597965.1 Paludibacteraceae bacterium | reverse complement strand
TTTCTTTGCAAGTTTCGATCCCCACATCCAAAGCCTTCTTTCTATCTTCTTCAAAGGTATTTGCCGTCATGGCGATAATAGGCATATTCGCTTTCCTCGGATCCTTCATTTGCCGAATTTCGCGAGTGGCTTCATATCCATTCATCACAGGCATTTGTACGTCCATCAAAATCAAATCATACATACCTGGCACTGCTTTTTCTAGCATATCCACACATTTGGCTCCATCTTCTGCCCAATGCACTTCAAAGCCCTCTTCAGAAAGAAGCATTTCCGCAATTTCCGCATTCAGTGCGTTATCTTCCGCCAATAGGATTCGTTTCTTCCCTAAACTTTCTAAGGAAACCGATTTTTCCTCCTCCTTTTCTTTCATCTCGGAGGCATCGGCTACTCGATGCAGCAATCGCACCGTGAATTTGCTTCCCTTTCCTACTTCACTTTCCACATCAATGGTACCACCCATAAGGTCTACCAATTTCTTTACAATCGCCATGCCAAGACCGGTTCCAGCCTGCTGCGACTCCGTGGTATTCCGTTCCCTTGCAAAATCCTCGTAAATATGTTTCAAAAAATCTTGCGACATACCAATGCCCGTATCTTGCACTTCTGTGCGAAACCAAGCATATCCCTCTTTTTCGGAAGGTTCCTCGATGACCCGGAAATCGATACGCCCGCCGGACTTAGTATATTTGAACGCATTGCTCAACAGATTCAGTAAAATTTCTCGTACCTTCATCATATCGCAATACAGATAGGGATGCTGAACATGTATTTCCCGATGGAAATCAATTTGCTTCTCCTTCATCTGATGTTCAAAAACGCCATACATGGTATCATTGAAATCCTTGGCCTCCGCCAATGTTTCCACTACTTCCACCTGCCCATGTTCGATGCGAGCAATGTCTAATACATTATTTAACAAAGAGAGCAGGTATTTACTAGAAACTTGAATTTTATGAACATATTCATCCACTCGCATAGCGTCATTCTTATGGATTTTCAGCAATTCTGTAAATCCGATAATGGCATTCATAGGTGTCCGAATATCATGAGACATATTAAAAAGAAATGCTGACTTTGCTTGGCTGGCTGCTTTCGCTTGTTCCGCCGCTTTTTGTAATTCTTGCTGCCGTTCCCTCTCTATCTTTACAATATCATCAATGGGCCGATACCCCATAATCACCATAAAATGCTTTTCATCTTCATGAATTTTGACGACCCGCACCTCAAAGTACTCTTTTCCCGCCTGATTGGGGTGTGTTTGGTGACGAGAAATATAAATATCATGATGTCCTAAATAGTTCATCAAATTTTGGGCATCAAATTTCTCTAAAAAATCTGGCATGGACTCATGAATAACCGCATGCTCATAAGCACTCCGAATCCATGACGAATAAGATTGAGAGCCGCCCTCTTCCTTTTCCATATGAGCTCGCAAAGAATAGGGACTTACTTTGATGTTAATCGCCCGATCTTGCTTCAAATCACAATATAAGGCCACCGTATAATCAAGGCAAAGCGCATCCAGCATGACATTTTCCCATTGTAATTTCTGCATAGCCCCTTGTTTCTTATGGCTCTGATAAGGTTTACTCCAATCCATATCAGAAAGTACTGTTTCAAAGCAAAGACAATATCCTTCTTGTCCAGCAGGGACCATTTTAAAATGCAAATGAAGGTCTAGTTCTTCTGAATAGTCATCAAATTCCAGCGTTTCCCCTTCAAATGCAGCTGCATAATAAACGCCAAGCCATTTCTGACTTCGTGTAGGATAGGATTTCAAGAAGAACTTCCCTTCTATATCCTCTCTTGAAACATCCCAAAGTTGGACAAAGGCATCATTGCAATGTTCAAAAATCCAGTCCACCGGTTTCTGTTCCTCATCCAACAACAAATGGACCAATGCACTTGCTTGCGGACTGTTTTCAAAAAATTGCCACCCCAAATCTTGCTGCCATTTTTCCATACACTCACACTGCCCTCTGTATTATAATCATGAATCGTTTCGTCAATGAGGATTGTAAAAATACCAATCCGTAATCTATCACCTCCATTATATCAGTTTTGAAACGAAAGAAAATATTCTTTTAACGCTTACCCCCCCCGATTTTATAAATTATTTAGAAATTGCCCATTCATTTAAATAGCAAAAATCTGGATTGCGATTGTTCACGGTTGTTAGTTGCTAAGATTCAAACAACCAACAACTAACAACCAGCAACTAATCATATTTGCGGCGCTTCCAAATTTTGTGCGCCGCCACCACCATTTCTAACTTCTCACTTCTAACTTCTCACTGCCTTACTGTGCTAACTCCTTCGCCGCTTCAATGACTCGCACGAACGCCTCCGGTATTTCCTCCCTCCTCAAATGCTCTCCCAAAGCCCGGCCGATGATGACGCCCTTATTTCCATAGAGCCAAGCGAAATAATAAAACTCCAGCGCCTTCTCATCGCGAGGATTGATATTTTTCAACTTCTTTGGCGGATAATACCCCTTCGGCACCCCCAATTTCGCCCCTGCCTTCTTGATGAGCGCCGAATTGACCGTATCCCCACTTTCCACAATATCCGCAATCACCTGGTCCAGCACCTTGCGACTTCCTGCCGCCAAGCAGGCTTTCACCACGTCCATCTCATAGCATATATAATTGGTATAAAATATGTAAGGCGAAGATTTCCCTTCCGCCATCACATCCCGATCATAGAGACAAACCGCGGGGATATGGAACCGCCGAATCAACTGCGCAATTTTCGCGATGGAACTTTCCCCTCTGGCATTGATGAGACAAATCCCGTGATAGTCGAAATGAACCCCCATGGTTTTCGCAAAATAGCCAAAGGAACCATACTCTGTCTCCCCCTCCACCAAGATGGTACAACGAGAATAGAGCGCCTCCTTCACTTCCGGGAAATGCATAATCAAATGCTTTTCGATTTCACTATTGAAATGGAAATTGGCCCCACAAGCGGCCTGCACCTTATCCTTCTCATCCCAATACATACGAATAATCTGCCGGTAATCATTCACCAGCGCATCAGTGGAATGGGTCACCACAAAGAGCTGCCCATCCAGCCCATCCACCCCCAATAAAGACTGCACCATTTGCAAAAAGAACGGTTCCTCATTATTCAATATAGCCCGCACAAAGGAAAGAATAGCCCGTTGCAAATAAGGATGCAAGTGCAGCTCCGGTTCATCGATGCTGATGAGGACCGTCAAAAACCGTTTCCCCTTCTCATCAGTGATAATCATATTGTCAAAAGAAATCGCCTTGCTTTCCTTCTTTTCCTTCATCTTCGCCAAAAGCACTGCCCCCACGGCTACAGCCAAACGGGTCGTGAAATGATAAGACGCTCCCAATCCTTGATTTCCAAAAATCTCGTTAAAAAAAGCCAAGGCCGCCTGCCGAGCATCTTCCCGAGGAAGGGCCAAATGAAAACCTCGTCCATTCAAAAGCGCCTCGACCTTCTCCACTGCCTCTTTTCCTTGTGAAAAATACTCTTGAAATAAAGTTAGCACCTGCCCCACCAAATGATCCGTCAGCATATTTCGAGGTATTTCAAACAATCCGAAATCCATATAAAACAAGCACCGCATGTATTCCAAAGGAAGTGCCTCTCCACTATCCGCATCGAATAGGCGAGGCATCACTTCCTGCACATGCTGGATAAGTTTCAAATGAATCTCATCACGAGCTGTCTCATCCGCCAAAGTCAGCCGCACCTCGATGGGTTCATCGGTATCCAAAAAATCCTTTTCCCGAAATCCTTCTCCATGGGTAATCCCTTTCAGCAGTCGGAGCAAATTACTTTTCCCGATGTTGTTATCTCCCACAATATAATTCATCCGACTATCAAATTGAAAGGTCACTTGCTGAAAGGTCCGATAATTTTGAATGGATAAAGAAGAAATATACATCATGCACCGCCTTTGAAGTACTATTAGTTGCTTATTACTTGTTGCTTGA
>CAVBRV010000219.1:1692-3971 GCA_963597965.1 Paludibacteraceae bacterium | reverse complement strand
ATCATGAGTTGGTATATTTTTTGAAAGATGAGTATGGGTTCTGCCCGCAGGAAAGTAAGTTGAAAGAAGTGATTGCATCGGATTATGAATTGTCTGATAAAATCATGGTGTATTAAGAAGTTTGAGAAAAATGAAAATTGCTGTTATTGATGCAGACTTGATAGGGAGGAAGAAACATCGTTTCCCTAATCTTGTCTGTGAAAAGATTGCTGGCTATTATAAGCAGATTGTCAAATTACGTCCCGAAGATGTGGTTCTGAAAACAGACTATACGGGTTTGGAAGAATTTGACCGTGTGTTTATTGCCAAAGTATTTACCGATACGCCTGTGCCGGAATGGCTGCATCAGGTAACACAACCGAAAGAACTATTGGTTCGGGTGGGGAAACCTGATGCAGGGGCTCTTCCTGTGGAAGAGTGGCTGGAGAAAACGGTGGGCTATATGTACGAAGGAAAGATTCCTGTCAATGTAGGAGGGACAGGATTCTTTTTTGATCGTGCTCCTAATTTGCCTGATGTGATTGAACATTGTATGCCTGACTATCATTTGTATGATGAATGGATAGAAAAGAAAATCAATCAAGCAAAAGGAGAAGCCGAAAAGGCAGGTGTGCCTTTTCGGGAAAAGAATTTCAAAGTGCAATTTAAAGAGTACTTGGAGTATAGCATTGGATATTTGACCCGTGGATGTTTCCGTCATTGCGGGTTTTGTGTGAATCAAAAGTATAATCGTGTGTTCCGTCATAGTCATTTGACGGAATTTTTAGATCCCAGTCGAAAAAAGATTTGCATGCTAGATGATAATTTCTTTGGCTATCGTCATTGGCAGCCCTTACTAGGAGAATTGGTGGCGACGGGAAAACGTTTCAAGTTCAAGCAAGGCATGGATGAACGGCTACTGACACCAGAAATTGCCAAAGCACTTTTTTCTTCCAATTATGATGGAGATTTTACCTTTGCCTTTGATAACATCCGGGACTATGATTTGATTCACTCGAAACTCCAAATCATGAAACCTTATAAAAAGGGGAAGAGTGTCAAGTTTTACGTATTGGTAGGTTTTGAATCCACGACCTGGGAAGATATACGAAATGCTTTCAAGCGGATTGAGCTTCTCATGCAATATCATTGTTTGCCCTATATTATGCGGTATCAGAATAAGAATGAAACACCTTGGAAAGATTCGCCCCTTCGGACCATGTATGTCGCTATGGCTCGCTGGTGTAATCAGCCCCATATTTTCAAAAAGATGAGCTTTCGCGAATTTTGTGAAGCCAATCAAGCGCTGAAGAAAACGCCGGGGTACTGTTCGAGCATGCAAGCCCTATTGGATTATGAACGGAATTACCCAGAAGTGGCAGACGAATTTTTTGACATCAAGTATACCGATTATTCCGATTGAAGGGGTGGTTAGATTGAATTTCTTTGGAGAGTGGGAAAGAAATCTGGAAAATATGAAATATTTCCATGCCTTTTTATCGGAGAAAGAGTATGTGAACCGAATTTTACGACATGGCTTGCTGGAAGAAGAAAAGATTGCTTTTCGGGTATTACAACAAATTCCATTGGAACAATTCATTGACTGTATTTGCCGATTGCATCCCAAGCACGATTTTTGCAAGTCCGATGTGCCTATTTTTAGTGATTTTGAAAAATCAGTGATTCGTGTGCCAGAGCTTTTAGAATTTGCAGAGCATGGTCTCACTTTTGATGAATTGGGATACCAGCTGATGGGATGTGCCAAGGAAGCGGCCCAAAAGAAATATGGAGAAAATCAAGGAAAGATAGCGGAACTTTGCGGGTTGGCCGAAATTGGTGTACAAAAGCCACGAAAGGTGACTTTGACTTCTTGGGGAAAATACTTGGTTTCTATTTCTATGGAAACCAAAATGACAGTCTTACGAAAGATGATTCTAAGAAATGCCTATTTGCAATGTCTTATTTCCAAAGCAGCAAGTGGGCCGGTCTTGTATACAGATACCGTATCCTGTTTAGCCCCTTCTAATCAAGGAAGGCGACGAGGCAATGTGCGTTATTTGATGGAATTTATACTCAAGGGAAGCAAAAGGGAGTCCATTTTAAGAAATATAGATTGGAGGTTATGAGGATGGGATTACGAGATCTATATTTGGAATCTTGCTATGAAACGGAAGAAAGTAAGGAACATTTACTGGAAAAATTTTATATACCCGTATTGAATCAGACAAAGAAATATTACCGAATAGCAGGATTCTTTAGTTCATCGGCGCTGCTGGTTGCATCAGAAGGGCTAGAAGGCT
>CAVBRV010000219.1:0-1682 GCA_963597965.1 Paludibacteraceae bacterium | reverse complement strand
CAATCATGGTCATATGTATCTTTTGATTTCACCAGAATTATCTCCGGCGGATTTTCAAGTCATTCAAGAGCATCATGCCATTGCAGAAACGGCAGAATTGTTCAAGAACTTAGATTTCCAGGCAGAAGCAGATGACCATTTGAAATTATTGGCTTATTTGTTGGATGAAGGATTTCTGGAAATCAAGATTGTGGTTTGTAATAATTCACCAACCAGTTTATTTCATCAAAAAGTGGGCATTATGCAAGATGCCAATGGGGATATGATTTCTTTTTCTGGCTCTATTAATGAAACGGCCCAAGCCTGGTTGAATAATATTGAAGAGTTTAAGGTGTTTCGTTCTTGGAAACCGGGACAGTTGGAATATGTGGAAGCGGATAAAAAGAAATTTGAAGAATACTGGTATAATCGCCGGCAATCCATTGCGACCGTATACGACATTCCAGAGGCCATCCGAGAGAAAATTGTACAAATCAAGCCGAAGGACCCTTATGAACTGGAATGTATGAAGCGATACAAGAAACCCGGAGAGAAAGACGCTTTAGGTCTATTTCCTCATCAACTAGAAGCGGTGCGGAAATGGTCGGAAAATAACGAAAAATTACTCATGGAAATGGCTACGGGTACAGGGAAAACCCGGACAGCCATTGGTTGCGTGTATGAGAAGTTAAAGAAAAAAGAACGATTCATCACTATCGTGGCTACGCCGCAGAATACCTTATCTCGTCAGTGGAAGACGGATATAGAGAAATTAGGGATTCCCTTTGATATCAGCATCATTGCAGATGGG
This sequence comes from Paludibacteraceae bacterium, assembly GCA_963597965.1. Taxonomy (GTDB): domain Bacteria; phylum Bacillota; class Negativicutes; order Veillonellales; family Dialisteraceae; genus Dialister. Next base: position 892 of record CAVBRV010000219.1, on the reverse strand, counting down.
ACTAATTCCAAATGGAAGCATGATATGAAAATGCTCTTATTGGAATTTTGGAAATATGATAGTGCTATCGTATATACCACCCATGATACGGCCTCCGCTAAAGGTTTTATTGATTTGATTGAGCAGTACAAGAATGATACGAAAATACTCTTTATTTGTGATGAAGTGCATGCCATTGGTTCAGAAAAACAGCGAAATGCATTGCTGGATGTATATGAATATCGTATCGGCCTGTCAGCTACTCCTGAGCGATTGTTTGATGAAGTGGGAACGCAGATTATTCAAGATTACTTCGGGAATCAATCTTATGAATTTACCATTTTTGATGCCCTTAATACCATCAACCCAGCCACTGGGAAACCATTCTTGAATCCCTATGAGTATCATCCGTTATTTGTATATATGACTGATGAGGAAAGTCAGAAGTGTTCTACTTTAAATCGTCAAATTTTCCTCAAGAGAGGAGAAGTAGAAAGATGTAAAAAGGCGAATAAACCTTATATGAAAGCGCAAAAAGAGCTAGAAGGTTTATATATGAGGCGGGCAGATTTAGCTAAGAATGCAGCGGAAAAACTACCAGCCTTGAGTGCTCTTTTAGATGATATGCATCCGGAACAGATGCAAGATACCATCATTTTCACATCACCAGAGCAAATGGAACCGTGCATGCAATTATTGGCTGATAAGAAAGTCACTCGTGCCAAGATTACAGAAGAAATCTCGGCGAAAAAAGTTAATAAAGAGACTGGCTTGACAGAACGTCAACAAATTTTGGACGATTTTGCCAATCGAAGCATCCAGGTGATTTTGGGTATCAAATGTATGGATGAAGGCATTGATGTGACATCGGCCAGAGTGGCGATTTTAATGGCTAGCAGCACCAATCCAAGAG
>CAVBRV010000218.1:0-4012 GCA_963597965.1 Paludibacteraceae bacterium | reverse complement strand
ATATGTCCCTTCGGGCCATTCTATCCCCGGCTTTGCCGCCCCTTCTCCAAGGGGCTACACGCTAGTGCTATTATCGTTATTATTCATAGTGATATATCCGTAGTGTTTAATGAATTGGTTAAATAGCATCGATACAGTACACCAGTTTTTCCAGTTGAAAATAGAATCATTGATTATCAAAAAAACTCGTAAAACTCTATGTTGGTTGTACGAGTTTTTTTAGTGCTTATAAAAAAGTAAAAAGTGAAACTTGCCGTTTTGAGGGCATTTCACTCTGTGCGATTTCTTGTAAATGGGATTTCACTAGGAGTGAAAGTCAATTTTTATCGTTTGGCTAACTGTTTTATGGGGAATAACCGTTTTTGCTACTTGGAAAGAGAGTTGGTATCCTGTGGTCAGGATCCAGGGAGGCAGTGAACTTCCCGCATAGCTAAAGAAGGCCTTCTTTAATTTTTTCAAAGGAGAGATACCGATGTCTCAGGAAGAAAAATTAAAGAATATGCTCGTGAATTTCCAAAGTGGTGATGCGGATGCACGGAAAGAGTTGGTGGTACAATTTACGCCTTTGGTGAGAAAGTTGTCCCATACGCTGAATGAGAATGTCTGTCAGGAAGATTTGGCCCAGGAGCTCTGGGTGGAATTTCTCCAGTTTGCCCAGAAGTTTGACGTGACAAAGGTGAAATATTTCCCAGCTTGCATGGCGCAGCAGCTTCGGTGGAAGCGGATGCATCTCTTGCGGAGTCTGTCGAAGCAGCATGAAGTGGAGGGACGGTCCTTAGATTCTGTAGAAGAAGAGGGCTGTGAATACACTTATGATGATTTGTGGAAAGAAGATTTTATAAAGCTCTTAAAAAAGGCGGGGTGCACGAAACGGCGGATAGAGGTGGCAATTTCTTTTACGGAAGATATGACACCTGGTGAACAGTGCCGAAAGCTGGGATTGACGCAGCCATCTTTGTCTAAGTATAGGAAATGGTTCAAGGCATTGATTGTCAGTCGTGAAGAAATTTCAACTTTTTTGAAAAAATAGGGTATGGTTTTGCAGGGCTGATGCAATTTTAATATATGGAAGGGCAAGAAAGCCACCGGTCAGCGTACGGGACAGATGGTTTTTCTAAACTGATTCTAATCATGTCTATACAACCATTATATATGGAAGTTAGGAGTGAGGAGTTAGGAATGAGGAGTGGTGGTAGCAGTGCACAATTCATAAAGCACTGCCATATGATATACTACAAAACATTTCGGACGGGCATTTCTAGTCATAGATGATTGGCAAACAGAACACTCTTCTGTCATTCAGTTTATTTTCCGGGGCGACTGGATGGTTTCTTTTACCGGAGTGTATGGAGTGGCGGTTCGTTAATTCAAGTTGTTATTGGTAGGGGATTGGAGTGGCTATTGCTCACGGTTGTTGGTTGCTGGGCCAAACAACCAACAACTAACAACCAACAACAATAAGCACACAAGGGTTTTCGCAATCAATTATATGAGTTACGGAGAAACCACTACACAAAAGGAGAGATGAATATGAAAAAATTGGAACTCATTTTTACCACGGCAGGAACTAGCACGGTGACTCTTTCTGTAGATGATCCAAAGGATGACCTCACTTTGGCTGAGGTGAAGCAGAAGGCACCGGACATTGCGAAGGTGCTGGTCACTAGAAGCGGCGTGCAGGCTGTGGAACTGAAGAAAGCAACCATTGTGAATACCACGAGCACGGATTTGGAATAGTTGTTAGTAGGCAGTAAGCAGTAGGCAGTCGGCAGAAAACTGCTAACTGCCCACCGCCAACTGCTAACTCTTAACTATGCGTGTATTTCCATGTTAGATTGTTAAAAGGAGAAATTACTATGTCTATTGAAAAAAGCAGATACGATACGAAATTGGTGATTCGTGTGGAAGATGGCACCACCAGCAGCGGGGCGGCGGCTCTGAAGAATTTGAATTATTCCCAGGTGAAGGTCAATGCCAGCGATGAGGAACTCTATGCGGCAGGGAAGGCGATTTCGGAATTGCAGTCCAAGACTCTCTCCGGTATTCGCCTGGTGGAATACTATGATGTGACTGAAGAGCAGTGAGAAGTGAGTAGTGAGAAGTTAGAAATGAAGGTGGCGGCGCACAAATTATAAAGCGCCGCTGCATGAATGAGATGGTAAGGAGTAGGCAGTGGGCAGTAGGCGGTAGGCAGTTAATGGTAGGCAGTAAACGGTTAACAGTAGACGGTAAAACGTAAACTGTCAACCGTTAACCGTAAACTGCCAACTGCCTACTGCCTACTTTTTAGAAAGGAGTATTCTATGAAACAGCAATCGATGATGCTTTTGGTTTTTATTTCCTTACTATTCCTGGATTGCGTGACCCGGTGGATGGCGATCAGTTATGGTCGGCTGAAGGAAATGGGAACGGTGGATGTCGGCCTTTGGCGGGTGATGATGGAAATACCCGCGGCTCGTCGGGCGGGGCTCATTAGTAGTCAGGTGATGAAGCGCCGGGGCATCGAGAAGATGGTGCTATATTTCCTAACTGTCATGTCAGCGGCGGGGGCGGATTTCATGCTTAAAGAATCCGGCGGCGTGGCTTATTTATCAGAAGCAGTGATCGGCTATCTGGCGGTGACAGAGTTTTTGTCCATTATAGAGAATTTATCCGATGCAGGCGTGGAGTCCATGGGACGGTTGATTAGGAAATTGGTAGGGAAAGAGTAGGCGATTTATAGTAGGCGGTAAGCAGTAGGCAGTAGGCAGTAGGCAGTAGGCAGTAGGCAGTAGACGGTTAATGGTAGACGGTAGACGGTAGATAGTAGACGGTAGACAGTAGACGGTAAACGGTAAACGGTAAACGGTAAACGGTAGACAGTAAACAGTAAACAGTAAACTGCTAACTGCCAACTGCCAACTGCCAACTGCCAACTGCTAACCACTAACCGCCAACTGCCAACTGCTAACTGCTAACCGCCAACTTTTCAGAAAGGAGTAACATACATGATTCTGGGTATCGATGTATCAGAACACAATGGGGGATTGGACTGGAAGGAGGTGCGAGAGTATGGTATTTCCTTTGCCATGATTCGGCTGGGATATGGAAAAGGGCATTTGGATAGCCGGTTCTATCAGAATGTGAATGGGGCTATCGCTGCAGGCTTATATATAGGTATATATTATTATAGTTATGCCCTATCGGTTGAAGAGGCCCAGGCGGAGGCACGGTTTACCTGGCAAGTATTGGCCGATTGTGGCTTGACCGTAGCGAAGCTTCCTATGGAGTGTTGGCTGGATATGGAAGATGCGGATGGTTTTAAGGCGCGACATGGCGCGGATGGAGCAGAGCTTGTGACGGCCATGTGTCAGGCCTATGTGGAGGAAATGAATCGGGCTGGGTACAACTGCGGGATCTATGCCAGCTATGATTGGCTCATGCATCGGATTCGGACAGACCAGTTATCGCCTTATCTTTCTTATTGGTGTGCCCAGTGGGGAAGGAAATACGATTTTCAAAAGGCCTCCATCTGGCAGTATACGGACCATTTGGATGTGAATGGGCGGGCTTTGGATGGGAATTTCCTGATTCGGAAGAATTGGGAGGAATAAGAGCTGGGGGATTGATGAATTTAGGAATGTTTCGGATAATTGGACTGGTGACTGGTGACTGGTGACTGGTGACTGGTGACTGGTGACTGGTGACTAGGGATTAGGGGTTAGGAGTTAGAGGGATTTTTTCCTTTAACTCCTATTTTTGTTGTTGGTTGATAGTTGTTGGTTGTTTGGATCTAGACAATCAATAACTAATTCAAACTTCCCATCCCAGAAATGTTGGTTTACCTCGATATAATGCGGTATCAAGAGGCATTTAAATACGGATGATAGGCCCATCGGGCCATCCAAGGGGATCTGTTAAAATAATAAGAAGGTAGCAGCGAAACCGTCATTTCGACCGATCATATTTGTGCTTGATGATGTAAAAGTTATGAAATGATTTGTGTCCCTGAGTGGAGAAATCTCAGCGGCAC
>CAVBRV010000217.1:0-4015 GCA_963597965.1 Paludibacteraceae bacterium | reverse complement strand
GCCATTTCCCTGTTCTGTTTAAAGGATCTCCAAACATCTCTATAAACCGGGATTTCACAAGCTCATCTAATTTTTCCAATTCATTTTTTCTATTTAAAATAACATTTTCAATAGTATCTAAAACCGTAACAATGAAATCTTGCTCTTCACGTGATGGAACTAAAACACTGGCTTGCTTCAACCATTTAAAATGTCGATTGTAACCCGTATCAGGAATCCTCACATCTTTTAATGCATAAAACAAATACTTATCATTCCATTCTTGATGTTTGGATTTCAACAATTTAACCCCATCTGCTCCTAAAAAGCAGGGTTCATCTACAAATTTTAAAACCCTTGTATGGTCGCCAAATATAATAGCTGGCACATCAGTAAATAAACCTTTTTCATCATTTGTATATCCAGCGATATTTTCTTTGCCTTGATCGATAATCGAATATTTCCCTTGCTTCAGATATTGATTGCTCGGAATTTTCTTTCCCAATTTAGTAACATCAGAAAAAATTTCATTAAATCCATATATCATCATGTATCCCCCAATTTGCTTATGGATGTCTACAAACTATCTCACATATTTGTATTTTACTAGTTTCACACAGAAATAGCTATACTCATTCATTTAAGAACTATCAAGAAACCGGATAAGCGATTGCCCTCAAATGTTAATTATCGATTTTCTGGATTCAAACAACCAACAACTAACAACCAGCAACTATTCCAAACACGACAAAAACACGGATAGAAATCCGTGTGAAATGTCCAGGGAGCGGTCACCATGAATACGGCGTGGGCGCTTACTCGATAGGAAGATTGGTGAAATCAGGTTCCCCTGTTTCTCTCTGCCCAAGGGCGCTCCCAACTTGTCGTCAAAGTCAGCCATCTATGGAGGTATGACGGAAGGTCCGTGTTTTTGTCTTACTTGTTGTTGGTTGATGGTTGTTTGTTGTTGGGAACGCTAGCTTGATTCTCGCAAGAAACTCATTTTTAAGAAATACCGCTAGCAAGTACCGTCTCATCATGAAATCTCTTTTGAAAATCATTTCCCGTAAAACAACCATCCGCCAAGGAGAGAAAAGTTGTCATCTTCCTGATCATCTGCTTTGGCTCTTTTCTAGCATTGTCTCCAGAGTACAATTTCCAATGCCAGAAACAAAACCAATCAGCCCTAGGTGGAAGGTGAGTGATTTTCCCCTCTACTATATACATTGCAGAAGGAGCGAAAAATCACAACATCTTTTTTCAAAAATGTTCAACTTTTTACTCTCCATATATTAAAATTGCATCAGCTATGGAAAATCATACCCAAAATTTATGTTTGCGTTTAGTCATTGCTTATTCATTTGCTTACAACAGGAAAAAAGTCTCGATTATTGATGATTGTTTGTTGTTGAGACCAAACAACAGACAACCAACAACTACCAACTAAAACAGGCAGCCCACCATTTCAGTGAACTGCCTACTGCCAACCGCCAACTTATTTCAAAAAGTATGTCGAATCAAAAGGTACACCAATGCCCCCACCGCTGCAGTGCAAGGGATGGTCATCACCCAAGCAGAAACCATTTGGTACGCCACGCTCCAATGTACGGCGCGGAAACGTTTCGCCCAGCCTACGCCCATAATGGAACCGGTCACCACGTGCGTGGTCGATACAGGCAAGTGCAACATGGTGGCGGAGAAAATGATAGACGCGGAGTTCAAATCTGCCGCCAGGCCATTGACAGGCTGCATGCGGAAAATTTTATTTCCTACGGTCCGAATAATCCGCCAACCGCCTACACTAGTCCCCGCACACATAGCCAAGGCGCAAGCAATCTTCACTTCCCAGGGCACTTCCAGCTGTCCGATGTAGCCGCCGGAAAGTAAAGCCAGGGTGATGATCCCCATGGATTTCTGGGCATCATTGGAACCATGAGAGAAAGCCATCAAAGCCGCCGATACGACTTGGATGTGGGTGGAAATATAATTCACCTTCGATTTCCCTACGTTTCGGAAAAGGATATAAAGCAGCGTCATGATGACGTAGCCCATGAACATCGCCACAATCGGAGAGCACACCAGACCGATGACGATGGTGCAAACCCCTTCCATATGAATGGCGCCGGTGCCGTAGGAAATAATGACCGCCCCGATGACCCCGCCAATCAAGGCGTGAGAGGAACTGGAAGGCATGCCAATCCACCAAGTAAATAGATTCCATAAAATGGAGGCGGACAGCGCCGCAATGAGCACCACCGAATCCACCATGTGAGGAGAGGTGACGATTTCGCCGCCGATGGTTTTGGCAACGCCGGTGGAAATCATGGCCCCTAGGAAATTCAAAAATGCCGACATGATAATGGCTACCTTCGGACTGAGCGCGCGAGTGGCTACCGAGGTAGCGATGGCATTGGCCGTATCGTGGAACCCATTGATGAAATCAAAGCAGAGTGCCAGAAATATAACAAGTCCCACCAGGTAAATATCAGGCATATTTCATGACCACCTCTTTAATCAAGTTCGCCACCTTTTCTGCCCGATTCGCCGTGTCTTCCATGGCTTCCATGATTTCTTTCCAGCGAATAATGTCCATCACTTCGTGACCGCCCTCGAAGAGTTCGGAAATCGCCTGGCGATAGACCGCATCCCCTTCACTTTCCAGGGAATTTAATTTCCGCGTGCGCTGTCCGATTTCGGTTTCGTTCTTGTCAATATTTTTCAAGAGGCGGAAGAGAATAATCATTTCATCCGACATTTCTACCAAAATATCCGCCATGCGAAGGGGCAAATCCCAGCCGATGCCAGCATGATACAGTTTCAGACTGAGCACCACATCCTGCACGTCGTCCACGCAATCGTCCAAGGTGCTGGTGAGCATGAAAAAATCTTCGCGATCGATCGGGGTGATAAATACATGACGCATTTTCGCGGAAATATCGTGGGTCACCCGATCCGCCGCGTGTTCCAGGTTCTTCACTTCTTTGGAATATTTTTCCAATTTCGATGGGTCCTGCAGCACTTCCCGCGCCATCAATGTGCCTTTGTGGAAATATTCGGCATTGGTCACAAGGAAATCAAAAAATTCTTCATGCTTATTCACCAGACTGAACATGTTGTTCCTCCTAAACATGTAAAATAAGGATTTGGATTTGCGTTAGTAGGTATTATTTCGGTAGTGGTTTCAGGGTGCTCAAGTTTCTCAGGTTACTCAGGGTTCTAAGGTTTCTCAGGTAGCTCAAGGTTCTAAGGGTTCTAAGGGTTCTAAAGGGTTCTCGAAGCTGCCAATAAACACTAGTGTACTGTATCATTGAAACTTAGCAAAATTCTCAATGCTCGAGATATTGGTTTATGGTTTAAGGTTTAGGGGTTATATGCTTACGTATAAACCTTAAACCAACGACACTTTCTTCGTGACGAATTATCATATACGGGCTCGGTATATAAACCTTAAACCAATACATAATAAATTAGGAACACTTAACACAACACACTAGCGTTGTTCGCCTCATTCGAGAAACCTTTAGTACCCTGAGTACCTTGAGAACCCTAACCAACCTGCTCCTCAGCACCAGTCATCGCAAATGTCGCTCAGCAACCTTTTTGACACAAATTATACGTTACCTATATGTTACCCTGTCTATGTAAAGTCTATGTAAAGTTTTGTAAAAATAAATCAAGATTCAGCAAATTATCTAGTCTGATTATATATGATTCTATTCCTTTTTGATATTGATTTTTTCAATTCTAATGATTGGGAGTAAAGGTATGACAGGTTGCTCAAGTTTCTCAGGTTGTAAAGGATACAAAAGGTTCTAAGGGTTCTAAAGGTTTCTTGAACGAGCTAATGCTGCTAGGGTTCACCATATCGATGATATTTAAGCCCATCGGGCCCTCCAAAAGGAATCTCGTTAAATTAAGAAGAATGTAGCAGCGAAGCCGTCATTTCGACCGGGCGTATTTTAGCTTAATAATGATGTAAAAGTTGTGAAATGATTTGTGTCCCTGAGTGGAGAAATCTCAGTGGCACCAGCGGTAA
>CAVBRV010000216.1:0-4020 GCA_963597965.1 Paludibacteraceae bacterium | reverse complement strand
AATGCGAAGGAAGATAAACAGTCCTTTAATGTTACATTGGATCACCAATTCAATGATCACTTTACTTTAAGTGCGTCTTATTCTCATATGAAGGATAAATGGAAGGCAAAGCCAGGATGGGTATTGGAAGATGATTGGGGTTATAGAAATGAGAATGATATTAATACCGCTATTAATAGTTTGCGCCCACAGAATCATTATTCCTTAAATTTGTCTTATGAAAACGGAAAAGTTTATACTGGCCTTTTGACAAATTGGTATACAGGATGTAGTGAAAGAGCATTTACAAACAGACGATTCTTAGTCCTTGATTGGAATATCAATTATCAGGCAACTAAGGATATGACCGTATATCTTTTGATTAACAACTTGACCAATGAAGCCTATGAAACTTCTTATTATTCTTGGAATGGTGTAGGATCCTCTGCAATGCCAGGACGTAGTATCCTCGTTGGTGCAAAATACAATTTCTAATTTTATAAGTTAGCTCATCTCATTGTTATAAAGTGCGTCTATGATTGTAGGCGCACTTTATCCATATATTAGTAGGCAGTTAGCGGTTGGCAGTAAGCAGTAGAATCTGCCTACTGCTAACCGCTAACTGCCTACTTTTCACGAAAGGAATTATCATGAAAAAGACCATTCTCATTGCCATGACAACCGCACTTTTTCTCTCTATGCCCTTCATGACAGAAACAACCTATGCCCAAGAACAGGGACAAGGCCAGCAGAAGCAAGAAGAACAGAAACGGCCTCCTCGCCGGCCTCGCATGACTTTGGAAGAAATGCAACTGGTACTGTCACAAAAATATTTCGTGGCTCCAGAAAAGACGAAAGAACTCATCGAAAAGGGCGTAGATTTCCAGGATTTGAACCGGGCAGCGTTGTACTCTTATATTTCTGGAAAGTCCGTGGATGACATTCTCGCTTTGAAACATGATGAACCTTGGCAGCGGGTGGAGTACCTCATCGGTGCCGTGGGGCAGAAGGCATATGATAAAAAGTTGGAACTGGCTGCGGTGAATTTGGAACGGTGGTGGAAAATTCCAAAGAAAACGGGCCTCCACTATATGAAACTGGGCTATCCTATGCACTATGTAAAGGTGGCTTGGGTGCTCTCGAAACATTCGGATTGGACCATGGACGCTATTCTCAAAGATAAGAAATATCCAGAAAACTGGAAAGCTTGGTGTCAGCGGAATTTGGGCATCGATGGGGAGACCTACGATAAGTGGATTGGCGAGTACCCTAATCCGACTTATTTGCCGGGGAAGTTCTTCTAGTTAGTTGGCAGTAGGCAGTAGACAGTTTGCAGTTGGTGGTATGAAATGAGATGTTTGGTGAGCGAAATCAGGCCCATCGGGCATCGCCCCCTCCGGGGGAGAAATAAAAAGAGGGGGTGTATTTCCCTCGGCCGTAAGGCCGGTTGTTTGGTTTTAATTGAATACAAGGCGGGATGAATTGATATGTTTAATATAAGGTCAATGGTGTTTTCATGCCGCTTGGTATTCAGAAAACCAAACAACCTCGCTACGCTCACGGAAATGCACCCCTTCTGCCTTACGGCATCTCCCCCGAAGGGGGCGAGGTCCTACGGACCAAATTTGGAAAGTGTCAAATGAGTTTCATATCGCTTGGTATTTAAGAAAACCAAACAACCTCGCTACGCTCACGGAAATGCACCCCCTCTGCCTACGGCATCTCCCCCGGAGGGGGCGAGGTCCTACGGACCAGATTTGGGGAGCGCCGAATGATTTTCATGCCGCTTGGTGTGGTATAGAAAAGAAAATTATTTCACAAATAAAAGGAGGCATCACGGATGGAAAATAGAAAACCACCTTTGAATCGGACGTTGAAGGAGCGGGCTCGTTCTATGCGTCGGGATATGACGAAGGAAGAAAAGCAGCTTTGGTTTCGGATTCTTCGGGATTATCCGGTGAAATTCCGCAGGCAGCAGGTGATGGCTCCTTTTATTTGTGATTTTTATTGTGAAAAAGCGAAGTTGATTATCGAGGTGGATGGCTCGCAGCATTATTCTATGGAAGGAAAAAGTTATGATGAGTGGCGGAGTCATTTTTTTATGAAAGATGGAAATGTAGTGTTGCGATTTTCCAATGAGGATATCAAGAAGCGGATGTATGGGGTATATATATTAATCGAACGTGCTGTGAATGAGAGAATGAAAGAATTGGAAAAGAAATCAGAGGTGAGTGAAAATCAATAAGTGGTTAGCAGCAGGGCTTACGGCGATTGCCCTTCTTTCAGCGGGATGCAGTCCGATGGTGAAAGAGGGAAGCGGGGCGTCCGTCGGAAGTCATGCGGTGGTGAAGGATAATTACTATCCAGTTTCCATAGAAAATCAGAATAGCCATGGGGTGACGATTACGGAAACTTTTGATAAGGCTCCAGAGCGTGTGGTTTGTGTGTGGCAGAACTCGATCGAGACGCTTTTGGCCCTTGGTGTAGGGGATCGAATCGTGGCAGCCATGGGGCTTCCGAGCAGCGAGTATCTCCGACCGGAGTATCGAGAGACTTATGAAAAAGTGCCGTATCAGAGTATGGAAAATCTGGACGTGGAAACGGTGATGATGCAGGACCCGGATTTCATTGTGGGCTGGGCGTCTACTTTTGGTGCAAAGACACTGCGAGATACGGAGTTTTGGCAAAGTCGCGGGATTCATACCTATATTTCTCCCGGCTCTTCTTCCAAAATCAAGGATCACACGGTGGAGTATGAATATCAGGATATCCTGAATCTGGGGAAGGTATTTCATAAAGAAGAAAAAGCGCAAGAACTGGTGGACCAGATGAAGGATGAAATCGATCGGGCCGAGGCGAAAGCGAAGGAGACGGGCCATCATCCAAAGGGGCTCATTATTGAGTACTTGGGAAAAAATATCAATGTCTATGGGGCCCATTCTTTGGCAGGAAATATCTTGACTTCTATGGGCGGCGAGCTCATGGGGGCGGATTTACAGGGCATCAGTAAAGAGCAAATTTTGGAAATGGACCCGGATGCGATTTTTGTTATTATCATCGAGAGAAGTTATGGCGATGAGGAACATATCCTGGACCAGATTTATAAGGAAAAGGCGTTGCAGAATTTGCGATGTGTGAAGGAGCATCGGGTGTACCCGCTTCCTCTCTATGCAGTCTATAGCGCCGGCGTCAGGACGCTGGATGGGATTCAGATTATTGGAAAGGGATTGTACCCGGAGTTGTACGGTGATAAGTAGGCAGTTTGCAGTTGGCAGTAGGCGGTATGTTTCGCATTGTTTACTGATGAAATCAGGCTCGTAGAGCAGTTTCCCCTTTCTAGGGAAAGGCGGTGAGGGGGCATTTCCCTCGCCCGTAAGGCCGGTTGTATGGTTTTAATGAATACAAGGTGGTGTGAAATGAGATGTACAATATAGTGCCAATGGTGTTTTTATACCGCTTGGTATTTAGGAAAACCAAACAACCTCGCTACGCTCGCAGAAATACACCCCCTCTGCCTGCGGCATCTCCCCCGAAGGGGGCGAGGTCCTACGGACCAGATATGGGAAGTGGCGAATCGTTTTCAGGCCGCTTGGTATTTAGAAAACATACAAAGCGGTAGATATCTCATTTGATGCTAACGGAATCAGGTCCGTAGGACAGTTCCCCCTTCGGGGGAAAGGTGGTGCGAAGCACCAAAGGGGGTGTATTTCCTTCGCCTGAAGGGCGGTTGTATGGTTTTAATTAAATACAAGGTGGTGTGAAATGATATGTATAATATAGCGTCAATGGTGTTTTTATACCGCTTAGTATTCAGGAAAACCAAACAACCAGCCTGTCGGTTGAAAAAATGCACCCCCTCTGCCTACGGCATCTCCCCCGAAGGGGGCGAGGTCCAACGGACCAGATTTTGGAAGTGTCGAATGAATTTTATGTCGCTTGGTATTCAGGGAAACCAAACAACCAGCCTGTCGGCTGAAAAAATGCACCCCCTCTGCCTACGGCATCTCCCCCGGAGGGGGCGAGGTCCTATGGACCAGATTT
>CAVBRV010000215.1:0-4039 GCA_963597965.1 Paludibacteraceae bacterium | reverse complement strand
AGGAATAACACAAAGATCTTTCGACACGCCCTTCGGGCGGCTCAAGATGACGATGCAGGAGTAAATTTAATTCGTTTATTTATAACAAGAAACCGGGCCCGCGATTGTTGTTGGTTGTTAGTTGTTTGTTGTTGGGGCAAAACAACCGACAACAAACAACTAACAACAGTGAGTGCAAAGAAATTTGTACAATAACCCATATTTCCATACACTTGAATGACAAAATTTCACTGAATATATTCAGTAAACATTGGGCGTGTGAATTATCGAATATGAGAAACCCTTAGAACCCTTAGAACCTTATAAGAACCCTGACCAACCTGTCACCTCTCCAAATTGTCCTCCCCATAACTCTTTCTTTTCTTTTTAAATCGTAGTAAAATATAAACCGTATATTGTCTAAAAATAGATTATGCATCGCTATGAGTGGCTGGTGACTGGTAGACTAGTGACTGGTGACTAGGAAATCGCATATCCCAGTCACCAGTCACTAGCTACCATCATAGAAGTTAGTTGTTTGAAGTCCAACAACTAACAACCAACAACAATCACTCATAGAACGAGTAGTTACGAAATGAAGCAATGCCATGACGTGAAGTAAATATAGGATGATACGCTAGCGTTCATCAGCACGTTCGAGGCCCCTTAGAACCCTCAGAACCTTTAGAACCCTGTAACCACTATCAGTATCATCTCTGCTCACTCAAACACAATCGCATTGCCCAACAAGGGAGTATGAATCATTGAAATTACAAATAACCAAATGGAAGAAAACAATGGCTCTGGCGGCGGCAGCCCTGCTGACTGCCTCTTGCGTAGCCTTGACCGGATGTGCCGGGCAGGGAACCACCCCGGCCTCCTCGGCAGCGGCCCAAGCTGCCTCTAGCGCACCGGCTGATCCGAATTTGAAACCTGGCGTAGCGGTGGTGCATCGCAGCGACGATGTGAAATACAGCGTGCCAGAAGGCGTGTCGGTTCTTATGTATCACATGATTGGCGACATCAAAGACAATGCAGCCGTCATGACAGAAGCCAACCTCAGAACCCAGATGAATTACTTGCGGGACCATGGGTATCATCCCATCACCATGCAGGAACTCTATGATTACGTGAGCAAAGGGGCACCGCTTCCCGAAAAGCCGGTGTGCATTACCTTTGACGACGGCTATGCGGATAGCTATAGCATCGTGTATCCACTGATGAAAGAATACGGTTTCCCCTGGACCTTGTTCCTGATTACCGATGATGTAGGAAAGCCCAATAACCGCATGACCTGGGACCAGCTGAAGGAAATGGCCGACAGCCACACCGTGACGATTTCCAACCACACCCTGTCCCATCCGAAGCTCCACAATCTGGCAACGAAAGAAGAAAAGGCCAAAGAAATTGTGGAAGCCAATAAAGCGTTGAAATACCATTTGGGCATCGACAACACCTGGCTGGCCTATCCTTACGGCGATTATGATGACGAAGTCATTGAAATTTGCAAACAAGCCGGCATCAAGATGGCAGTCACCACCGATTCCGGCCGCGTCCACGTAGGCAGCTATCCCTACGACTTGAAGCGGGTGTACATAGGAAATGATATTTCCCTGGCCCGTTTCTCAGAACGACTGGTCAAGGATAATTATGCGACTGTATGATTTAGGAATTGTTGCTGGTTGTTAGTTGTTGGTTGTTGGAGTTCAAACAACTAACAACCAACAACTAACAACAATTGCGAATCTGTTTTTAGTTGAAATTCGCATTAGCGAGCAATCCTCATTTGATTTTTAGGAGTACGAATGAAACGAATTTTTAACAACCTGGTGGTCAAGTTCATCCTGATCACCCTGATTTTCTTCCTTGTCACCTCGCCCATTGTGGTGCTTTTCGGGCCCTTTGGCAACTTGAAGCGCGCCGTGGTGGGGGCCATCATGCGGTCTCGTCATCCGCAGTACATCACGTGGCTTTACAGCCAAGATGAGCTGAACCAGATTCTCGGCGTGGTGACTACTACGGACACACAAAAAGTATTTTCCTTCAAACCCCGCACCGATTCCACGCTGAATCTGAAGAAGATTGAAACCTCCCGCTTTGTGGGCTATTTGTTGGAAATACCAAACCCAACTCGTGTGCAAGTGGCAACTGCGGCAGACATTAATGAAAAAGGGGACACCACATCCCATATTGCCCAGCTGAACAATGCAGTGGCCGCTATCAACGGGGGCGGTTTCTATGACCCCAATGGTACTGGCATTGGCCGCTTGCCTTACGGTTTCATTCTGCATGAAGGCAAGTACCTGTTGGGCCAGCAAGTGGATGATCAGGAAAAAGTCGATTTCGTGGGCATGACCAAGAGCGGCAACCTCATTGCGGGCCACTATAATAAGAAAGAATTGCGTGATCTGGGCGCCATCGAAGGCTTGACCTTTGGACCGCCTCTCATTATCAATGGCGAAAAAGTCATTAAAAGCGGCGATGGCGGCTGGGGCATTTCTCCTCGCTCCGCCATCGGACAGAAAAAGGACGGCACCATTCTATTTCTCGTCATCGATGGACGCCAGCCGGGATATAGCATCGGGGCGACCTTGGTGGATTCCCAGAATATTCTCTATGAAAACGGTGCTTACATCGCCGCCAATTTGGACGGCGGTTCTTCCACCACTTTGTACTACAATGGCAAAGTGGTGAACAAACCGGCGGACCTTCTGGGCGAGCGTATGATTCCGACTGCATTTATTGTGAAATAAGGAGGACAAAGTGAAAAGTCAATTTACGAAATTCATCGTTTGCTTTGTCCTGGGATTTGGCGTGCAGGCCGGGGCGTACCTCTATATGGATCAAGTCCTTTTTGCGCCGCTCTCCAGTGGAGACTATGACATGTCCGACGTGAAGGACAAGATGAACGAAGCCGCCGAAAAAGAAGGGAAAAAATTATACGCCAAAGTGAGCGTCAAAGGGAAAGCCTATTATTCCTTTGACTATAAATACATGGCCGACGTGACACAGGATACCGTCATGATTTACAAAGCCGATGATTTGAACAACCCCCAAAAAGTGGATTTGAAAAACCAAGGCGTTTCCTTCTTTGAATGGATGCCTGACAGAAACCTGGCCCTCATTGCCATGTACCCCATCCACTGGCAAGGGGGCCGCTGGGACGTCACCTTGGCGCGCTACAATCCAGAAGGCACGTCCCACGAATCGGATGCGCCCATTCGTGACCTTCCTAGAAATGCGAAAATTGTGGACGTGGCCTACTCCACCGCCACCAATGCGGTCTATATGAAAATGGAAGTGGGCAAAGGGCTGTATCGCATTTACCGCACCGATGCCAACTACGATACCCGCCGCATTTACGTCCAGTCCTCCCATATCGGAAAGATTGCGGTGTACTACGACGAAGACCGCCTCTTCTACGACGACAGCCAGAAAGGAATCATGTACACCTTCAATGGGGACGATAGCTCCTGGAGAATCATCTCCCCACCCGGCGCCTTCCGCCTGGTGGGCTTAGGCGATGACAAGACCATCTACGCCGCCAAAATCAATACCAAAGGCGAAGTGACCGCTTACTACACCGGGAAATTGGGGGTAGGATTCAAAGAAGTCAAAGCGCTAGATACGCCAGTGGAATTCAATTCCATCACAGTCCATATGATCCAAGAAGCCGCACAACATGCGGGAAAATAATGCTGTCTAACAGGGAGATGAGATGCTTATGTGTCTCATCTCTTTTTTAGTGAGGAGTTAGGAATGAGGAGTGAGGAATGGTGGCGGCGGCGCAACATAATTTGGAAGCGCCGCGAATATTATAAAAGGTTATTATTTCGATGCTCTCTTTATCTCACATAGTTGCATATACCGATACAGTCAAGGTTATAAAGGTTATAAGGGGTTATGAAACTATCGGAATTATATAGTTGCTGCTCGTTAATTCATACGCCCGATGTTTACTGAATATGTGCAGTAAAATTTTGGCGTTCAAGTGCATAGAAAATTGGGCTATTGTGCAGATTCCTGTGCACTCACTGTTGTTAGTTGTTTGTTGTCGGTT
>CAVBRV010000214.1:0-4078 GCA_963597965.1 Paludibacteraceae bacterium | reverse complement strand
ATTTCTCCCCCGGAGGGGGAGATGCCCGATGGGCCTATCATTTCAATTTAAATACCGCTTGATATCAAACTGTATCAGCAGAAAGCAATATTTCTTAGGTTGAAAGATTGCATTATAAAAGGTTATGAGACTATCGAAAATCCCATAACCCTTTATAACCTTTTACCAAGCGGCATATCCGATTTGTTAGAAATAAGGCATCAGCAGAACAATAACCTTTATATCTCTAATCCCTAGCTCCTAATCCCTAATCCCTAATCCCTAATCCCTAGTCACCAGTCCCTAGTCCCCAGTCACTATTTCAGCACCTCCATGACTTCCTTCAAATTCCTCACAAAAACCGTTTTCGCCGCTATATTTTCCAAATGATTATCTTTGAAAAACTCCATGACCTCTTTCCGATTTCTTTCTGGCAAAATGAATTGACTGAATTTCATTTTCACCGCTTCCTTGAGGCGAATGCCAATACGAGACACCGGCATGATTTCTCCGGTCAATCCAATTTCTCCCAATGCCATCACCCCCGCCGGTACGGGTACGTCACACTTGATAGAAATCAGTGCCATAGCCACCGCCAGGTCCGCTGCTGTTTCTTTCACGCGAAAACCGCCGGCCACATTGAGGTACACGTCATCCGTAGAAAAAGGAAAATGGCCCCGCTTCTCCAAAACAGCCAAAAGAATAATCATGCGGTTGTAATCATAGCCCGCCGCAATGCGCCGGGGAATCGCCAAAACCGAATGCACCGTCAATGCCTGGATTTCTACCAAAACAGGTCGCAGCCCTTCCATGCAAGCCACCACCGTAGAACCTGGTGTGAGACTAGCCCGATCACGAAGTAAATAGGTCGACGGGTCTTCAATGCCTTTGAGCCCCTGCCCTTCCATCACGAAGAGCCCTGACTCTGCGGTAGAGCCAAAACGATTCTTCACGGTACGAAGCACGCGGAACTGATAGCTCCGATCCCCTTCCAAGTAGAACACCACATCCACCATGTGCTCCAAGATACGCGGTCCCGCCAGATTTCCTTCCTTCGTCACGTGACCAATAATCATGACCGCGATATTATTATTTTTAGCCAATCTGACCAACACCGCCGTGCAATCCCGAATTTGAGCGGGACTTCCCATGGCCGAGTCGCTACTAGAAATATACATGGTTTGGATAGAATCGATGACCAGCATAGCTGGCTTCAAAGTTTCCGCTTCCTTCACAATACTATCCAGATTGCCACCAGAATAGACCATGAGAGAATCGCTGGCTACTTTCAGTCGGTCCGCCCGCATTTTGATTTGGGCTTCCGATTCCTCCCCGCTGCAATAGAGCACACTTCGCCCACTCTTTGCCATGGCCGAACAAACCTGGAGAATCAAAGTGGATTTGCCAATCCCCGGCTCCCCGCCCCACAAAATGACGGAACCCGGCACGATACCGCCCCCAAGGGGACGATCCACTTCGGGCAAATGGAGAAGCATGCGTTCGTGATTTTCCAAATTCACTTCAGACAATTTCTGCGGTTTCTTGGAAGTCACCACATCATGACTGATGCGAAGATTCTTCGGCATCGCCTCTTCCACCACTTCTTCTAAGGTATTCCACTCGCCGCACTGGGGACACCGCCCCATCCAGCGAATCGTTTCTGCCCCGCAATTAGAGCAGACATATTTGGATTTAATTTTCGCCATGATTGTTCTCCGTTCTTATGCAATATCATAGAATGTACAGGCTATCCTACAAATACCTGGGTACTTACTGTTGTTGGTTGTTGGTTGTTAGTTGTTTGGTCCCAACAACTAACAACTAGCAACAATTTGTCCCCTTCCGCTGGAAGGGGATAGGGACTTGAGCGAAGCGAAACGTCCCAGGAGATAGCTCGCACTAGCGGCATGAAATCGACATGACCGCTATCCTCTTTGGCGTCCACTCTAGCGCAAAAAGCGTTCTACTCTCTGCGGCCAGTCTCTCATCTCTTCTTCATCGGCCTATCCCCCTGCCCCCCCTTCCTGAGGAAGGGAGTTACCGCTAGTGCTTCTATCTTAAGTAGCACTCACCAGAGAACCCCTTCTTGCCGCTATCACTTTTTCCGCTATTCTTGCTATTGAAACCAATGAATAAACAACCACTCCCTATTTACTTCCATAAGGAGTATTTTTCTCTGCTGCCATGGTTAATCCTTCCGTTGGTAGATAAGGCATACGGTATGTATGAGAATCCACATCCATCATATGATCCGCCCAAAGTTCACACTGCTCCATGACCGTATTCAAAGCCTCTTCCTGCCCATCGGGCGGATAATGATACTCATCCAAAAGTCGTCTCACCATCATACGCATTTTCGCACGCGCCGATTCTCGAAGCTGCCAATCGATAGTCTCATTGCGCCGAAGTTTTTCCGTCAATTCCCGTGTCATTGCAATGAGCTCATTATTTTGATAGAAATCCCGAATCGCCTGCGGCCTCGATAAAGCATCATAAAAAGCCTTTTCCTCTTCTGTCAGTCCCAATTTCTTGCCTTCCTCATTGGCCTTAGAAATAGACTTGGCGAGCTGCAAGAGTTCTTCGATAACTTCCGCATTGGTAAGCTGTCCATTCAGATAGCGATTCATGGTCTTCTGCAGAATTTCACTAAACTTTTCCGACTTGACCACATTGGTTCTCTTATAAATTTTGACCTGGTCCCCAATGAGCTTCTTCAACAATTCGACCGCAATATTTTTCTCTTTCATCCGACCCACTTCTTCCAAGAATTTCGGATCGAAAATAGAAAATTTCTCCTCCGCATCAGCAAAAAGATTTTTCACACCACCGGACTGGATGCTCTGTTTCAAAAGTTCAGCAATCCGTTCATTCACTTCTTTCAAAGATAACTTCCTGTCATCCCCCTGATTCATGAATCGCACCAACTGTACCCGAATGGTCTCAAAGAAAGCCGCCTCAAAACGAAGCGTTTCGGCTGCGATAGACGAACACAAAGAAAGAGACTGATGGAGAAGCAATGCCTGCTTTAAGAAAGCCTCCTTATCTTCCGTCTTCTTAGGGGAAAGCATGAAATTGACCGCTGCGGTGACGGTTTTCGCTCTCACCAAATCCGATTCCCCAAAGAATCCTTGGTAATCAAAACCATGCAGCAAATCCCGGCATACATCCAATTTTTCCAGAAACTTTGGATACGCCGCTTGGGCAATATCCATATTTCCATAATTTTTCTTATCCCGGACCGTATAATCATTCATGGCCTGTTTCAAAGCAGACGCAATGCCCACATAGTCCACAATGAGCCCGCCCACTTTATCCTTATACACTCGATTCACACGAGCGATGGCCTGCATCAGATTGTACCCCTTCATAGGCTTGTACACATACATGGTCGCCAAAGAAGGCACATCAAATCCAGTGAGCCACATATCCACCACAATGGCAATTTTGAAAGAATCCTCATTATCTTTGAAACGCTTTGCCAATTCATCTCGGTATCGCTTATTTCCCACCAGCTCATGCCATTCTTCCGGATCCTTATTGCTTTCCGTCATGACCACTTTGACTTTTTCCTTCCAGTCCGGACGGATTTCCAGCATTTTGTCATAGATTTTCATTGCGATGCTTCTGGAATAAGCCACCACCATGGCCTTTCCGGTCAAAAGATGGGATCGATTCTTTTCATAATGAGAAATAATATCTCCGACGAGCAAATCAATGGTCCGTTCATTACCCAGAATCACTTCCATCTGGCTGAGTTCCCGCTTACTCTTCTCGATGACCATAGGCTCCGTTCGCTGGGCCATGAGGTCATACTCCTCATCGATTTGCGCAAGCACATGACTATCCAGCTTCAAAGCCATCACACGGCTTTCATAATACACCGGCCGTGTGGCGCCATCCTCTACGGCTTGGGTCATATCATACACATCGATATAATCACCGAAGACTTCTCTCGTATTTCTATCCTCACTAGAAATAGGAGTCCCAGTGAACCCGATATACGACGCACAAGGCAGAGCATTTCGTACATTTCGCGCCATACCTACCACCCGTTTGGCAATGGCTTCTCCCTTTTCATTCTTCGTCATCCGGATATGCT
>CAVBRV010000213.1:0-4090 GCA_963597965.1 Paludibacteraceae bacterium | reverse complement strand
GGCGGATATTGCTTTATGGAATAAGAAGTATGATGATGCCAATAATTCAAGAATTAAATATGAAGGGGATGGAAGATATTTAGAAAATTTGCTTGTATCAGCAAGAGAGGAGTTAAAGCGTTTAAATAAGGAATTGGGAGAGTATGAAGCAAAAGCCAAAATCCAAAGTGAGCAGAAAGAACAACTGGCAGTTCTAAAGGAACTAAGTGTTTCGTTCAGTAAAGTACGGGATGCGATTGTTAATGACACGAAAAAAGAAATGCAAGAGCAAACTTGGAAGTCATTCCAGTCTATGATTTGGAAGAAAAATACTTTTGGAAAAATTGAAATTGATGATCAGTACAATGTGTCATTATATGATATTCATGGTCATGAAATGACTACGTCAGCTTCTGCTACAGAAGAAATGGCATTGGCCTATGCATTTACACTGTCTGTTCACCAGGTGTCTGGCAAAAATTGCCCCTTGGTAATCGATTCTCCATTGGGGCGTGTTTCTGATGAAAACAGAGAAAGAATGGCAAAGGCTCTACTGGAAGTCGCCAAGGAAAAACAGATTATCATGCTATTTACACCGGATGAATATTCTCTAGCGGTAGCGGCTATGTATAACAAAGAAGCGACGGTACAGAAATTGAATTTGTCTAGTGATGAAAGTGTAGTCGAGGGGGCTGTAAAATATGGCAGATAGAATTTATGTGGCAGAAAAGAACCGAGATTTTATTAACGAACATCTCAATATTTTAGGCTTTGATGTGGCACAGAAAAAAGAAATCCTTTTCATGACCATGGCCTTGGGAATGGATGAGCCGCAACCATTGCCAACAAAACGGACCGGTTGGATTTTATATAAAACATTTAACACCAATGACCAGGCTTTGATTGGAGCTTTGCGCCTTGGTGCAGATGATGTGGATGATGAGAATATCAACCAATTCGCCGATTTTGATACATGTATTTCCTATGCGGAGCAATGTTCCCAGTCTGGGTTTGAAAAGCTAGCCAAGATGGTACAAGAAGCCAATAACAATAATGATGAATTGGAAGCAGTACTTATGGCAGAGCTGGATCGCCTATATCGAAAGAATGTAGAGATAGCAGAATAGTAACAATCAACGTGGTATTGCTATAATAAAAAATCTCAGTGCATTGAGAGTGAATCTGAAAATGCACTGAGATTTTTTTGTCATAAGGCAGGCTCGTAGATATGATTTCTGTAGAAACTAATATTTCCATGTGCCAATGGATGCTAGCGTATTCATCTCGTTCGAGAAACCTGAGAACCTTGAGAACCCTTAGCAACCTGAGAAACCTTTATTTCCTTAATCCATCTCTACACACAAGTGCTTCCCGTGAAAGGCAATGCCATAGTGCCAAATGGTTTTGATTTCACGAAAATCTGGGTATTTGTCATAGGCTTTGGCATGGATTTGTTCCAGGGCCTCTTTGGCTTTTTTAGGTAAGGCCTCTTCGCTATCTGCATATTTGAGTTCCATGATGACGCCCGGAAGGGCAGCGTCATGGGGGACGATGGCAATATCAAAACGGCCGTATCCGGCTTCTCTATTGGAAATAATCTGGTATTTGGGGCCATTAAAGCCGGCGAGCATTCCCAGCAGCAGGGCGTGATAGAAACATTCATGGCTTCCTGTATCGTAGGAGCTAACTGATTCTTCTATGATAGTCCGTAGGTATTCCGCAAAATCTTCTTTATTCCCAGAGACCAAAGCGGTGAACATATAATCAAATTCATACTGTGTAAAGTGGGTGATCATATGATTCATGATTTCCGTTTTGTAGAGTTGCCGAATTTCTTCATTCGGAATTTTGAGGGAGATGCTATTGGGAATTTCTGTTGTTAACGCGGAAGTGGTCAAGTACCCGGTAGTGAGAAGCATGGAAAAGAGGGCGGTTTTGTCTCTTTCTATATCATCATAGACGACGCTTTCATTAAGCGGCGCATCGATGCTTTTGCCTTTCATCAGTTGCAGTAGGGCGCGTAGTTTCAAGGTATCTGTCTTGGATAGCAAGTAGCGGATGATGGAATTGCTGGAGGTATTTACCCAATAGGGTTTGGCTGTGCATTGGTTATTGAAATAGTTGATGATGGACCAGGGGGTGTATATTTCCGAGTTTCCAAAGTGGTAGCCATCATACCAATATTTCAAACTGTTCAGGGCATCTAGTCTGCCGTATTCTTTGCAAAGCTGGGTCACGTCATCTAAGGTGAACCCAAATACATCGCTGTATTTATTGGAAATCACCGTATCGACTTCTAAATTATTCAGCCCGCTGAAAATACTTTCTTTGGCTATCCGAAGTACTCCTGTCAAAACGGCAAATTTGAGATAGGTATTTCCTTTTAAGCATTGGCTATAAAAGGTTCGGAAGTAGGAAATGGCAGAGGGGTAGAAATGGAATTGATGGGCGCATTGTAAGGGGGCATCGTATTCATCGATCAGCACAATCGGTTTCTTGTGATAGTATCTTGCCAGATACATCATCAAATAGGCCAAGCTGACTTGATATTCGGTCGCGGTGGCGGTCCGGTTGATGATATGGTTGTAGTAATCTTTCTCGTAAGTTGCCAGGCAGTCTGCTTGTAGCAGGTAGGTGTGCTTTTGGTATTCAGAGGACATGAGAAGTTTAAAGGATTCCATCATCGTATCCCAGGTGTCGTTTTGCACGTCTTTTAGTGTCAAAAAGATAACGGGGTATTGGTTGAGTTCTGTCAAGTATTTGCCGTGATCTACTTGCGCAATGGCTAGGTTTTGAAAAAGGGCAGAGGTGTCTTTATGTTCCATGGAAAAGAAATAATCTAGCATACTCATGTTCATCGTTTTCCCGAATCGCCTGGGCCGTGTGATGAGTGTGACAGCACCGTGATTATCCAAAAGTTCTTTGATGAATAGGGTTTTGTCTACATAATAGTAGTTTTCTACGACTTGTTTGAAATCATCTACACCGATGGGCAATCTTTTCATACCATTCCCTCCTTTTTATATCATTATAAAAGGAAAGTTCATCTACTGCAAATATGGCTTGGAGATTTTTGGTGTGTCTATGGATGCTGGTGTATTGTATTATTGATATTTAGTGATTGGTCAGTCATTCACTTTGGAATTGTCAAGAAATTGGAGTGGCAATTGTTGCTGGTTGTTGGTTGTCTAACTTCAAACAACTAACAACCAGCAACTAATAACCAATGAGTGCACGACAAAAACACGGATAGAAATCCGTGTGAAATGTCCAGGGAGCGGTCACCATGAATACGGCGTGGGCGCTTACTCGATAGGAAGATTGGTGAAATCAGGTTCCCCTGTTTCTCTCTGCCCAAGGGCGCTCCCAACTTGTCGTCAAAGTCAGCCATCTATGGAGGTATGACGGAAGGTCCGTGTTTTTGTCTTTGGTGAATCTAGTTGTTGGTCGATCGTTGTTTGTTGGGAATGCTAGCTTGATTCTCGCCAGAGGCTCATTTTTAGAAGTACCGCTAGCAAGTACAGTCTAATCATGAAGTCTCTTTTGAAAATCATTTCCCGTAAAACAATCATCAACCGAGAGAGAAAAGTTGTCATTTTCCTGATCATTTGCTTTTGTCCTTTCTGGGCATTGTCTCTAGAGTACAATTTCCAATGCCAGAAGTGAAGCAAAGCAGCCCTAGGTGGAAGGTGATTGTTTTTCCTCTCTACTATATACATTGCAGAAGGGGTGAAAAATCACAACATGAAGTTTCCACTTTTTGCTCTCCATATATTAAAATTGCATCAGCATGGGAAAATCATACCCAGAAAATTAGTTTGGAAATTAAGCTATCAGTTAGGAGAAGAGGGTAGGTAATTTTAAGGGATTAATAACAATGAGTGCAAAGGAATCTGCACAATAGCCCGAATTTCTTTGCACTTGAATGTCAAAATTTCACTATATGTATTCAGTAAACATCGGACGTGTGAATTATTGAGCACCCACTATTTAGAAACCATACAACTGGCCTTATGACTGAGGAAAATGCCTCCCCTCTTTTATTCTTTCCTGGCGGGGTAATGCTGTTAAGTTAAGGATTGGCGATAGTTAGCATGATTCCGCTAGTGAG
>CAVBRV010000212.1:0-4098 GCA_963597965.1 Paludibacteraceae bacterium | reverse complement strand
TATTTTTATACATAAAACCATGCGTTAACACCCAATGAAGCACGATTCTTTGATTTCCACTTTGCATAATTATTACCTCTATGCACAAGAAAGGGACTTTTTCAGTGGCCTCTCCAAAGGAAGGGGGCTATATGCGATGATTTCTGCTGGCGGAAAGGTACAAAAGGTTCTAAAGGTTTCTCGAATGAGCTAATGACGCTAGCGACTATTGGCACATTCGAGACCCCTGAGCAGCCTGAGCGACCTGAGTAACTTGAGCGACCTAAGAACCCTAAGAACCCTGAGAACCCCTAGAACCCTGAGAACCCTGAGCCACCTTAGAACCCTTAGCAACCTGTAACCGCAAGCGTTAGCATCCTGACTCACTCAAATCCTTAACTTGAGGAAAAACGCTGACTTGCACCTCTACTATCATAAACGATATAATAAAGAAAAGGAGGGATGGCAATGGATCTGGTTTCTATCATCCAAGAGCCGGTGATCGAAAGTATACTGGCCGCGGTGATTTTACTTTCCATCCTGGCAGAAATCAAGACCACCGGTTTCTCCGGTGGCTCGCTGATTGCGGCGCTGTCGGGGTGTTTGCTGATTGGTTCCAACTGGTACACCGGTGAGAATCAGCTGGTGGAATTTCTACTTTATTTCGGTGGCATGGCGATGATCATGATGGACCTTTTGCTGTTTATGACAGGCGCTATGGCGGCCGCTGGATTGGCGTTTGTGCTGGCCGGATTGTTTTTCACGTTTGGCGGTGGCATCAGTGCGCTGTACATTTTGGTAGCCGCCTTGGTGGTGGCAGCGGTTCTGGGATATTTCCTCTTGGACCATCTGTCAGAAAGCCGTGTTTGGCAGAAATTGACCTTGAAATCCCAACTGACCGGGAAGCGGGGATTCCGTTCCTCTTCGCAGAATTTCAAAAGTTATGAAGGGAAACAGGGAATTACGATTTCTGTCCTTCGACCATCAGGCAAGGTGGAAATAGAAGGACAAGTGTTAGATGCCATGTCAGAAGGGGCCTTTATCGAGAAGGGCGTGTCGGTCGTGGTCAAAAAAGCGGAAGGCAGTTATTTGATTGTAAGGAAATCTAGTTGTTAGTTGTTGGTTGTTGGTTGTTAGTTGTTTGAATTTAGACAACCAACAACTAACAACCAACAACAATCGCTAATCCGTTTTCTTGCCAGTTGAAAAGTAAATTAATGATTACCCACTAAGTAGACAAGGAGGAGTCTCATGGAACTTTTAATTTTTCCTATCTTTATTTTTATCCTATTTGTAGTCGCTTTGTCGGTGCTATTGCATTTCGTGCCGATTGGGCTGTGGATTTCTGCCCTGGCAGCAGATGTGAATATTTCCCTTTTCAACTTGGTAGGCATGCGGATTCGGCGAGTAGAACCTCGCATGATTGTATTGCCTTTAATCAAAGGGACCAAAGCGGGATTAGCACTCAATGTGAACCAGTTGGAAGCCCATTACTTGGCCGGCGGCAATGTGGATAATGTGGTGGATGCTTTGATTGCGGCTCATCGGGCGCAGATTGATTTGTCCTTTGAACAGGCGGCCGCCATCGACTTGGCAGGACGAAATGTGCTGGAAGCGGTACAGATGAGCGTCAATCCGAAGGTCATTGAAACGCCTACGATTTCTGCAGTGGCAAAGAACGGGATTGAACTCAAAGTCAGAGCCAGAGTGACTGTTCGGGCGAATATCGATCGCTTGGTCGGCGGCGCCGGGGAAGCAACTATCATTGCTCGTGTCGGCGAAGGCATCGTCACCACGGTCGGATCTTCGGAGAAACATACGGATGTTTTGGAAAATCCAGACCATATTTCTCGTACCGTCCTGGGGAAGGGGTTGGATTCGGGGACAGCCTTTGAAATTCTGTCCATTGATATTGCCGATGTGGATGTAGGTAGAAATATTGGCGCCCAGCTCCAGACGGACCAGGCGGAAGCGGATAAACAAATCGCCCAGGCAAGAGCGGAAGAACGTCGCGCCATGGCGGTGGCAAAGGAACAGGAAATGCGTGCCTATACCCAGGAAATGCAGGCGAAAGTGGTGGAAGCCCAGGCAGAAGTCCCCAAAGCAATGGCCGAAGCGCTTCGTCAGGGCCATTTGGGCGTGATGGATTATTATCAGATGAAAAATATTGCGGCTGATACGGAGATGAGAGAGACCATTTCGGGGAAAGATGGGGGAATTGGTGCCAACTGATATAAAAGTTTCTCAGGTTGCTCAGGATACTCAGGTTGCTCACGTTTCTCGAATGAGCTAATGACATTAGCGTAAATGGGCCCATTTTGGGAACCTTAGCAACCTGTAACATCTAGCAGTAGCATACCTACTAGCGCAAATCCTTAACTTAGTGAGTGGTCATTCCTTTGGGGCTGGTAAGAAACTGGACTAGCGATTGCTCACTGTTGTTAGTTGTTGGTTGTTTGTTATCTGGACCCAAACAACTAACAACCAACAACCAACAACTAACACACTAGTCAAGATGAAACCGCTAGCGGAAACAAGGAATAGGAGAACAACGATGGATTTTGATTTCATGGAAGTCATTTTCTTCTTTGTGTGGATATTCTTCCTTTTCAAAGCCGTCTTTGGTGGACGGAGGAAGAATATACCGTCGCCGGAGGAATCTTTGCCACCTGATCCGGGGCCGGTAGAGAAAGTTCCTTCTCCGGTGGAAACAACGGAAGAGGGACAGTCACAGACTTCCTATGATTATGCGAAATTACGGAAACGGATATTGACTTCTTGGGAAGAATCACAGGAAGAGAAGAAAGATACCCCTGTGATTTCCGAAGAGAAAACGACCAATGAAAAGGAAAAGCCTTTGAGTTCTAAGCCCGTTTCTGTTACAATAAAAAAGACAATGAAACCGGTTTTAAAGAAAGTTTCTGTTTCTCCCGCCATTTTGCAAGATGAAAAGAATCTGAAACCCCAGGTGCATCGGGAACATCATCACAAGGTAGAAGGAGCAGTTGCTTTTTCAGCGGTGCATTTGGAGGTACCAAAGGTACAGAAGGAATGGACAGCGGCAGATGCACGAAAGTGGTTGGTCTATGATGCCATATTTGGGACGCCCCGCGCCAAAGTACCCTGGCGGCCACGGTGATAGTGGTTGTTGTGATATGAATTTGAGCGAATAGGTATGATTTCGCTGGAGATTACAGGGTTCTAAGGGTTCTAAAGGTACTCAGGGTTCTAAAGGTTTCCCGAATGTGCCAATATACGCTAGCGTCATTAGCTCATTCGAGAAACCTTGAGAACCCTTAGAACCCTGAAAACCTTTGCCTCCGCAGAAGTGATTTACATGTTTCGCTAACGAAAAAGAAGGTGATAACCATATGGATACCTTTAAAGAAGAACTTTATGGAAAAGTACTTTGGGAATGTTACCGTTCCAAGGTGTATATTGTTTTGCTGTCACTGGTGTACGTAGCCATTAGTGCGGCAGCGATTATTTGGGCCATGGAAAATGGCATGCCGTATTATTTCCTGGCGGCATTTTGTGTGCTGGTGTCTATCTGGCGTATCAATCGAGTGCACCATCCGGTGGCTTTGGTTTGTGAAAAACGATTGCTAGTAGCGGTGCCCTGGTCTTTCTTTACCTTTGATTACTACATCACACTCAAGGCTCTTTATATGCCAGTGGATTATAAAGAAGTGGCCGGCGTTTCTAGCCACTGGGATCGGCTCTATATCGGTGCGCCCGCAGAAGGCGGCATGGTGGCCCTCCCGGTACAATTAGCGTATGTCTCTATAGGGGATAAAGCAGATTTTGAACACTGGGTGGTTAGCAAACAGGAAGAATAAAAAAGAGACACGGAGCGGAAAAGGCTCTGTGTCTCTTTTTTCACTTCTAAGGCTTGCGTGAGTAGGTTTGATTGCGATAGAGATTACAGGTTGCTCAGGGTTCTCAAGGTTCTCAGGTTGCTCAAGGTTCTAAGGGCTCTAAAGGTTCTATGGGTTCTCCAATGTGCCTATAGACGTTATTTACTCAAACTTCTTGTCCGCAAATGGTGATTCGATGTGATCAACGTAATTTAGCGGTTTTAAATATGAATGATAGGTCCGTAGGACCTCGCCCCCTCCG
>CAVBRV010000211.1:0-4106 GCA_963597965.1 Paludibacteraceae bacterium | reverse complement strand
TTAGTGGGTGCTCGATAATTCACACGCCCGATGTTTACTGAATACATGCAGTGAAATTTTGATATTTAAATGCAAAGAAATACGGGCTTTTGTGCAGATTCCTTTGCACGCACTGTTGTTAGTTGTTTGTTGTCGGTTGTTTGACCCCAACAACAAACAACAATTGCCTATCCAAATTTTTGCTATTAAAAAAAAACAAATTAACGAGCAGCCATTAGTTAGCGGTTCGCAGTTTTTTTCTGCCTACTGCTTACTGCTAACTGCCTACGCATTTCCTAATCCCTAGCTACTAATCCCTAATCCCTAATCCCTAAATTTCCCATAAAAAAGCGGCGCTTCCAAATTTTGCGCGCCGCCACCTTCATTCCTAATTCCTCATTCCTAATTCCTCATTATTTTCCCCGATGCATTGCGTCTTCCGTTTAAATATCTCCCCCATAATGAGCTGTAAGTCTTTCAACGCCTCCGGGTTGAGGGAGTAATAAATATGTTTTCCCTCCCGCCGGTCCAGGACTAGGCCCGATTCCACCAGCACTTTCATATCGTGGGACAAGGTGGGCTGGGTGATGGCGAAGGCTTCTTGTAATTTGTACGCACACTGGGCTTTGCAGGAAAGCATGTCTACAATTTTCAGCCGTTTCGGATCAGAAATCGCTTTCAACGCTTTCGCGGTGTTGATGTAAATTTTTTCCATGTTTTTCTCCAATCGATACATTGCATTATTTCAATCATGAGGGTATCAGAGATGGAAGTGATTGTCAAGTGAAATTAGTGACTAGGGACTAGGGACTAGGGACTGGTGACTAGGAATTAGGGTCCATCCGCTAGAGGCATGTTTCACGAGAAACTTTTTCTCTAGTGAGGAGTGAGGAATTAGGAGTGAGGAGTGGCGGAAGGGGCGCATCAAATTTATATAGCGCCCCAATACCCCTTTTTATATGCTAACTTCCTTATACTGCTTAATGGCATGTTTCATGGGAAACGTTGTTATCGGGTTCTGGGATCTTGTTTCCGTTTATCTCATGTTTCACTTGAAACATCATCATAAGGTTCTGGTTTCCCGTTCCCTCGTTTCACATGTTTCACGTGAAACGCTGTCATAGGGTTCTTGTTTCCTTTTCCCGCTTATCTCATGTTTCACGTGAAACATTATTTTAAGGTTCTGAACTTATTTCATACTTCACAAGAACCTTATGAAAGCGGACAGATTGATATGATAATCAGTAGAAATCATATCAACCAGAACCTTAGCATAGCGAGAAACATAAGATGTAAGAACTTACGATAACATACCACTAGAACCCTAGCATAGCGGAAATCTTGAAAGGAAAGCACTCTCGCAAACGTTCGACAAGAACCTATAAAACTGCGGCGCTTCCCAATTTTGTGCGCCGCCACCTTCACTCCTCACTCCTAATTCCTCACTCCTAACTTTTTTTCATCCCCGGTAGTATCAAAAGCGCACTAACTACGAGCCCGACGAAGAGCGGATCCACCGGGCTATGCAGGAAGGTCGCAAGGAGAGACGCCGCGGTGCTGCCGATCATGGAAATCACCGCCCAGGTGGGTTTCAAGTGACCCGGCCAGAAGACGGCTAGGGAAAGGGGCAGGAAAATGCCGCCACCGCGGAGAGCCATGGAGAGATAGGTCCAGAAGAGCACTTCGCTGCCTCGGTTGAGAATGGCGATGAGGGAGGTCAATCCCAAAACAAGAATCACCAAGCCGCGGGTGAGAAATAATTGTTTCTTGTCATCTTCTACATGAAATAAAGGCGCCACCATGTCTCTTGCCATCATGGTGCTAATGCCCAGCACCAATCCACCGATGCCACCGATGAGGGAGAGAATGATTCCGCCCATGGCGAGACCGCCAATCAAGGGATGCACTTCATTGATGAGATA
Organism: Paludibacteraceae bacterium; assembly: GCA_963597965.1. Taxonomy (GTDB): domain Bacteria; phylum Bacillota; class Negativicutes; order Veillonellales; family Dialisteraceae; genus Dialister. The sequence goes on along the minus strand of CAVBRV010000211.1, from coordinate 2,205 downwards.
GGTGGGAAGCACCATGATGGGCATCACGTCGGGATATAAATCTTTCATGTACCAACCCACCGCCACTGACGGAAGGCCTACGGGAATGACGATAAGAGCTGCCAAGAAACATCCCAGCGAAGCGGTTTCTGGGGTATCAGCAGAAAAAATGCATTGGATATAAGTTTGAGTACAAAGCACGCCTACGATAACGGAAAATAAATTGGCCAGAGCCGGTTCTGTGCCGCGACCGAATAAACTAAACTGGGCCGGTGCCATTTCGTTCCAGTAGGAAGTCCCATGAATGGCAGAAAAGGCTTCCCATCCGGCGATGAAAAGGGCAAACCAAATAATTCCCATTTTCAGCATACCCCCAATGCCGGCCGATTTCATACCGCCAAAGAAAGTATAACAAGCCACCAAGACAATCAAAAGTAAAGCAGAAATTTCAGGTTTCACGTGAAACATTTCGGAAACAATTTCAATCCCCGGTAAACAGCTCGCCACGGCAGAAAATAAAATGCCGATAGAGGAAATCACAGAAGACAGTTCTTCCGCTTTCTTGCCATAGTGAAGAGATAGAAATTGGGGAATCGTTTCTAGTCCAGTGCCCCGCATTTTTCGCGCATAAAAAATGCCCATAATAATAAAAGCAATGCCGCTTCCTAAGGTGAACCACCAAGCGGACAGACCAAAGTTATAAGCCAGCTGGGCAGTCCCCACCGTGGCCCCGCCGCCAACCACGGTGCCCGCAATGCTCCCCGCCACCAAAGGCGCCCCCGCACTGCGTCCTCCTACGCTATATCCCGCAGCAGACTGGATGGAGCGGGAATGATAAATCCCCACCCCAATCACCACCGCCACCGTGGCGATCATGATTGCTATATGAAATAGGGTTAAATGCATAGTTTCCTTCTTTCGATTTTTGTGACTAGTGACTGGTGACTAGGGATTAGGGATTAGGGATTAGGGATTAGGGCCCTGTGTTCGCTAGAGAAATGTTTCACGTGAAACATTTTTTTAGCCGTTGGCAGTAGGCAGTAAGCCGTTAGCAGGAAATACTGCCTACCGCCTACTGCTAACTGCCTACTTATTTCCCACATATAACTCTTTCCAATTCTTCCGCATTCGACACCACCGTCGTCGCCCCGTGCCTTTCAAGGAAATCTTTCGTCCGAAATCCCCAAGCTACGGAAATACAGGGCATGCCGGCGTTCTTAGCAGTCTGAATGTCCACTTCCGAATCGCCGATGTAGACCGCCTCTTTCGGTGTCAGGTCTAATTTCTTTAAAATCCGAAGCAACATATCCGGATCCGGTTTCCGCCGGACAGCGTCGCTATTTCCTATGGTCACTTCAAACATGCCATCGAAATGAGCAGCCGCCAATTTCTGCACATCACAATCATCCTTGTTTGACGCCACGGCGGTATAAATCCCCTGATTTCGCAACGTTTCCAACACTTCTGGAATGCCTTCATAAGGACAACTATGCAAATGGCAATGGGCGCTATAATGCACCGTAAAAATGGATTTGATTTGCTGCACTTCTTTGGAGGAAAAACCGTACTGGGCAAGCGGAATCCGGTTGCCCACAAATTCCAAATCCGGTCCCGGACATCCCGCCGCCATAGCCAGCACTTTTTCCATATCCGCATCAATGGCACATCCATAGCAAAGCCGCACCAAGTCCTGCGGGAAATCGTGCCGCTTCCCCATTTGTTCCAAAGCGTAATTGGTGGAAATAGTCAAATCTTCCAATGTATTTAAAATGGTTCCGTCCATGTCGAAGATGGCGATTTTTCGCATATATCTTTCCTCCTTGTTTCACGTGAAACATTTCTTTTCATTATAACATAGCGATTGCTTATGCATTTAAAATTCAGTGGACTGTTGTTGGTTGTTAGTTGTTAGTTGTTGGTTGTTTGGCCCCAATGACAGTCAATCAACAACCAGCAATAATTGCTAATCATATTTCTTACCAGCTAAAAAAATGAACTAACAACCACTCACTATGTATGACAATGGTGGCTGTACTAGCGTGTGGCCCCTTGGAGAAGGGGCGGCGAAGCCGGGGATAGAATGTTCCGAAGGAACATATTTCAGAAAAGCGGAGTGTACTTAGTGTCTGCTCGATAATTCATACGCCCGATGTTTACTGAATGTATGCAGTAAAATTTTGGTATTCAAGTGCATAGAAAATTGGGCTATTGTGCAGATTCCTGTGC
>CAVBRV010000210.1:0-4137 GCA_963597965.1 Paludibacteraceae bacterium | reverse complement strand
GGCTGAAGGAAATACACCCCCTCTGCCTTCGGCATCTCCCCCGGAGGGGGCGAGGTCCTACGGACCTATCATTCATATTCAAAACCGCTAAGTGACTTAGATCACATCGGAATGAATCACCATTTTATAGGTGGGAAGTTTGAGTTAATAACATTGCCCCGTCGGGGGAGAATTAAAGACGGGGCTGCACTAACGAGCTGAAACTCTATGAACACATCCCATTTGATTCCTGTGCTACCCGCTGCTAGTGATAAATTGGCTACCATAGCCAAGATTATCGTTAGGAGCGGACATTGCCGAGTTCGCTTGATATGTTCATACCATTTCATACCGCTATAGCAGCCCCCTCAGCCTTCGGCAGCTCCCCCGACAGGGAAGCCAAGTGAAAGAGACTCTATCGTTAGTATCAATAGCGCCACGGCCAACTGCCTACTGCTTACTGCCCACTATAAAAGAAAAAACATCCTGAAACGCTATGTTTTCAGAATGTTTTTCCTTGCTATCGAATCCAACAACACTTATAGCAATCCGCCGTAAGCTTCGAGCATTTTACGAACCGTTTCTTTTTCGGCTTCCGATGGTTCTACCATGGGCAGACGGAAATGACCGCCTGGTTGACCTACCAGGTTGACTGCGGTCTTGACCGGGGTCGGGCTGGCGGTGAAGAACATGCCTTTATTGATCGGATAGGTTTTGAGATGGAGGGCTCTTGCTTTTTCCAAGTCACCCTTTTCAAAGGCATCCACCATAGCCAGCATGTCGTCTCCGATGACGTGGCTAGATACGGAAATAATACCTACGCCACCAGCAAGCATGACTGGCAGTGTAAAAGCATCGTCACCGCTATAAATCATGAAGTCATCTGGCAGGAGGGCTTTTTCTTTGGTGACCTGATCCCAGTTGCCAGTGGCATCTTTGATGCCTACTACGTTCGGGCATTCGTCTACGATTCTCTTGATGGTTTCTGGCTGGATAGAGACGCCGGTTCTACCTGGTACGTTGTAAAGGACGAGCGGCAGGTCTACGCCTTTGGCTACGGTGGTAAAATGCTGGTACATGCCTTCCTGGTTCGGTTTCACGTAGAAAGGAACGATGACTAGGGCACAGTCAATGCCGGTTTCTTTGGCTTTGTTGCCAAAGGCAATGGTGTCGGCGGTGCTGATGGTGCCAATATTTCCCATGACCGGAACTTTCTTGCCAGGTGCATTTTTACCCACTGCATCGACAATAACTTTATAAAGTTTCAATTTTTCTTCTGCTGTCATGGTAGCGCCTTCGCCGGTGGTACCACCGACAAGAATACCTTCGGAGCCGTGAGCGACTAGGTGTTTAGCCAGTGCTACAGCACTTTCGTAATCGACGCTACCGTCAGCGGTGAATGGAGTGATCATGGCCGTAATGACGCGGCCGAATTTTGCTGTTGCCATTTTTATTTCTCCTTTTATTACTATGGGTGACTGGTGACTAGTGGCTGGTGACTAGAAAAAAACGTATCCCAGTCACTAGTCACCGATCTCATACCGATTGATGTACTCACTGTTGTTAGTTGTTTGTTGTCGGTTGTTTGGCTCCAACAACAAACAACTAACAACTAGCAACAATCGCCAATCCGGATTCTTGCTATTGAAAAATGAATTAATGAGCAATTACTAATTACAGCATATCATGTGCAATCATGTATTCCGCAATCTGCAGGGTATTCAGTGCGGCGCCTTTGCGGATCTGGTCACCAGAAACCCAGAGGTTGATGCCGTTCGGATTGACCAGGTCTTTTCTGATGCGGCCTACGGCGACATCGGTCTTGTTGGATGTATCTAGCGGCATGGGGTAAATCATGTTTTTCACATCGTCTACCAATTCGGCCCCATCAAATTCTGCGATGGCCTGTTTCACCTGGTCTACGGTGAGTGGTTCTTCAGTTTCTATATAGATGGATTCGGCGTGGCTTCTGGCAACTGGCACGCGAACTGCGGTGGGTGTGATGCCGATGGCATCATCGTGCATGATTTTATGGGTTTCGTTCACCATCTTCATTTCTTCTTTGGTATAGTCATTATCCAGGAAGACGTCAATCTGTGGAATCAGGTTGTACGCAATCTGATAGTGCTTCGGCAGGCTGGCGGAAGGGAGAATCTTTGGTTCGTAGTGCTCCCCTTTTGCAAAGGCTGCAGCTTCGTCGTAGAGTTCGTCAATGCCTTCTTTGCCTGCACCGGAAACCGCCTGGTAAGTGCTGACTACGATGCGTTTGATGCGGGACAGGTCGTAAATCGGTTTCAGTGCCATCAGCATGATGATAGTAGAGCAGTTCGGATTGGCAATGATGCCTTTATGTTTCGCAATATCTTCTGGGTTGATTTCCGGGATAACCAGCGGAACTTCTGGATCCATGCGAAAAGTGGAGGAATTGTCGATAACGACTGCGCCTCTCTTAGCCGCTTCTGGCGCTAAGGTTTTGCTGATACTACCGCCAGCAAAGAGAGCTACGTCAATATTTTCAAAAGATTCTGGTTTGGCTTCTTCTACGGTGTATTCTTTGCCACAAACCATGAGTTTCTTGCCAGCACTGCGTTTGGAAGCTAACAGTTTCAGGGAAGCAAATTTAAAATTTCTTTCTTCAAAGAGTCGAATAAATTCCTGTCCTACGGCACCAGTGGCGCCCAGGACAGCTACGCGTGGGAGTTTGCTCATAGTTGCACCTCAATCTAAATAATTTTCAAGTCCGTAGACAAAGCCTTTCACAGTCATGGCTTTCTTGCAAGCCAGCATGACGCCAGGCATAAAGGATTTGCGATCCAAAGAATCATGACGGAGGGTCAGAATTTCGCCATAGCCGCCGAAGAGAACTTCCTGATGGGCCACATAGCCAGGCAGGCGAACGGAGTGAATGGTAATCCCTTCATACTTGCCGCCCCGAACACCAGGCAGGCTTTCTTTGGTTTCATCTGGTTCCGGTGCCTGTGTACGAGCAGCTGCCATCTTTTCGGCGGTCAACTTGGCTGTACCAGACGGAGCATCGTATTTATGGTTGTGATGGAGTTCGATGATTTCTGCATTGGGCATGTATTTGGAAATTTCAGCAGAGACTTTCATGAGAAGAACAGCCCCAAGGGAGAAATTCGGTGCCACCAAGCCATTGGCTCCATGGGCATCAGCGATACCGGAGAGTTCATCTCGCTGCTCAGCAGTGAGGCCAGTGGTACCGATGACGATGTTCACGCCGTTTTCCAGTACATATTTCGCATTGGCATAAATCACTTTCGGACTGGTGAAGTCCACCACCACGTCCGGTTTCCCTTTGGCAAAAGCCTCTTCCAGGGAAGCGGAAATCGTAATACCGTTGGCCGGTTTTCCAACTACTTCGCCCAGGTCTTTCCCGGCTGCACCGGGATCCACAGCGCCCCAGATTTCTAGTCCTTCTTCGGCCATGACGGAACGAACCACTTCGCTCCCCATGCGACCGGCAGCACCATTCACTAATACTTGTATCATTGTAACTCCTCCTTTTATACTCTAGGGATTAGTAGCTAGGGATTAGGGATTAGGAAATACTAGTCACTAGCCCTCAGTTACATTACTTATTATTATTAAAAATAATGATAGTAGAAAAAAGGGCTATCGTCAATAGAAAGTTTATGATTTTACAGATTTCTTCATATATATGCTGGTGACGGGTAATTGGTGACTAGTGACTGGTGACTAGGGATTAGGGATTGGGAAATATGTAGGCAGTAGGCAGTTGGCAGTTGGCCGTGGTGGCTAAGGTGATAGCGATAGTATCACTAGCACCTAGTCTTCCCCGCAGGGCAATGTTGTTAGATAAGAAAGATAACATCGCAAGCGTCATTTCGACCGATAAACCAAGACGCTAGTGACACCACCGCTAGCAGCTCTCGCGTCACGGCCAACTGCCTACTGCTAACTGCCTACATATTTCTACGTAAAAAAGAGCCGCTACCCGAAGGTAACAGCTCTTTTCTTACTCATTATTCATTTACAGGATATACGCTAACCTGTCTCTTATCTCTACCGAGACGTTCAAAAGCAATTCTGCCTTCAGCAACTGCAAAGAGGGTATCGTCTTTGCCAATCTTAACGTTCAGACCCGGATGGAGGTGGGTACCTCTCTGGCGAACGATG
>CAVBRV010000209.1:0-4177 GCA_963597965.1 Paludibacteraceae bacterium | reverse complement strand
TTTCTTTGCACTTGAATACCAAAATTTTACTGCATATATTCAGTAAACATCGGGCATATGAATTATCGAGCAGCCACTCATTACACACTACGCACTTCGCATTACGCACTCAAAAATAGGCAAGGTCTGAAAACTCAAACCTTGCCTATTTCATCAATCATGTATCAAATCATACCACGCATCCGCCATGCGACCATATTCTTCCATAGAGAATGTTTCACCGCGGCGGGTGCCATCAATATTTGCTTTTTCCAAAATGGTTTTCACATCATCTTGTGCAATGCCGCCAGCTTTCATGGCATTGGTGAATACTTTTCGCCGTTGACCAAATCCCATTTTTACCAAACTGAAGAACAATTTCCGATCCTTCACCACTACGGCTGGCGTTTCTCTCCGTTTGATTTTGAGAACCGTAGACGTCACTTGCGGCCGAGGAATGAAAGCGGTGGGCGGAATATCTAGCACTCGTTCTGCGGTGCAATCAAATTGTACCGCCAAGGTGAGGGCTCCATAGTCCTTTGAACCCGGTTTTGCCAGAATGCGGTCAGCCACTTCTTTCTGCATCATGAAGACGAAAAGAGAAATCGGAAGCCCGGACTGAATCAAAGTGAGAAGAATGGGCGTGGTCACATAGTAAGGCAAATTGGCCGCACAGTGCCAGTCTTTTTCTCCCAAGATGGTCTTCAAATCCGCTTTCAGCACATCTTCGTAAATGATATGAATATTTTTGTAATGCTCCAGGGTATGGTCCAGCACCCGTTGTAAGCTCTGGTCCAATTCAAAAGCGGTCACATCCGCCCCTGTTTCTGCCAATGCTTGGGTCAGCGTGCCAATCCCTGCGCCGATTTCCATAACAGGCTGTCCTGGGCCCAGTTCGGCCGCCTCTGCAATGGCCGCCACCACATCAGGGCGAATGAGAAAATTCTGCCCCAAGCGATGTTTGGCATGAATCCCAAACCGCTTGATCACATATTGCACGACCTGACGGTCTGCTAAATTCGCATCTAACATGAAGGCTCCTTTCGGCAGGCCTCAAGAGCCTGATTCCACTCTTCGCGAGTAATGCCGAAATGGTTGAGTCGTTTCAAGAACTGTTTGCTATTTCCATAGCCAATCCCCAAAAGGGCCCCCATCTTTGCTCTTCTTTCGGAAGAATCTGCCTCTCCTGAAAGACCAGCGGCAAAAATATCGGATATAGAAAACTCATGAGAGTCTTCCTGATATTGGATACGGAGCACTTCTAAGGCCTTGCGAATCGATTCTGGCGACGCATCTTCGATTCCCACATCATCCGCTGTGGAAGCTTCTGACTTCGGAACGAACGCATGAAGGGCCTCAGGAAATAGTTTCGTCAAACGCTGACGAATCCGTTCACCTGGACCATCGGGGTCTGTCAGGATGATGATGCCCCTTTTTTCATAGGCATTCCGAATCCGTTCGATAGTTTCCTTCCGCAAAGCGAAACCTTCGGTGGCAATCATATCTGCTTCTACCGCATGGCTTACTCTAGCAATATCTGACTTTCCTTCTACTACAATGACTTGTTTGAGCATATCAGTCTCTTGCTACATAGCCGATGCCACGAACGGTATGAATATATTTCTTTCCTACTTTTTCATCAATCTTGCTACGCAGGTAACGAACATAGACGTCAACAATATTGGTCTTGCCTGCATAACCGTAACCCCATACCTTTTCCAGGATTTCTTCTCTCTTCATGACGCGGTTTTTGTTCTGTGCCAAGAAAAGCAGCAAATCAAATTCCTTTTTCGTCAAATCCACCACTTCATCCCCTGCACGGACTTCGTGACGTTCTGGATAAATGGAAAGGTCGCCAATGGTAAAGGACGGGTCCACCACGATTTTCGGTTCTTCATGGCGACGAAGAGCCGCATGAAGACGAGCAATCAATTCTTTTGTTGCATATGGTTTAGTCAAATAATCATCGGCCCCTGCATTCAGTGCATTGACCTTGGCATCTACGCTGCCATCTTCCGATACATAAATAATGGGAAGTGGGCTAATTTCTCTCACTTTCCCTAAAATTTCATGTCCACCTTCGAGCGGTGCATCCGGATCCAGCAGAATCAAATCCACCTGACGCTGACCAGCCAAATCTACGGCAGCATCTCCGGTATTATCTACGAGGCAAGTAAAGCCTTCTTCTTCTAATTTCAGCTGCATAAAGCGGCTAACACTCGGATCATGTTCGATAATTAATACACAGTTTCTCATTCTTGGGTTCCTCCAATAGCAATAAAAAAATAAAAAAGAAAATCCTTTCATGTCTAAATCTAGTTATTATTATTGTTGTTATTGTTATTATTATTCAATCTCGGCATGAAAGTAAAAGAGTTCTACAACTTTTCTTTTTCCTATATGAACATAATACCATAAGTTTAATCTTTTTCAAGCCCTTTCTTCTAAAAAAATGAAATTTTCATGAGTATTGATTTTTTCAACTTCCTAGCTTCTTTTCTAATACAGAATTGCTTATCATTACTAGTCAATTCTATTTTTATCGTATTCATCGGGAAATATTGGCATCAAATATGATTAATTCATTTGTTGGCGTTCTATGAGTATCTCAACTTTTCCTTCTCAATACATATACCCCCTATAGGTATAAAAAAATTCTATGCTCTATTGTTTATTAGATTAATATGTACTTTTGATGAACACTTTCCGGAAGTTGTATATTTTCTTTGACATGGAAGGATTCATGGAGAGCATAATAAGGGTTCTCAGGGTTCTCGCTCCATTGGAAATCTAACAATTTCCTCGGAGCGAGAACCCATGGCGCTAGAGAAGATGCAAGACATTCTCTTTATCCGCTAATCTGGACGCCTATTCCGCTTTTCTCACATCGCATTTCAAATCGCTAGTGCGAGCTATCCCCTTGTCCATTCGCTCCGCTCATGGCCTTTCCCCTTCCAAAGGAAGGGGATTTTAGTGCTTATAACCGCTATATACCATTAACCATATCATCGCTACAGAACCTTAAAACACACGTTGTATCTCCCTGTTTCTCCAACCTCAGCATCGCTACAGAACCCTAAATTACACATTCCATCTCCATGTTCCTCTAACCAAACCACCGCTACAGAACCTAAAAAAATGCGGCGCCCCATATTTCCAAAGCGCCGCACCACCATTACTCACTCCTAATTCCTCACTCCTCACTATGTATATGCACGCTCCATCTCCATGTTTCTCCAACCATTCCCCCTACAGCCCCTTCCCCCATGTAGTATAATAAAATCAACATTTTAACAAGAAAGAGGCGTGAAATATGCATCAATATGTCACCTTTATCGGTGGATTTCCCATTCGATTTTATGGGATTTTCTTTTCTCTAGGGATCATCTTCGGCTGCGTCATGGCCTATTATTTACTCAAAAAAGATGGTCGTGGCTGGCATGAAATTATATTTGACTTGGGACTCACCATTGCTTTCGTTGGCATCATCGGCGGCCGGTTGTGGGATGTTTTCTTTTTTGACTGGGAGTATTATCACAATCACCTGCTAGAAATTCCTTTCGTCTGGCAAGGGGGCATGGCGATTCAGGGCGGTGTTATCTTCGCCTGTGTGGCAGCTTATTTCTTTTTAAAGAAACACAACATCCCTGTACTTCCCTTTGCCGACACTGTGGCGCCCGCTATCATTTTTGGACAAGCCATTGGGCGTATTGCCAATTTCATGAATGGCGATGCTTTCGGTCATCCCACGGGGTCTAATTTCGGCATTCTCTATCCCGACACTACATTGGCCTATCACACCTACGGGGCACAACCGCTTTGGCCCGCAGAAGTCTGGGAATGCCAGGGCGATCTCATCATCTTGGGATTGCTTCTTTGGTACTCTTGTTTCAAACACGCCCAAGGCACTACGTTCTGCCTCTATGTGATGCTCTACTCCTTGCTCCGTTTTTTCCTAGAATTTTTCCGCGGCGATTACGGTACCTTGGCGCTGGGACTCAAGAGCGCACAACTGACCAGCTTGACGGCCTTCGGATGCGCACTAGCGGTATTTTTGTACTTCACCTTTCGGGAAAAGTTAGCAGTAGGCAGTAGGCAGTAGGCAGTGGTTGTTCATTAGTTTTTTCAATAGCAAAAATTTGAATTGGTGATTGTTGCTGGTTGTTAGTTGTTTGTTGTTGGAGCCAAACAACCGACA
>CAVBRV010000208.1:0-4185 GCA_963597965.1 Paludibacteraceae bacterium | reverse complement strand
CCATGAAACAGATTTGTCATTAAGCCCTTATCGCTACTGCTGAAGAGATTTCTCCACTCAGGGACACAAATCATTTCAATACATTCACACCACCAAGCACAAATAGGATCGGTCGAAATGACGGTTGTTTTTATGCCGTTATCCCTACTTAATAACATTTCCCGATGAGAAAATGCCCGATGGGCCTATCATTTCAATTTAAATATCGCTTGATGTCAAACTGCATCTGCGGAAAGCAATATTTCCTAGGTGAGAAGTTTAAGTTACCAATATATAACCCCTAAACCTTAAACCCTAAACCAATATCTCATTCGAGAAACCTTTAGAACCTTTAGAACCCTTAGCATCTTAAGCACCTTTTTACACTGCCAACTGCTAACTGCCTACTGCTAACTAAATTCTCTTCTTCCCCAATGTGACCGACACATCATCCAGAATCCCCGGAATAGGCGAACCCGGTTTATGCACCGTAGTCACCACCTCTTCCACCAGAGGAAATTCACGGAGGATGTCTGCATTGATAATCCCTGCCAAGCGTTCCAGTAATTTATAAGGCCCACCTTCGGCTCTTTGCTTCACCAATTCATAGACTGCCACATAATTGACAGAATCTTCCAATCGATCGGACTCTCCCACCTTGGACAAATCCAATCCCATTTCTACATCGATGTAAAATCGCTGTCCCAATTTCGTCTCTTCCGGCTCATCTCCATGATACCCGAAAAAAGCCATGCGAGTGAGTTTAATTGTATCCATGTTTATTTTCCTTTTCATAAAATAATTTTAGTGACTAGTAGACTGGTGACTAGTGACTAGGGAAACACTAGTCTACCAGTCTACTAGTCACCAGTCACTATCATCTCGAAGTAACTATTCTCAACATTTCCCACATCTTCAATTCTCTCGCTGTCACCTTCACATTATGCACCCGGAAAATGGTACATCCCTTTTCCACGCCCCAAAGATTCACCGCCGCCGTACCTTCATCCCGGTCCGATGCCTGTGATAAGTCTAGCACGGTCCCAATGAACCGCTTGCGGCTCACACCGAGAAGCCAGGGACAGGGAAATTCTTGGGTTAATTCTTCCAACCGAGACAAAACGGTCAAATTCTGTTCTCCCGTTTTCCCAAAGCCAATGCCCGGGTCGAGGATGATATGTTCCGGTTTCACCCCCGCTTGCAGGGCGATTTCCAAAGACTTGTCAAAGAAATGCTTCATGGAATCGATGATGTCTTCTTTGTACTCCGTCCCATTTTGGTTATGCATCAAAATCACAGGCACGTCAAAAGCGGCAGACACGCGAGCCATGCTGCCATCATCATACTGGAATCCCCAAATATCGTTTACTATATGTGCCCCTGCTTGGAGTGCTTTTTCCATGGTTTCATAATGATAAGAATCAATCGATACGGGAACCATGCTCACTGATAGTACATCCGGCAAGAACTGCATGAGCCGCTCCGTTTCTTCCTGGGCCGTCAATTCCACATGCCCTGGCCGGGTCGATTCTGCCCCCACATCGATGATGTCCGCCCCTTCCTGGATCATCTGGGTGGTGTGAGACACCACTTGGCTATTGGTATTCCACTGTCCCCCGTCAGAAAACGAATCGGGCGTCACATTGAGAATCCCCATCACCAGGGGCGTTTCTCCCAATTTCAGCTGTTTACCATCTTTCCATGTATAGGAACGATGCTGCCACTGTATATGCATAATTTCCTCTTTTCTGAAAATCGTTGTTGTTCGTTGCGGATTTGCGTCAGTAGGTATGATTCCGCTATAGGTTACAGGTTGCTAAAGGTTCTAAGGGTGCTCAGGTTCCTCGAATGTGCCAATAATCTCTGGCGTCATTAGCTCATCGAGAAACCTTTAGAACCTTTAGTACCCTTAGTACCCTTAGTACCTCCATAACCGCCAACTGCTAACTGCCTACTGCTAACTACCTTCTACTACAGATGTACCCTATTATAGCACAATTCACGAAATCCGTTGTCACATTCCAAACAACAATCAACCAACAACTAACAACCATTTCAAGCAACAAAAAAAGCGGCCAAGCCGCTTTCTTGTGCGAGAGAATCATTGAGGAGTATGATTCTTCGCGACCAAATTGATAATCAGGGAAATAATCATCAATGAAGCCGAGCAGGCAAACCCCGCCCCATGGCATTTCCTCCATGTATCTATATTATGCATGTTTTTTAGAAAAAAGCTATAGGGGAAATAGAGAACTTGAAAAATTAAAGCGAGGATTGGTTGTTGGTTGTCTGTTGTTGGTTATTTGGGAATGCTGTGGCATGGAGGGTTTGAGGAAGTAGGAATGCTAACAATTGCAGTTACAGGTTGCTCAGGGTTCTCAGGGTTCTAAAGGTGCTAAAAGGTGCTAAAGGTTTCTCGAATGTGCAAATAACAGTAAGAAGCACCAGCGTCTCATCTTCCCCCGTCGGGCAATGTCACTAAGCTAAGAAAATGATTTCATCTCTATCCGTCATTTCGACCGATCGTATTGGTGCAAAATGACAAAAGTGATATAAATGGATTTGTGTCCCTGAGTGGAGAAATCTCATCAGCAGTAGCGGTAAGGGCTTAATGATAAATTTGTTTCATGTCACTATTTCCGGCTTTATAGCGATGAAATCCTCTTCTGTCCGTAAGCCCTTACCGCCAGTGCTGAAGAGATTTCTCCACTTAGGGACACAAATCATTTCAACTCTTTTGTATCATCAAGCACAAAAATGATCGGTCGAAATGACGGCTGGAGATGAAAACCTCTTTGTGCATAAATCAGTTTACACCGTATTTATCGCCCCCATTGGGGGAGATGCCGTAGGCAGAGGGGGCTGCTCTTGCGGTATGAATACCAATGTTACTCAAACTGCAATAGCACAAATTCCACCACATCCGCTAATCTGGACGCCTATACCGTTCTTCGCATCAAACATATCATCCCGCTAGTGCGAGCTATCCCCCCTGCCCCCCTTTCAGTGAAAGGGGGTAAAACGCTAGTACATATACCGCTTTATCGCGATTCAAATATATAAAAACTCGCGGCGCCCTATAAATCTGATGCGCCGCACCACCACTCCTCACTCCTAATTCCTCACTCCTCACTATTTACGTGCCCATCTCATCTCCATGCTCCCACTATCCATACCACCGCTACAGAACCCCTTGCAACGGCTGCACCATCCCTGCCAGACGATCCAGGATTTCTTCTAGCGCCAATAGTACATCCTTCCAGTACAACAAATACATAGGATTGGTATTCTGTCCATACAAATATTGCAAGCACTCTTTCACGCAAGCATCGCCTCGTTCTTCGTAGGAATAAATCCGCTGGCAACGGGCCTCTATTTTCATGGCATTGCTTTTCACATCCCTGGTGTAGTCCATGATTTTTTTCATTTCCACCGAAGCCACTTCTACCAGTTCCGCCAAAGATTTCAATTCCTGCGGCGCCTCTCCCACCTGCACCGTATCGAGCAACTGGAGTAAATATTTCATCTGATTCACCGCTTCATAGGCCTTGCGCATCAATTCCTGCGCATCCCCAAAAGCAGCCTGGCCTTTATAGGCTTTGTACATTCTTTCCGCCAAAACACTCTTCTGCTTCCGGCACTCCCGCTTCAGCTGCGTCACCTGCTGCAAGCCGCTTAGCGTATCCAGCTCACCCCTGACGACCTTGCCAGACACATTGCCGGCGAGGGTCACATGTTCCATAAAGGATCGCAATGTTTCTAAAAATTTATCTTCTTTACTCATAGGGAGACTCCTTGTTGTTGGTTGATAGTTGTTTGTTGTTTGAATATCCAGCAATCATAATCATTCATTACATTTTAACAAAAAAATTAGTATAATAATAGGGAGTGAATAGTATTTAAACTTCCCACTTCAGAAATGCTGCTTTACCTTGATATATTGTGGCATCAAGCGGTATTGAAAGGCCCATTGGGCCCTTCAGGAGGAATCTTGCTAAATTACGAAGAAGGTAGCAGCGAAGTCGTCATTTCGACCGGTCGTATTTGTGCAAAGTGATGATACAGAAATAAATAGATTTGTGTCCCTGAGTGGAGAAATCTCTTCAGCACTAGCGGTAAGGGCTTAAAGACAGAAACGGGATTCTGTCATCAAGCCCTTACCGCTGGTGCCACTGAGATTTCTCCACTCAGGGACACAAATCATTT
>CAVBRV010000207.1:0-4271 GCA_963597965.1 Paludibacteraceae bacterium | reverse complement strand
CAATAGCACCTCTCTTAGAAATTTATAATTGACTCAGTAGTATATATATATTTAAATATTTTATAAACAACTTTTCTTTATCACAATCAGCTCGTTGAAAATAAATTCTTCCTCTACCACAAACCAACTTTAGTTCGTTGCCCGATTCTTCAAGGTTTCCCTTTTTTACAATTGCCCCAGTTCCTTTACTGATGCTCTCTGGACTCCCCCCAGTTCGATAGGTCACAACCGGTGTCCCACAGGCCAGTGCTTCTAAATTGGTTGTGGGGTAATTATCTTCATATGTCGGATTGAAAAATACGTCCGCTGCGGTATAAATTTCTGCCAGTTCTTTCGCATTATTGGTTCTCTTAATTCCAATGATATTTTGTGGAATTGCTTTAAGCTGCTTATCATTGAGCCCAACCATGACAATTTTCATGGAATCATCCAGCGTATGAGATAGCTTGATAAAATCATCAAAACCTTTTCTCGGAGACCAAGGACTCGCTACGCCAAGTATAATCCTCTTGTCTTCTAAATGATATTTCTTTCTAAAATCACTGGGCGTAGGCTTGAAGACATTGATATCGATACCATTGTGAATCACACTCACATCATACTGTCCTAAGAAGGATTGTTTCACAAGATCAGCTAGCCATTGGGATGGTGTCACAATATGAAGCTTTTTTACCTGAGTGAAAAGTTCCCTTTTCAAAGCGTAATTTTCTCTGCTATGATCACAAAGGTACGAAATGGGATAGGAACGAAGCTGCGGACAGTCATGGCAGCCGGTCTTCCATTTATTACATCGAACATAATCGAAATGCGAACAATGTCCAGTGAATGCCCAGCAATCGTGCAGTGTCCAGACAACCGGCTTGTCATAGGCAGCTAAAAATTGAAACAAAACTTGATAATTCAGATAATGCCCATGGATGTTATGCAAATGAATGATATCCGGGGCATAGTCTTTGATTTTTTGTATCAATTTTTGTGTAGCCCCAGTGGAGTATAACCCTTCTTTATCTGTAATTCTAGACAATCCAGTATGCAAATAGAAGCCAACTGGGGATTCTATTTTGTAGGAATCAATCCCCTCTGGTGCACTACCTCTTCCATAGGCAATACAGCACTGATGCCCTGCTTTTTCGAGCACATGGTATAAATCTACCGCAATGCGCCCCGTACTTCCTACGCCACATACTGTATTGATCTGAAATACTTTCATAAATGTACTCCTATCATTAGTTTTTGGTTGTTGGTTGTTAGTTGTTGGGGGGCCAGACAACCAAAAACAATCGCTAATCTGTTTTCTTATGAGTTGAAAAGTGACTGAATGACCAGCCATTAACTATCTTAGAACTTTCTCCACACCATCTTATTCACTACACCAGTATAGCTTTGAATAATCTTGACCACTTTCGTCGACACATTTTCTTCTACATAATCAGGTACGGGGATACCATAATCACCATTCTGATTCATAGCCACTGCGGTATCTACAGCCTGCAGCAATGAATTCCCATCAATACCTGCCAGTACAAAGCAGCCTTTATCCAGTGCTTCCGGACGTTCTGTCGAAGTACGAATGCAAACAGCGGGGAATGGATGGCCCACAGATGTGAAGAAGCTGCTTTCTTCTGGCAATGTACCAGAGTCAGAAATCACAGCAAAAGCATTCATCTGCAAGCAATTATAATCATGAAAGCCCAGTGGTTCATGCTGGATCACCAGTGGATTCAGTTTAAAGCCAGTTGCTTCAAGCCGTTTCTTACTTCTCGGATGGCAAGAGTAGAGAATAGGCATCTGATATCTTTCTGCCAACTGATTGATAGCCTGGAAAAGAGAGAGAAAATTCTTTTCTGTATCGATATTCTCTTCGCGATGGGCAGAAAGAAGCATGTATTTCCCTTTTTCCAATCCAAGTCTTCGATGGACATCACTGGCTTCAATCTGTGCCAAGTTATTATGAAGAACTTCTGCCATAGGAGAGCCTGTCACAAAAGTACGTTCCTTGGGTAGTCCGCAATCTGCCAAATAGCGACGAGCGTGTTCGGAGTACGCCATATTCACATCACTGATGATATCCACGATGCGACGGTTCGTTTCTTCTGGCAAGCATTCATCCTTGCAGCGATTGCCTGCTTCCATGTGGAAAATCGGAATGTGAAGACGTTTCGCTCCAATGACAGAGAGGCAACTATTCGTATCTCCCAGTACCAGTACTGCATCCGGTTTCAGTTCTACCATAAGTTCATAGGATTTGGCAATGATATTCCCCATGGTTTCGCCAAGGTCCTTACCTACTGCATTCATGTAGATTTCCGGATCAGCCAACCCCAGGTCATGGAAAAAAATACCATTCAGATTATAATCATAATTCTGTCCCGTGTGAGCCAGGAGCGTATCGAAATAAGTACGGCACTTCTTGATCACCGCCCCCAGACGAATAATCTCCGGCCGGGTTCCGACGATAATCAGAAGTTTCAATTTACCGTTATCTTTAAAAGAAACATGAGCATCACTCATGGAAATTCCCTCCTTACTTTTTTAGTTAGCAGTTGGCTGCAGGCAAGGATTAACATAGCGTTATTAAATTGTAATGATAGGTCCGTAGGACAGTGCCCCCTCCGGGGGAAAGGTGGTGCCGAAGGCACCAAAGGGGGTGTATTTTTTCAGCCGTAGGCTGGTTGTATGGTTTTAATAAATATAATGTGGTTACATCACGATGTTTGTATGACCTCAAAATATTTTCATACCACCAGGTATTTATAAAACCATACAACCGGCCTTACGGCCGAGGGAAATGCACCCCCTCTTTTTATTTCTCCCCCGAAGGGGGAGATGCCCGATGGGCCTATCATTACTATTTAAAACTTCATAACACAAAATCTATAACCACTAATACCGCCAACTGCCTACTGCAGACTGCCAACCAATTACACCGGTTCTCCAAACGTATCCGGATGATTCGGATCAAATACTTCGTTGCATGTCATAACAGTGACCAAATTCTCCGTCTCCGACAAATTGATGATGTTGTGCGTCCAGCCTGGAATCATGTACACTGCTTCAATCTTATCCCCAGATACTTCAAATTCCACGGTTTCCCCAGTATTGATATTTCGTTCCTGGATGAGACCATGACCTGCTACGACGATGAAGATTTCCCACTTGCTATTGTGCCAATGCTGGCCTTTGGTAATCCCTGGCCGACTGATATTTACCGATACTTGTCCACAATCTTCGGTATGAACCAGTTCTGTGAAAGAACCTCTCTCATCCACATTCATCTTGAACGCAGTCTTGAATTTCTCTGTAGGCAAATAGGTAAGATATAAGGAAAATAATTTCTTTGCAAAAGAACCTTCCGGCATCTTCGGCATCAAGAGTGTCTGTGGCTGTTCCTTGAAGCTCTGCAGCAAGTCTACAATGTCTCCCAGTGTCACCTTATGTGTCACCGGGACACAGCAGAAGTGACCATTGGGATCCAGCACGGTTTCTACTCCATCAAATTCACAATGCTGTTCTTTTCCTTCCAACAGATCATACATGCCTTCTACCAAGTCATCAATGTAGAGCAGTTCCAGTTCCGTGCTTCTATCATTCACAGTAAAAGGTTCATCATTTGCTACCGCCCAGCAGAAGGTACTCACCGCACTATTATACTTCGGGCGGCTATGTCCCATCAGATTTGGGAAACGATACACTGCCACCTTGGCACCCGTTTCTTTGGCATAGGAGAAAAATAAATCTTCTCCCGCTTTCTTGCTTCTACCATATTCACTATTTCCGAAGCGACCAGCCAGCGTAGCCTGCAAAGAAGAGGCCAGCATCACCGTGGCTTTGTTATGATGCTTTTTTAAGCAGTTCAATAAATCCGAGGCAAAGCCGAAATTTCCCTTCATGAAATCTTCTTCATTCTTTGGACGATTGACCCCAGCAAGATTGAAAACAAAATCCGCCTTCGCACAATACTGATCCAAATCTTCCGGTGTAGAAGCCATATCATATTCATAAATCTCATCGATATGCAAATTCGGACGAGTCCGATTCTTCCCGTCCCGAATATTTTTCAGATTATTTACCAGGGCTGTTCCGACCATGCCC
Source organism: Paludibacteraceae bacterium (assembly GCA_963597965.1). Lineage (GTDB taxonomy): Bacteria > Bacillota > Negativicutes > Veillonellales > Dialisteraceae > Dialister. The sequence goes on along the minus strand of CAVBRV010000207.1, from coordinate 179 downwards.
TTGGCACCTGTTACAAGAATGTTCATGGATGTATCACTCTTTTCTAAAAAGTTCGCAATTTACAGTTAGCAGTAGGCAGTTCATCGCTCCATTGGGGTAATGAAGAAAAAGGGAGCATCGAAGTCGTCATTTCGACCGATGGGATTTGTGCTTGATGCTTCTATCCCTTTTCTGCGACT